>CAZNGF010000030.1:0-32433 GCA_964572855.1 uncultured Thermotogae bacterium | reverse complement strand
TCTGCTCGCCGATCTCGCTCAGCAGCTCCTCGCTGATCGCGCCCAGGCGGCACTCGGTGTAGCGCATGGCCGCCGGCGGGTCGCCGTCGATGGAGCCGAAGTTGCCCTGGCCGTCGACCAGCATGTAGCGGAACGAGAAATCCTGCGCCATGTGAGCGAGCGTGTCGTAGATGGCCTGGTCGCCGTGCGGGTGGTATTTGCCCATGACATCACCCACCACGCGGGCGCTCTTGCGGTGCGCGCGGTTGGGGGCGAGCCCGAGCTCGTTCATGCCGTAGAGCACGCGGCGCTGCACGGGCTTGAGCCCGTCCCGCACGTCGGGGATGGCCCGCCCGCGGATCACGCTCATGGCGTAGTTGATGTACGATTGCTTCATCTCGTCTTCGATGAAGACGCGTTCGACTTGGCTCATGTTTCCCTCCCTCGCTCCTCCTGGGGCTCGTCGGTACGCGGGCGCCCGGCGCCCGCTAGTCGTGTAGGGAAATGTCCCTCTCGTGCCGTTAGAATACGCGTTTCCGCGCGTATTTGCAAGCGCGTTCGCCCCGCCACAGGCCGGGCTGGGGGCGGAGGCGTTTTGGGCCTGTTACAGCACGATTCACGCGAATTCATCGGCGTTTGCGTAGCTGAGTCCCGCCGCGCGCGTTATAATGCCTCGAACGACGCAGCGAGAGGAGCCCCATGGCATCGACCGAAACCGCGCCCCAAGGCCGGACCGGGGTCGAACCCTATTACGTCCCGCTCAACGAGCGGCCCAGCGAGATCGAGCTGTTCGAGGCGGCCTACGATGCCCGGCTGCCCGTCCTGCTCAAGGGGCCCACCGGCTGCGGCAAGACGCGCTTCGTCGAGCACATGAGCTGGCGCCTGGGCCGCCCCCTGATCACGGTGGCCTGCAACGAGGATCTGTCGGGCTCGGACCTGGTCGGGCGCTACCTGATCAAGAATGACGAGACCGTGTGGCAGGACGGCCCGCTCACCCAAGGGGTGCGCACGGGCGCGATCACCTACTTGGACGAGATCGTCGAGGCGCGCAACGACACCGTCGTGCTCATCCACCCGCTCACGGACCACCGCCGCGTGCTCCCGATCGACAAGCTCGGCGCGCAGTTCCAGGCCGCTCCCGGCTTTTGCCTGGTGCTGAGCTACAACCCCGGTTACCAGAGCGTGCGCAAGGAATTGAAGCCGAGCACGCGCCAGCGCTTCGTGAGCATCGAGTTCGGCTTCCCGCCGCCCGAGAAGGAGACCGAGATCGTGGCCCACGAGGCAGGCATCGACTTTGCGATCGCGCGCAAACTCGTCTACCTGGGCGGCAAGGTGCGCAACCTGGCCGGCCAGGGACTCGAGGACGAGCTGAGCACGCGCCTGCTGATCTACGCCGGCAAGCTCATGGGCGCTGACATCCCGCCGCTGGCCGCCTGCGAGACCGCCCTGGTGCAACCGCTCACCGACGACCGCGACCTGCAGCGCTCGCTGCTGGAGGTCGCCAAGAACTACTTCGGCTGACCATGACGACCGACACCCCGTTTCGCCGGCTCTGGCGCCGGGTCACCCAGCGCTACCCCGCCACGCGCGCCGCCGAGGCGCAAGCGCCGGTGGCCGCGCTGGCCGAGCGCGAGCCGGACTTCGCCTACGCGCTGCTCAAGACGCTGAGCGAGGGAGAGCCCCGCCTGGACGCCGGCCAGGCGCCGGCCTTCCTGCGGCAGGCGCGCGCGCTGTTCGAACGCCTGGGCGCGGACGAGGCGCTGCTCCCCCCGCTTTACGAAGCCGCCAGCGCGCTCGCGCCCGAGCAGGGCTGGCGCTGGTTCCACTTCGGCCTGAGCCAGGAGGCGCCGCGCGCCTACTTCTCGGGCGACTCCGAGCGCGCGCGGGCAGCGCTGCACGGGCTCAAGGCGGGTTTCTCGGCCCACGAGGTCGAGCGCGTGTTGGGTTTCTACGCCGAGGCGCTCACGGGCTCCGGGCTCAGGCTGCGCTTCCGCGAGCTGGACCGCGCGCCGGCCGTGCTGGAGGCCGAGCCCGTCGTGAGCCTGCCCGACCGGCTGTATGCCTACCCGAGCGTCGAGCGGCCGCACGCCGCCGACCCGAGCTTCTGGCTCTACAAGTGGCTGCTCACGCACGAGTTGGGCCACCGCGAGGCCGGCACCTACGCGCTCGACGGCGCCGAGACGCTCCAGGCCGGGCACGCCGCGCTCGGCGCGCGCGCCCGCGCGCTGGCCGACCCGCATCTGGCCGAGGGGCTGTTCCACCTGTTCGAGGACGTGCGCGTCGAGGCTTGGCTCTGCGCGCAGTACCCGGGCTTTCGCACCGAGCGGGCGCGCCTGCTGGCGCTGGAGTGGGCCTTTCGCGCCGGCCCGCTCGCCGGGCGCGCGGGCTTTTTGGAGGCGCTGGTGCAGACGCTCCACTGGGACCGCGCGGGCGCGCCGGTGCCCCCCGCCTGGCGCGAGGCGCTCGGGACGCTGGCGGCGGACGCCGAGGCGCTGCGCGAGGCGGGCGCGACCGCCGAGGACGCGTGGGCGCTGGGCGAGCGCGCTTACCGCTGGCTGGAGGGGCTGTTCGACGAGCCGCCCCTCACCGCTCCGCCGGAGCCGGGGCTCTTCCCCGGCGAGCCGGCGCTTCATCTGAGCGCCCCGGCCCCGTCGCAACGAAGCGCGCGCGAGTGGCGCCGCCTGCCCGCCCACGGCCCCGGCGAGGAGGACGAGCTCGAGCACGGCCCGGAGGAGGACGACGGCGTGCGCGCCAACGGGGGCTTCCGCTACGACGAGTGGGACTTCCGGGCCGGGCGCTACCTGCCGGCGTGGTGCGCGCTGCACGAGCACCCGCCCGCCGAAGCCGACCTCTGGCGCCAGGGCGAGGCGCACCGCACGGCCCAGATCCGGCGCGCCTTCGAGTGGATGGCCGAGGAGGACTGGGCCCGCCAGCGGCGCCAGCTCGAGGGCGACGAGCTCGACCTGGAGACCTGGGTCGAGGGGATGGTGGACCGCCGCGCGGGCCAGCCGCTGCCCGAGAAACTCTACACCCAGCGCCTGCGGCGCCGGCGCGACCTGTGCGCGGCCGTCTTGTTGGATCAGAGCGACTCCACCGCGCGCCTCACCCCGGGCGGCGCGCCCGTCATCGAGGTCGAGCGCGAGGCGCTGGGCTACCTGTGCGAGGCGCTCGAGGCGCTGCGCGACGAGTACGCGCTCTTTGCCTACTCCGGCGACGGGCGCGCCCAAGTGGATTGCTACTGCCTCAAGGGGTTCGAGGAGCCCTGGGCGCCCGCCGTGGGCCGGCGCCTGGAGGCGCTCCAGCCCCTGTCGCAGAACCGCGACGGCTGCGCGCTGCGGCACGTGACCCAACGGCTCAAGACGCGGCCCGCGCGCACCAAGCTGCTGCTGCACATCACCGACGGCAAGCCGTGGGACCACGGCTACCACCAGCGCTACGCCCTGGCCGACACGAAGCGCGCCGTGCAGGAAGCCCGCGCCCAGGGGATCAAGGTGTTCGGCGTCATCTGCGACCCGCACGCCCCGGCGCAGGTCAAGCTCACCTACGGCGGCCGCGCCGTCATCCTGGACGATTTGGACGGCTTAAGCGAGCTGTTGCTCGGCGTCTACCGGAGGATCACGTGGTAGAGCCGAGCGCCGAGCACGTGCGGGCGCGCTTCGACGAGACCGCGCCCGACTACGACCGCTACGTACGCCCCGGCGAGTGGCTCGCGCTGCGCCGGCTGCGGCGCCGCCTGCTGCGCGACGCGCGCGGGACCGTGCTGGAGGTGGGCGTGGGCACGGGGCTCAACTTCCCGCACTACCCGGAAGGCGTGCGGCTGTTCGGCGTGGACCTGTCGGAGGGGATGCTGCAACGCGCCCAGGCGCGCGCCGACGCGCTCGAATTGGACGTCCACCTCAACCTGTTGGACGCGGCGGCGCTTCCCTTTCCCGACCGCAGCTTCGACACCGTCGTGAGCGCGCTCACGCTCTGCAGCCCTGCGGATCCAAGCGCCGTGCTGCACGAGCTGCGCCGCGTCTGCAAGCCCGAGGGGCATTTGCTGCTGCTGGAACACGGCCGCGGGAGACTGCGCTGGCTCAACCGCTGGCTCGACCGCCGTGCCCCCGGCCACTGGAACGAGTGGGCCTGCCACCCCAACCGCGATATGGCCCAAATCGTGCGCGGGTCGGGCGTCGGGATCGAACGCGTGGAAGCGCGGCTGTTCGGGTACGTGACCTTGTTTTGGGGAAAACCTTAGGCGGACCTTGCATCCCCTCTCCCTGGATGGGAGAAGGCTAGTAGATGGCCACGCTGTTTTTACTGTGTAGGGGTCCCATTCATGGGACCCGGCCTACACGTCCGGTTCATGACCAGATAGACTTCACGGGCGGCCAAAGCGCGTGCCCACGGGCGCGATGAAGCGCGCCCCTACACCCAAGAACCACTGTGGCCGTCTACTAGGGTGAGGGTGAACGCTCGCACGGGCAAACGGCACCCCTCCTCAGCCCAATCTTTCACGCGCTCGGTCTCCCTCTTAAGACGTCTGCGGCGCCGCGCCGGCGGTGTCGAGCTTGCCGGGCGCGCGCCGGCCCAGGCCGGTCGCGTCCAGCAGGAAGCGCGTGACGAACAGGGCGCAGAACAGGCTGCCCAGGATGCCCAGTCCCAGCGTGATCGCAAAGCCCCGGATCGGCCCCGTGCCCACCGTGAACAGGATGGCCGCGGCCGCCAGCGTGGTGATGTTGGCGTCGAGCACGGTGGAGAGCGACTTGGCGAAGCCGTCGCGCAGCGCGGCCTGCGGGGTCTTGCCCGCGCGCCGCTCCTCCTTGACCCGCTCGAAGATGATCACGTTGGCGTCCACGCTCATGCCGATGGTGAGCAGCAACCCGGCGATGCCGGGCAGCGTGAGCGCGGCCTGGAAGATCGAGAGCGCCCCGAAAATGATCAGCATGTTGAGCAGCAGCACGAAGTCGGCCACGATCCCCCAGAGCCGGTAGGTCAGCAGCATGTAGACCAGCACGAGGCCGAAGCCGATCAGGATGGTGAACTGACCGCGCTGGATGGCGTCCCGTCCCAGCGTGGGCCCCACGGTGTGCTCCTGGATGATCTCGACGTCCACGGGCAGGGCGCCGGCGCGCAGCACGATGGCGATCTGGCGCGCCTCCTCCAGCGTGAAGTCGCCCGTGATGGTGGCGTCGTAGACGGCGCGCTGGTTGCGGGCCGCGTCCTTGATGCCCTGCGTGATGGCCGGCGCGCTCTGCACCACGCCGTCCAGCACGATGGCCAGCTGGTCGTTGGTCTCGAGCGAGTTGATGGCTGTGGCGAAGTCGATCCCGCCCTGGTCGTTGAAGCGAAGCTGGATGTAATAGCGCCCCTGCTGATGCAGCGAGACCTGCTGGCCCGAGTTCACCTGCATGCTGGCGTCGGCCAGCGCCGCGCCGGTCAGCACGGGATCGACCTCGACCAGGTAGGGGACGCCCTGCTCGTCGTAGAGCAACTCCTCCAGCGGCGAGCCGGGGCGGAGCTCGTCGTCGGGCCCCGCGCCCACCTCGAGCACGTCTTTGAACTCCAGCAGCGCGGTCTGGCCGATGAGCGAGCGGGCCTCGGCCGGGTTCTCGGTGCCGGGCATCTGGACCAGGATGCGGTCCGCGCCCAGCTTGGTGATCGTCGTGTTCGAGAGGCCGAACTCGTTGACGCGGTTGTCCAGGATCGTGATGATGCGCTCGACGGTGTCCTCGGCTTCGGCGGTCGTTGCGTTCTGCGAAACCTGCGCCTGCAGGATGGTCTCGACGCCGCCCTGCAGGTCGAGGCCCAGCTTGATGCGCTCCTCGGGCGGGTAGAGGAAAAAGAGCGACACCCCGATCACCGCAATGATGATCAGCAGGCTCAACCAATTCTGCATCCGATCCCGGTGCTGTTTTCGGCTCATAAACTCATTTCCTTTCCACGATCGAATCCCGCAGGATCCTCAGGGTCGTGCCGCCCTCGGTCTCCATCAACACGTGCTCCTTGTCCACCTTCTTGATCTCCCCGCAGATGCCGCCCGCGCTCACCACGGCGTCCCCCCGTTTGAGGGAGCCCACCAGCTGGCGGTGCTGTTCCTGCCGTTTCTTCTGGGGCCGAATGAGCAGGAAGTAAAAGATACCCATGAACACGAGCAGAAACAGAATAGACGGGATGAATTCCATGCGGAGACCTCACTCGTTTGCGGGATGAAGTTTACCAAAACGGTACAGGGCCAAGCCGATATAAGCAACCCCGAAGACGGCGACGCCCGCCGTCAAGAGCAGCGCCCCGCCGCTCTCGAGCTTGCCGCCCAGCCGCACGAGCCGCTCGATCAAGAACAGGATGTCTGCCCAGATGAGCGCGTAGAGCGCCATGACGACGCGCTTTTGCGCCTCGAAGGCAAGCGCGCTGTGCGCGGCCCGGTCGAAGGCGACCGTGGCCGCGATCAGCGCGAGCCAGGCCCACCAGAGCGCCGGCGCGCCCCCGGCCACGCTGACCCCGAACAGCAGCGCGACGTGCCCGGGCAACAGGTAGAGCAGGTTGCCCTTGACGAACTCGCGGCGGAAGCCGGCGCGCTCGCGATGGATCAGGTAGACGGTGGCCCCAGCGGCGACCAGGACGGTTCCAACGCGCGCCCAGAGCGGGAACGTCCCGAGGGTCGCGACCAGGCCGCTTAAGATGACCACGGCGATTTTGTTCCAGATGCCCAAACCCCCATCACTCCCCCAGGGAGCCCCATTATACGCCGCAACCCCCGGGCGACCAAACCGACCCCGCGGCCGGGCGAGGGGACAAGCGGGCCGCTCCCGAATAGACGCCGATCACCGCGCCGCCGGAACGCGCCCGCTACACTGCCAAACATGCGCCCGTGGTTCCGCTGGCTCAAGGTTCCCTTGTTGTTGACCTTCGTGGGGGCGGTGACCTTCACCCTGGCCTCGACCTGGGTGGGCACCCCGCCGCGCTGGGCCGAGCCCGTCCTGGCCGACGTGAACGCGGAGGCGCTGCCCGCCCCGCGCGCGGTCGCGCTTCCCGACGAGGCGCCCGCCGCGCGCCCCTCGCACGAGGACCGGCGCGGCGTGTACCTGACCGCCAACGTCGCGGGCCACGCCGCGCGCCTGAGCGAGACGATCGCCAACAGCAAGGCCGCCGGTTTCAACGCGATCGTGATCGACGTCAAGGACAACAGCGGGACGCTGGCCTACGGCTCGAAAATCCCACTGGCCGAGCGCATCGGCTCGATCCTCCCGCGCTACGACCTGGCCGAGCTGGTCGAGACCGTGCACGCGCACGGGTTGTATTTCATCGCGCGGCTGGTCGTGTTCTCCGACCCCAAACTGTCAACGCACCTGGGTCGGCCCGACGAATGGGTCTCGCCCTCGAACGAGGTCGCCGTGGAATACAACCTGGCCGTGGCCGAGGAGGCCGCCGCCGCCGGCGTCGACGAGATCCAGTTCGACTACATCCGCTACCCCGACGACCGCGACATCGGCGGGGGCGCGCGTTATCACGAGCGCAGCGCGCACGTGACGCGCTTCCTCGAACGCGCCCACGGTCGGCTGGCCGAGCGCGTCCACCTGAGCGCCGACGTGTTCGGCCGCACGCTCTGGGGCTGGAACGCCGAGGCCAAGGACCCCGTGGGCCAGTTGCTCGAGCACATGAGCCCCTTTGTGGACCAGCTCTCCCCCATGATCTACCCCTCGCACTACGAGGCCTACTTTCGAACCCGGCCCTACGAGGTGGTCAAGCGCAGCACGGGCGTCGGCCTGGAACGCGGCCTCCCGCTGCGCCCGTTCCTGCAGGCCTTCGACATGCGCATCCCCTCGGGCATGAGCTACACGGCCTACATGCGCGCCCAACTGCGCGCGCTGCGGGAGCTGGGCGTGGACGGCTACCTGTGGTGGAACCCGAGCGGCGACTACGGCGCGCTCTGGGCCGCGCTGGCGGGACGGTAGGCGTTGGGATCAACCTTGCCCGCGCGTACAATGCATTGATGAGCCAAAGTGCAATCAAACTGGCCCCGTCGGTGCTGTCGGCCGACTTCGCGCGGCTGGGCGACCACGTGGCCGAACTCGAAGGGAAGGGCGCGGACCGGCTGCACGTCGACGTGATGGACGGGGCGTTCGTGCCCAACATCACCATGGGTCCGTTGGTGGTCGAGGCGCTCAAGCGTGCCACGGCGCTGCCGTTGGAGGTCCACCTCATGATTCGGGAGCCCGAACGGCACCTGGAGGCGTTTGCCCGGGCCGGGGCAACCTCGCTCATCGTCCACGTCGAGACGTGTCCGCACCTGCACCGCACCGTCCAGCGGATCAAGGAGCTGGGCTTGCGCGCCGGCGTCGCGCTCAACCCCGGAACGCCCGCGCGCTGGCTGCACGAGGTGCTGCCGGGCATCGACCTGGCGCTGGTCATGACCGTCAATCCCGGCTTCGGCGGCCAGGCGTTCATCGACGCCATGCTGGACAAGGTCGCCAAGGTGCGCGGCTGGATAGAAAAGCGCGGGCTGGACTGCGAGCTCGAGGTCGACGGCGGGATCGATCCGCAAACCGCCCCGCGCGCGGTGGACGCCGGCGCGAACGTGCTGGTGGCCGGCACGGCCGTGTTCGGCCACGCCGCGGGCGCGGCCGCCGGGCTCGAACGGTTGCGCGCGGCCGTTTCCTGAGCGACCCCGCGCGCCCGAACGTGCTGCCTCGAGCGATCGCTCCCCCCGTTCCCAAAGGGGGAACGCGCCCCGCCCCAGAGCCGTCGCTTGCCTTCCGCCCCGGCCTTGAGGCAACATGACCCCATCCTCACAGGGGCAACCGAGGGACCATGACGCTATACATCACCACGCTGGGGGCGTTTGCGGTGGCGCGCGACGGCGAGCCCGTCCCCGACGAGGCGTGGAAGACCGCCAAGAACAAGGCGCTGCTGAAGATCCTGCTCACCGAGCGCGGGCGCGCCGTGGACAAGGCGCGGCTGATGGCCTGGCTCTGGCCCGAGCTGGAACCGGCGGCAGCCGGGCGCAACCTGCGCGTGGCCGCCAGCCAGGTGCGGCGGATACTGGAGCCCGACCTGCCCGGTGGCGGCGAGTCGGGCTACATCCTCACGGCCGAGAGCGGCTACCTCTGGAACCCCGAGTCCGACTACGCCCTCGACGTCGAGCGCTTCGAGGCGGCCTGCAAGGCGCTGGAGGACCTGCCCGAGGACGCGCTCGACGCCCGCATCCGCCGCGGCGAGGCGGCGCGGGCGCGTTACCGGGGCCCGTACCTGGACGAGGATCGCGACGAGGAGTGGACGCTCACCGAGCGCGAACGGCTGCGCGGGCGCTACCTCGACGTGCTGGACAACCTGGCCGACGCCCACGCGCGCCGCGGGCGCTTCCAAAGAGCGATCAAGTGCTGCCGCGAGCTGCTCGAGGGCAACCCCGGCCGCGAGCGCATCTGGCGCCAGCTCATGTTGTGCCACTACCACGCCGGCCAGCGTTCCCAAGCGCTGCAGGCCTACCGCGACTGCCACCGCGCGCTGCGCGAGCACCTCGGGACCGACCCCGTCCACGACACCTTCGCGCTCTACGAATCGATCCGGCGCCACACGCTCCCCGACCTCCCGCGCGCGATCCGGCACAACCTGTCGCGCGGCGCGCCCCCCCTCGTCGGTCGGTCGGCCGAACTGGACGACGTGGTCGGCAGGCTCCGGGGCGAGCAGGAACGCGCGCTCACGCTGATCGGCCCGGACGGCGTCGGCAAGTCCCGGCTCGCGTTGGCGGCCGCGACGCGGTCGCTCGAGACCTTCTCGGATGGGGTCTTCTGGCTCGATCTCGCTGCGACCGGCACGCCCGCGGGCCTGTTGGACGCATGCCTCGACGCCGTGGGCCTCGTGCCGACGGAGGGAACGGCCGAAGCGGCCCTGTTCGACCACCTGCGCGCGTGCCACGCGCTCTTGATCCTGGACGGCGCCCGACTCGGGGAAGGGGCGAGCGCGTGGCTGGCGCGGCTGCTGCAGGAGACGGAACACCTCACGCTGCTGGGCACCGCCCGCGAACCGCTCGGGGTCCGGGGCGAACGCGCGGTCGCGTTGGCGGGGCTGCCGCAGCCGGCCGAGCGGGGCGAGCGCGAGCCGGCGATTCAACTGTTCGTCCAGGCCGCCCGGCGCGTCGTGCCCGGCTTCGAGCTGACCTCGTCCGACGCGCCTCACGTCCTCCGAATCAACCGGCTGGTGGACGGCCTGCCGCTGGGGCTTGAGCTGGCCGCCGCCTGGACCCGCGTACTGGCGCCCGACGAGCTCGCCGCCGAACTCGAGCGGACGCGCGACGCGCTGGTCCAGGGGGGGCGCGATGCCCCCCAGAGCCGATCGGCCCTGGGTCCGGCGTTCGAGCTGAGCCGGGCGCGGCTGGCGGAGACGGAACGCCGCGCGCTCGATGGCCTGTCCGCGTTTCACGGCCCGTTCGAGCGCGCGGCCGCCGAGGCGGTGGCGGGCGCGGCGCTGGCGACGCTGTCCGCCCTGGTCGACAAGGCGCTCGTCGTGCGGGTCGAGACGAACCGTTTCGTTCTGCACCCTGCGCTGCGGCGCTTCGCGCGCGCCCGCTTGGCGGACGACACGCGCGCCGACGAGGTCGTGTGCGGGCACACCGACTACCACGCGGCGCTGCTCCAAAGGCACGCCGACGCGCTCGCCGCAGGCAGCCCGCACGCGCTAAGCCGCATACGGGACGCGCGCGCCGACGTCGAGGCGGCCTGGGCGCGCGCCGTCGACTCCGGGGACGAGGCGACGCTGGCGCGCATGCTGGAGCCGCTGTACCACTTCCACGAGACCCGCGGGCGCCATGAGCGCGGCTTGGAGACCTTCGAGCGCGCGGCGCGTGCCCTGGAGGCCGGCAAGCGCCCGTCCAAGCCCGTGCTGGGCGCGCTGCTGGCGCGCCAGGGGGCGCTGCTCCAGCGGCTGGCCCGCCACGACGAGGCCGAAAAGCGCCTGCAGGGGAGCCTGCCGCTCCTGCGCGCATCCGGCCCCGAGCAAGGCTTTGCGCTGCGCTGCCTGGGGGACGAGGCGCTGCGGCGCGGGCACGAGCGCAAGGCCGAAAAGTTCTTCAAGAAGGCGCTCTCGCTCTACAGGAAGGCCGACGCGCCCCGCGGCCTCGCCCGCACGCTGTGCGCCCTGGCCCGGAGCGCGAGCGCGCGCGGGGATACGCGTACGGCAAGGCGGTTTCTCCATCAGAGCCTGGAGGCGTTCCGTGCGCACGGGAATCGGTCCGGGGCGGCGCGCGCGCTGCGGGCGTTGGGGGCGCTGGCACGGGACGCGGGCGAGGGCGACGAAGCCGGGGGTCACTTCCGCCAGGCCCTCGCGGCGCACCGCGAGCTGGACGACGCCACCGGAGGCGCTGACGCCCTCAGGGCGCTGGCCCAGCTGGCCCTTGAACGGGGGAATCTGCAAGACGCGGAGGCGCACCTGCGCGAGGCGCTCGCTTGGGCGACCGCGGCCCGCGCGTGGCCGGCGGCGCGGGCCGCGGTCGTCAGCTGGACCGACCTACTGCACCGGCGCGGCGACAGGGAGGGAGCACGGCGCTGGCTCCAGCACGCGCTGGGCGGCACGCCGCTGGACGAGTCGACCCGCGCGCGCGCCGAGGCGCTGCTGGCCGAACTCGCCCCCGACCTCACCCCGGAGACGCTTCGGGAGGCGGCCGGCTCCCGCACCGAGGCCGAATTCGCGGAGGCGCTGGACGCCTTGCTGAACGAGGCCGGCTGAGCGGCGGCGAAATCACGCGCGCGATTCAGTATTGGTTCCTGGGCCAAACCGTCCCCGGCACCGGCCGCATCAGCGGCGACGGCACGATCCTCGAGTTGACCCAACTCTGGATCCTGGGCGCCCTATTGGGCGGAACGTAATCCGTATCACGCCCCGCCGCGCGCAACGCGGGCGCCGCTCGCGATTCCGCTCTCCTTGAAACCAAACGCCCCCTCACCGGTATATAGGGGCAACTGTAATCGCTGCAACAGTGACAGGCCTGAGCTCGTGCGGCAAGGAGGGATCAAGATGACCCAAGCTCAGCAAAAGACGACCCGATGGGTAGTGGCGGCGCTGCTGCTCGTGGCAATCCTGCTGGGCAGCGCGGTGTTCCAACTGCTGTCCCCGGTGTCGGGGGACGCTCAACCCTCCGGCCCCGAAAGCGCGTACGTGGTCCTGCACATCGCCAACCTGACCGGGAGCGAGGTGTGCGGACTCAACCTGGCCTTCAGCGGCCTCAACGCCACGGCCAGCCAAGCGCTGGAGCGCGTGACGCCCTTCCGGCGCATCACGCCGACCGAGCAAGCCAACCGCGTCCAGTTGCGCGAGGGATGCCTGCGGCCCGACGAGGAAGCCGTGCTCCAGTTCGCGCCGGGCGTTGGGATGGACAGCGCGCTCGACGGCTACTCCTGGATCAAGACCGGAGACGGAGCCAAGGATGTGCTCATCCCCGGCACCTTCGAGGGCGCGTACAAGGAAGTCGTGACCCCGAGACAGCCGGTTCCGGTGCTGCCGCCGGTCGAGCAGGATACCTACGAGGGCCCGCTCACGACCTTCAGCTTCGACCTGCGGGCCATGCCGCGCGGCCGGCTGCTGGTGAGCCAGGGCATGGTGCTCTACGAGGGCCAGCCGGTGGCGGTCTACGACCAGGTGAAGCAGCAAGAGCTGACCCAGAAACTGAACGCGCTGAACAACAACCCGCTGGGCGGCTTGTTCCAGGACCGCCAGGCGCTCCAGCGCGAGCTGGACGCGCTCACGATCTACTCGCCCTTCAGCGGCAAGGTGAAGGCGCTCGAGCTGGCGACGCACGGCGCAGTTGCCACGGCCACGCTCGCCCTGGACCCGATGGACTTTGAAGCAATCGAGGCAGCCCCCATCAACTGAGGGCTCCACCCACCCCGGGCGGGAGCGCCACCCCGCTCCCGCCCGGTTCCTTTCGAACCCGAAACGAAAACAGGGGCGCGTCGCCAAGCGCCCCTACAGCATTCTGCAGCCCCGTGCGCCGGGACAACCACGGGGGATCGTCCCTACCGATCGTTCCCCTGTCACACGACCCGCGGGAAGCTGCGGCCCTCCAACTGCTCGATCGCCGCGCGCACGGGGTCGGGCAGCGGGGCCTTGCGCTGGTGGCGGTAGTCGAGGTTGACGATGCGGCCCTCGCCCTCGGCGGCGACCTCGCCCAGCTTCTGGCTCACGACCCGGTAGCCCATCGTGAAGCGGTCCTCGCCCAGCTCGCTCACGCGCGCGCCCACGTCAATCGTGTCCGGGTAGCTTAGCGGCGCGCGGAAGACGCACCCCGTGCGGGCCAGGATCGGGCCCACGCCCGTGCGCTCCATGTGCTCGCCGTAGCCGATTTCGTCGAAGTAGGCCATGCGCGCGCTCTCGAAATAGCGGAAGTAAACGATGTTGTTGACGTGCCCGAAGGCGTCCATCTCGCCCCAGACCACCGGGAGCGTAATCGTGACCGGGAAGCCGTCCAGCGGGCGCGGCTCGCTCACTGCGAGGCCTTCCCGAAGCCCTGCACGACGTAGGTTCCGCTGCGCGCGTCCTTGCGCAGCACGACGATGCCGTTCTTCTCGGCGTCCTCCAGCAGCTCGCTGAAGGTGCGGTAGCCGTAGCGGCCCTCGTTGAAGGAGGGCCGCTTGCGCTTCATGGTGTCCTTGACCATCGAGGAGTAGATCACGTCCTTGTTCTCGCGCATGAGCGCGATGACCGACTCGATGATCATCTGGAACACGGTGCGTTTCTCCTTCGAGATGCGCTTGGTGAGCTGCGGCGGCGTCGTGCCGGTCTCGACCAGCTCCTCGTAGAAGATGAACTCGTCGCAGTTGTCGATCAACAGGTCCGAGGTCGAGCCCTCCATGGCCAGGCCGATCACGTACTTCCCGTTCTCCTTCAGCTTGGAGACCAGCGGCGAGAAGTCGCTGTCGCCCGAGACGATCACGAACGTGTCGATGTGCTCCTTGGCGTAGGCCAGGTCCATGGCGTCCACGCACAGGCGGATGTCGGCCGAGTTCTTGCCGGTCTGTGCGCGCTTGGGGATGTCGATCAGCTCGAAGGCGGCCTCGTGCAGGGCCTTTTTCTGGTCGGAGAAGCGACTCCAATCGGAATACGCCTTTTTGACCAGGATCTTGCCCTTCTCGACCAGCCGCTCCAGCACCTTGCCGATGTCGAACTGCGCCTTGGCCTTGCCCTTTTGGGCTCCCATCACCAAGTTTTCGAAATCCAGGAAAACCGCAAGCGTTCTGTCTTTCTCGTATTCTGGCATAACCCATAGCCTAGCAGAATCCGGGCCAAATAGCCACCGGGGCCCGAGCTTGCGGCCCCCGAGGCGGAGGGTAGAATTTCCACCGGTTTTTCACGTTGCTGGCATGGCTATCCCAGGGAAAGCGCGTTATAAAGGGGAAAATCCCCCCTCGTTCGGGGGCACGCAAGGAGGAGCCGACGTTGGACCCAACCCCGCTCAGGTGGGCCGTCCGGATCGCGCTGACGTTGCTCGTTTGCGCAGCGCCGGCCGTGTGGTCCCAGCCGGTCGAGGAAGGAGCGCCGCTGGGCACGTTCGGCCTCGGGCTCGAGGACACGGGCTCGGCGTGCTGCTTTAGCGTGCGCTTTTGGGTCCCGGACGGGCGCGGAAGCGAGATCGTCCTGAACGCCTACGACGCCGACCTGTTCGTGACGTTGCGCGGCTTGCAGAAGCTGCTCGACTTGAGCCCGGCCTACGCCTACGCCGGCATGGGCATGGCGTTGCGATTCGGCGAGATGCGCCCCGAGAGCCCGTTGTTGTTCATGGCCTTTCAGGGGTTCCTGGCGTTGGAGGGGCCCTTTCCGTTCCTCGAACCGCTCATCGGCAACCTGGAGGCCACGGTCGAGTTCCGGCCGGACCACGGCTTCCGCGCCGAGCTCGGCCTGGGCGCGCACGTGTACTTCTAGGCAAAAGGGAAGCTTTCGCGCTTCACCGACCCTCTTTGGCCTTTCCCCCTCGCGCTCGAACGGACAGCCGTAACGTGGATCACGCCCGCGCGTCCTTGGTCGACTTGCGTTGACGCGCTAGCGTGAATTGGGGTACGCTTGGCGCGGGCAACGCGCTGGTGCTCGAGTACCCCCAATAAGCGCGTGTGGTGAGGGATCTGAAACACGTACGCCGGGCTGTTTCCATCGCGATCTTGGGCTTGATCGCACTGAGCGGTGACCCGCGCTGGCTGGCGGTCGGCGTGGTGGCCGTCGGCTGGGGGGTGGCCCTGCCGCGTTTGCGCGTGCGCGCTGCCTACCGCCCCTGGATCGAGGGCGGCGCGCTGCTGTTGGGCGGCGCGCTCTGCTACGCGCTCGGGATTCGGGTTGCGTTCATGCGCGACCTCGGGGGCGGGTACCTGGAATTGGGCGCGTGGGGCCTGCCGCTCACGGTGCTCTGGATCGCGCTGGTGGCCCGCGCGACCCGTTTCGTACACGGGCTCACCTCGCCCGGCACCTTCCTACGCGTGAGCTGGCTCGTGGGCCTGACCTTTCTGCTCATCGGCTGGCTGCAAGCGCAAGCGCTCCCCTTCGCCCTGACCCTGGGCGCGTTGCTCCTGCTGGGCCTGACCGCGCTCCTGCGGCACGGCGCGATCCACCACCCGTTGCGGGCCGAGGGCGTGGGCGTCCTGCTGGCGCTGCTCACGATCGCGGGCGTGCTGAAGACGAGCGCCACGGTCGCGCTGCTGGCCCCGATCGCGCTGCTGGGCGTGCCCCCGCTGGCCGCGCGCTACGCGCTCGGGATCGCCGCGGCGCGCCCCGCGCGCCCCGTCCCCGCCCCCGGCCGGCTGCTGGCCCTGTACGCCGCGCTGAGCGCGCTGAGCGTGCTGGGCGTGGTCTGGAGCCAGCGGCCGGACTGGACGCTGCCCGCCGTGCTCGTCCTCGCGGTGATCGCGAGCCTCCCGCTGCTGGCGCGCGTCGGCGCGCGGGAGGAAGGGTGGCGCGTCGACGCCGGCCGCTTGCGGCTGTTCGGCGTTCCGTTCCACCGGCTCGGCTTCGAGGACGCGCTGGCGCGCGCCGAGCGCTTTGCGGACCAGACCGTCCCGCACCTGATCGCCACCCCGGACACCACCGCGCTCATGCGCGCCCGGACCGATCCCCGCTTGCGCGACTGCTACGCGCGTGCCGACCTCGTCACCGCCGACGGCACGGGGATCGTGTGGGCCGCGCGCTGGCTGGGCGCGCCGTTGCCGGGCCGGGTGACGGGCATCGACCTCATGACGGCGCTGTGTGCGCGGGCGGCACGGCGCGGCCGGCGCGTCTACCTGCTGGGGGCGAAGCCCGGCGTGGCCGCGGCGGCGGCGGCGCGCCTGCGCGCGCGTTTTCCAGGGCTTCAGGTCGTTGGGACCGAACACGGCTACTTCGACGACGACGACGATGCCGTCGCACGCGTGCGCGCGGCGCGGCCCGATCTGCTGTTCGTCGGAATGGGCGTGCCGCGCCAGGAGCGCTGGCTGGTGGAAAACCGCCGGAAGCTGGGCGTGCCACTCATGATGGGTGTGGGCGGGAGCTTCGACGTGCTCTCGGGCCGGCTGCGGCGCGCGCCGCGACTCTGGCAGCGCCTCGGGCTGGAGTGGCTCTACCGCCTCTGCCTGGAGCCGCACCGGCTGGGCCGGGCGCTCTGCATCCCGGCCTTCCTGGGCCGCGTGTTGTGGCTGAAAGGGTGTGGGGCCGTTCAGAAGTCGCTGGGCTCGACCACGTCGGTCAGCTCGAGCTGAACGCTCGTCCGGCCCAGCCACTCGTTGCGCCCGAGCTTGAACACGAGCCCGACCTCATCGAAGTAGGTCAAGAGTTCGCAGTATCCCCCCAGCGAGAAGCCGATGGCCTCGAAGGCGTGCCCGTTGATGCGGGCCTGGCACTTGAGGTGCCGCCCCTCGCCCACGGCCTTGACGCCCTCCAGCCGCACGCGCGGGAGCAGGAACTTGGGCGCCGGGTTGCCCACGCCGAAGGGCGCGAGCCGCTGCAGGTCGGCGTGCAGGTCGAGGTTGATCTCCTCGGGCGCGATCGCGCTGTCGATCTCGTGGACCGGGCCCTCGAGCTCGGTGAGCTGCTCGCGCGCGTAGCGCAGCACACCCGCGCGGGCCTCGCCCAAATCCTGCGTGCGGGCTGTGAAGCCGGCGGCCATGCGGTGCCCGCCGAAGCGCAGGAAGTGGTCGGCGTTGGCCTGCAGGCAATCGATCATGTTGAACGCGCGCACGCTGCGGGCCGAGGCCCGACCCATCCCGCCTTCACGGCTGATCAGGATGGCCGGCAGGCCGTAGCGCTCCACCACGTCCGAGGCCACCAAGCCTAAGATGCCGGGGTTCCAGCACTCGCCCTCGACCCAGATGAGCCGCTCGCGCTCGGGGTCGACGCGCCCGCCCTCGATGGCGCGCGACACCTCGTTTCTGAGGTGTTCTTGGGCGGCCTTGCGGTCCTGGTTGTAGTCCATCAGGATCTCGACCAGGTAGCGCGCCCGTTCGGGGTCGCGCGTGGTGAGCAGGAGCAGCGCGACGCGCGGGTCGCCCACGCGGTTGGCCGCGTTGATGTGCGGCGCGACGATAAAGCCCAGGTGCCCCGCGCTCAGGCGTTCGGGCTCGAGCCCCAGCGCGGAAATCAACGTGCGCAGCCCCAGGTTGCCCTGGCCGCGCTGCAGCCTATCGAGCCCGGCGCACACGAGCTGGCGGTTCTCGCCTTCCCCCTTGCGGATGAGCGGCACGAGGTCGGCCACCGTGCCCAGCGCGGCCAGGTCGGAAAACGCCTCGGCCTCCGACTCGGGGCGGCCCCGGCGCCGGTAGAGCGCGCGCAGGAGCTGGAAGGCCACGCCCACGCCGGCCAGGTGCTTGTTGGGGTAGGGACAGTCCGGCAGGTGCGGGTTGACCAGCGCCAGCGCCTCGGGCAGTTCCTCGGGCGGCTGGTGGTGGTCGGTGACGATGGCGTCGACGCCGGCGCGCTTGAGCGCGCGCACGGGCTCGACGTCGGAGATGCCGCAGTCGGCCGTGAGCAGCAGCGAGAAGCCCTCGTCGATCACGCGCCAGATGACCTCGTCGTTGAGGCCGTGCCCGCGCTGCCGGTCCTCGATCTCGACCTTCACCCGGCTCAGGCCCAGCTCCCGCAGGCCCAGGTAGAGCAGCGCCGTGCTCGTGATGCCGTCCACGTCGAAGTCGCCGTGGACGAACACGGGCTCGTCCCGCTCCAGCGCGCCGTGGAGGCGCTCGACCGCGGCAGCGATCCCGCCCATCGTGGCCGGGTCGTGCAGCGCGGTGGCCTCGAGCAGCTTGCGGGGCTGGCCGCCCGAGCGCTCGAACAGCAAGCGGACCAGGACGTCAGGCAGGTTGTCGGGCTGCCAATCGGTCGGCGAGAGCGGCGTTTTCAGCACCCAGCGTTTTTGATCCAGCAGGGAGCGCATCTTAGGCGGGCGCCTTCTTACCCCACAGGTGGACCAGCGTGCTGGCCACGAAGATCGAGGAATAGGTACCGACCACGACGCCCATCAGTAGGGCCAGCGCGAAGGCGAACAGCACCTCGCCCCCGAAGAGCGTGAGCACGAACACCGGGATGAACGTCGTCAGCGAGGTGTGGACCGTGCGCCGCAGGCTCTGGTTCAGGCTAAGGTTGATGAGCTCGTAGGGATCGCCGCGCCGGTGGCCGCTCAGGTTCTCGCGGATGCGGTCGAAGATCACGATGGTGTCGTTGACCGAGTAACCCACGATGGTCAGAAACGCCGCGATCACGGGCAGGTTGATCTCGATGCTAAAGAGCGCGAACACCCCGAGCGCGATCACGACGTCGTGCATGAGCGCGATCACCGCGCCCACGGCGTATTTGAACTGGAAGCGCCAGCTCAAATACAGCAGCATGACCACGAGCACGAGCACGGTGGACTGCCACCCGCTGGTGACGAGCTCCTGGCTGATCTGCGCGCCGATGACCTCGCGGCTGATCACGGTCAGGCCCGGGAAGCGATCCTCCAGCCCGCTCACGATCGCGTCGATGCGGTCCTCGTCGGTGGTCTTGAACTTGATCGCCTTGGTGCGCGGCAGGTCGGCGAACTCGTGGATCTCGCTCGTGCCCAGGCCTTCCTCGCCGCGGCTGAGCTGCGAGAGCTCGTCCCGCACCGCCTCGGTGGCGGTGGCCTCGGCGAACTGGACGCGCAGCTGCGTCCCGCCGGTGAAGTCCAGCCCCGGGTTGAGCCCGAAGGGCAGCGAGTCGCCCATGCCGGGAACGAAGGGAAAGACCAATACGATGGCGCTCACCAGCACCAGGGCGATCGAGAGCAAGAACCCCGGGCGGGTGAGCTTGAGGAAGTCGAAGCTGAAGTTCATGCGCCTAGTTCACCCTTTTCATCAGGCGGGACTTGATGCGCGCGGCTTTGTTCGGATGGATGCTCCGATGCTGCGCGGCCTTGTCGATGGCTTGCACGAGCGTCGGCACCAACGCCTTGGCCTGCTCGGTCTCCCCGGCGGCCAGGTGCTGATCGAACTGCTTCATGGCGAGACGGATCTGGCGCTTGCGGCGCAGGTTGCGCAGGCGCCGCTTTTCGTTCTGGCGCACACGCTTGGCTGCGGACGGTTTGTTTGGAATGGCCAACACCTCCCATACCCCATGGATGTCAACATCCGAAGAATGCGTGATAGAAGTGGACTCTAGATCCTGGCGCATCTTATCAAACCGTTTGCCCCGCGTCAAGGCGCAAACGTGCGTTTGGCCTTGCCAGCGGTGGGGCGAGCTCGTATGATGCCCACGCGCTATGCAAAAATTGTAAAAACAAACGAAACGACGCTGCGACCCGAAGGAGGACCCATGGCCGATGCCAGTTGCGTGTGTCCGGAAAAGGAAACCGAAACGCTCAGCGAGATCGTCGAACGCGCCGCGGACTGCTTCCATCGCGGCCAGTCGCGCACGATCCGGTTTCCGGCCATTCGGGACCATCTGGGCGTCTCTCTGCTCAGCACGTTTTCGCACCTGACGCCCAACCTGCCGGTCGACGAGGTCTGGGGCAACGCCGTGCTGCTGCGCCTGGCGGGCGAGCTGGGCTTGGACCGCGAGCGCGTGCTCAACGTGGCCTACGACAACTACATCCCGCGCTCGGACACGCCCAAGGCCTTCACGCTCCAGTTCGGCATCGTGAGCCTGAAGTGTCTGGACCCCTACGTCATCCCCAGCCTGCAGGAGCGCTTCGACTACGAACGCGAGAAGTTCTTCAGCGACGACGGCCAGAACCGCATGAAAAGCGCTCCCGAGGAAAACCTCGAGGCCTTCCGCCAGCGCTTCGACGAGCTGGACGCGGTCTACAGCCGGCACGCCGGCGAGGGCGACGTGGTCGAGCGCCTGCTCGGCGTCCGGCGCGATTTATTGGGGCTGCTGGGCCGGGACTTCCTGCCCGAGTCCGGCTACTCGCAGCACGTCCAGAGCTGCACGGCCACCATCCTGGAGATGCTGGAGGAGGCGGGCTACCCGTTCTGGGAGATGCCCATTCCCGAGAGCGCCCGACACTACGTCGAGGACACCTTCCTGGTCGAAGGCATCGACCGGGGCAAGCGCCGCGTGCCCGTCCGCTTCGAGAGCGGCAAATTCCACTACGCATACGACGAGGGCGAGACGCGCCAACTGAGCTCGACCGAGCTCTACGAGGCCATGCGCCGGCACGAGGTCATCCCGACCATGCCGCTGGTCATCCTCACGCTGGTCACCGCGCCGCAGATGCCGCACCTGGGCGGGCGCGTGTGGCAGACGTACGCCCCGGCGCACGTCGATTTGCAGGCCGAGTGGCTCGGCATCGACGAGCGCAGCGACACGCTGATTTTGAGCACGGGCGGCCAGAAGGTACTGAGCGTCTACCGCCAGAACCAGGAGTTCATCGGCTACCCGCTCATCTACCTCACCTACGGCCCCGAGCTCATCCTGCGCGCGATCGAGCAGGGCCGGCACTACCGCGTCGAGTTCAAGCGCCAGGTGCTGGTCTAAGGGAGAGGCCGTGGGCAAGCTCAAGCTCGACCTGCACGACATCTACAACAAGGGCGAAAAAATCGAGCAGGAGCTCAACCGCGTGATCCGGGAAGCCGTGAACAAGCGCGTCCCGCTGGTCGAGATCGTCCCCGGCAAGGGCAGCGGCCAGCTCAAAAAGCGCGTGCTGCGCTTCCTGGACCGGCCCGAGATCAAGCAACTCTACCACCGCGTCGACAAGGACAGCGACAACTTCGGCCGCCTGTTCGTGCGCTTCAAGCACCGCTAACCCGGCGCTGGCGCGGCGTCTCCCGAGCACGCACAATCGCCCCCATGTCCCTGGAGCAGCTCAACCGTGAGGTCGTGGCCTGCCGCCGCTGCGCGCGCCTGGTCGCATTCCGCCAGCGGGTCGCAAGCGAGAAGAAGCGCATGTTCCAGAACGACGTCTACTGGGGCCGGCCCGTGCCTGGCTTCGGCGACCCGAGCGCGCGGATCCTGATCCTGGGGCTGGCGCCGGCAGCGCACGGGTCCAACCGCACCGGGCGCATGTTCACGGGCGACGGGACCGACGGGGCCGGGTCGTCCGACTTCCTCATGCGCGCGCTGCACGCGGTGGGCCTGGCCAACCAGCCCGGCTCGCAGCGCGCCGGCGACGGGCTGGCGCTGCACGGGGCCTACATGACCGCGATCGTCCGCTGCGCCCCGCCCGGCAACAAGCCCACGTCAGAAGAAATCAGGGCGTGCGCCCCCTTCCTGGCGCGCGAGCTCGCGCTCTTGAGCTCGCTGCGCGCGGTCGTGGCACTGGGCAAGCTGGCCTTCGACCAGCTCCTGCGGCTCTGGACCGACGAGGGTGTCCCCGTGCCCAAGCCGCGCCCCCCGTTCGCCCACGGCGCCGAGCTCGCGCTGCCCGGCAAGCCCGTCCTGCTGGGCGCCTACCACCCCAGCCGGCAGAACACGCAAACCGGCAAGCTCACGCCCGCGATGTTCGAAGCCGTCCTGCGCCGCGCGCTCGAATTGAGCGCCTAAGGCTTCCACCGGGATTCGACCCGACGGACTTTTACACGTTCCCTTCGACTTTTTGGAGTTTCGTCCGGCTCCCTTGCCCGTTTCGCGCTGAAACTTGTGGCCGACCGGGTCGTATATAGGGGCAACGCAGGGTGCCACAGCCACCCCCTGCCAGAAAGGAGGAGACGATGCAATTCGCCAAATGGGTTCACGTCAAGATCCAAGGCTGGAAAGGCCTGGCGACCGTCGTCGTGCCGAACTTCCTGACCGTGGAGGACTTCAAGCAGGTCCTGGGCCTAGAGCCCCGCTGCGCGGTCACGGTGCCGGCCCACTTCCTCCCGCTGGCAGAGGAGGCGAACCTGTACGACCTGGTCAACGAATTTGACACCGTACGCGTGGAACGCTAACCCGGAATGCACAGGAGGAGCCAACTCCCTTAGTCCTAGATCGAAAGGCCTCCTTAGCCGACCTCCTTATGGGCACAGGGCCCGACCC
Source organism: uncultured Thermotogae bacterium (assembly GCA_964572855.1). Classification (GTDB taxonomy): domain Bacteria; phylum Bipolaricaulota; class Bipolaricaulia; order RBG-16-55-9; family JAJCYT01; genus CAZNGF01. The sequence continues at coordinate 10,062 of CAZNGF010000030.1, read as the reverse complement.
CCCGCTCGGGCCCTGTGCCGTTTTCGTGTGCGCTGTTGCCAAGCTACTTCCGCTCGCTTGCATGGCTGCGGAAACGGAGAGGTCTTCCCCGTTGCTTTTCATTTCAGCAGTTTCAGCCGTCTGAGATCCTCTTCCGTCCACTCAGCCTCGTTTTCCAGCACCTCTTTGAGCGTGCCTATCTTCAGTTCCTGATTTGGATTATGCCAATGCAAATTCACCCGGCGCCCATCCGGATGCTTGTAGAACCGGGTCACTCCCTTCTTGCGCTTGAGTTCAAAGCCGTTTTTTCTCAACGCTTTCTCGATCTGGCGCAAGCTCAGAGAGCGGAGCTTGGAGTAATCAATCGCCATGACGCAAGGAGTCTAGGCCGTTTGGCTTTCCGAAACAGGTCGGATGAGAATTAGTATCAGAAGGCAGGAAACGGAATTTGTGAACGCCCTGGCGCGCGAGATCAGTGCGGGCCGACCCGGCGCGGCCCTGGCGCTGGTCGAACGCTACGCGGGGCGTGCGGATCGGGACGGGGGCAGGGCCGTCGCGCCGCGACGGCTGGTCAACGAATGTTTCGAGGGGTGCGAATGACGAAAGCGATGAAGGGCAAAGCCGATGTGATCAACCACTGCCGGCAATCGCTGGTTTTCGGCGGCGGCTTTGGCCGAGGGATCCAACGGCTGGACGTGGGCGAGTCCAGCGATGTGGACATGAAGGCGCTGAGTAAGTCCATGTCCGATCGGGAGCGCGACTGGTTCGAGCGCCTGGTGGCCGAGGGGACGCTGCAGGTGCGGCAGCCGTCGCGCCGCGAGGCGCACCGCGACCACCTGCGCGGCCACCCCGAGGCGGTGGGCGCCGCGGTCGACAACGCAGTCCTGATGGAGGGCCTGTCGGTCGAGGCCGGCATCGCCAAGGTCGCGGCCGCAACCGGCCTCCCCCAGGACGAGATTGGAAAGCTGTACCAGTCAAGCGGCGGCGCCTACACTGCCGCGCAAAACGCGAAGGAGTAACGCATGGACGCAGCGACGAAGCAAGAAATACGAACAGAAGCCAAGCGCGTCATGTTCGAGTATCTGACCGGCAAGCCGGTCGGCGAGTTGGCCGGCAAGGGTGAGGTCTATCTGGACGCCTTCCTGCGGACCCACCGCGAGGCCAACGTGCCCACGGAGCCCCAGCGCAAGCCGGCCAACGACAAGCGCGACCAGGACGACCAGATCGAGGTCGGCAAGCGCGCGCGGACGAGCAAGTACGACCAGGCGCGCAAGCACATGACCGACGAGCGCCGGCGCGGCGGGATGATAGGGCCCTAACGTCCACCCCGACCAGGACCCAGCCACGCGGGGGGGCACGGCACACGCCCCCCCGCCGGCCGGGGGATCAAGATGCCATGTCGTTTCCATTCGTGTGTGGCCCCAGGCGGCGTGCGCACAGACGCCGCCTGGGGACCACACCTGCGAATCCGGGACACCAATGACAATCTGATGACTGCCCGTGACAAAACCTTTGATTCGACAACAGGTCAATTTTGAAGTTTGAGGAAGGACCCATGTGGCGCGACTGCTACAAACACCTGGCGCGAACTCTTAAGGCCGGCGGCCTGTTCCATATCACCTCGGGCCGCGGCGCACGCGGGATTCTGGCCGACGGCGCGATCCGGCCGAACATCAACTACCGATTCGGCGAGACCTTCTTGCAGCCCTTCGGCGCCGGCGACGTTGCGCGCGGAGAGGTGTGTCTGTTCGACTGGGCCGGCCGGCCAGACAAAGTGCTGTGCGAGCCGATCCACTGGGCGTACCAGCCGGCCCACTACCTGACAATGCACGATCCTGTAAGTGTGATCTTTCGCCTGCGGCGCGAGCCGTTAGTCGACCGGCTGATCGAGGACGCCTGGACGAGTGGGATCGAGGTGCGCGTGCCCGGCGACGTGCCCCTGGCCGGCTGCTGTAGCGAGGTGCTGGTCTACACGCCCTACGCCCCATTGGCGTGTCGCACGTTTGTACCCGGCGACCGGGATGGGATCCTGGCCGCGATCGACGCCGTGGAGGCCTCCGTCGCCAAGGCCAGCCCCATGTACGCATTGCAGTTGCGGATGGAGCGTGCCCAGGCCCAGTGCCGCACCGAGGCCCAGGCCGAGGCCCAGATGGAGGCTGAGGTGGGCTTTTACCTGGCCGGCCGATCCGACCATCACCCCGCGATCGGGCGTGCGTGGGCATACTACATGGACGTTTACAAGAGCTTTTCCCGCTACCGCCGCACGGGGGCTGCCGGCCACCGCGAACCCCGCCCCGTCCCCCTGCTTTGGCGCCCCGGCCGGCCCGAGACGTTCCCAGCCGACGCCCTGGCCCACTGGGCACGGCGCCAGGCGCTGAGGCCCGAGGTCGCGGCGGTGTTCGACGTGGACGACGCGCTGGTGGTCGCCATGGCAGTCGACGATCAGGCGGTCGAGGTCGAGATCCAGCGGGACGCACCGGCGCACTGCTGGTTCCTGGGCACCGAGGGCGACCTGCGGATTGCCGGTTTCGACGTGGCGCCCGAGACGCAGTGGCTGGATCCGCACGACGACCGCCGGGTGCGGGCTGGCCTGCTGGACGCGGTGCGCAAGGGGGACAGGTACTTAGTCCTAATGGCCCGTGAGTACGAGTTGTGGGGGTTGTGGAAGCACGGGGACTACCTGATGACCAGCTACGCGCGGCGGTGGGGATTTGATGACACGCGCCTGTGCCAGCTGTACCTTGATTTTGTGGGCCGGCACCAGAGACTAATGGCTTAAGACGCTTTGAACTGGGCGCCGTCGGTTGTGTTCGTGGAGGAGGCGCCACCGGTTGCCCTGTCCAGGCGAAGCGACCAGGTCCGCCCTTCCCAGGGGCTATCCCCGATCGGGTCGCCGCAGATAACACAGTGGCCGGAGACGTCTACACGTCGATAATCCCCACCGCATTGGGTGCTATAACAAGGGAATTCTTCTGAAATTTGTATCTTATTTATAATCATACAGTAAGTATAACACAACCTATAGTTGATATCAATGAGAAACGTAAGTAACGTAAGTAACTAAGTGGGTTAGCAGATCTACGTTGACAGATCCTGCTGGACCGGAATTGTTCATGTCTTGGGCATTTTGGTCATCTCAATCCAATTTCTTTGTCAACTTGATTCTGCGCACCTACTTAGGCTGGATGAGGCAGGGGGAAACTGAAACACGGGTGGCGGGGATCCTTCCCTGGCGAACGCCTGAAGGATGTGAGGTGCGGGAACGTGGCTGTAAGCTGCATGGTGTGATATAATTGGGCATCAGCTTAAAGGGGGTGGTGGCAATGACCACACTCCTGACCAAGCTTTTGATGCAACCCCGGGGACGCTGATCTGTAGAGAGATCATGCGGCCCATTGCACGGGGCGACCGCTGGGGAGCCTCTACACTCCACAGGACCGGTCGAACCGAACGCATAAACGGGGGCCGGCACTCAAAGGTGGACGCCCGACCTAGCCGGCAACTAGAATTGGGCGGGGCCTGGTAACCGACCAGCCGGCAAAGACCACTGGTGGGGGATTAGGCGCGGCAAAGGGGCACAGGTACCGTGCCCCTTTTTGCTTTTCCAAGCGGGTGGAACCCGTTAAGAATTTCTTAACAGGCTATCTGACCGCGAGCTACGCCCCCGAATCGGACGATTGTCCGCCCCGGGCACCGCCGGCGAACCGGAAGCGTCCAGGTTCGCGTCCGGTTGCTGGACGGTGCCGGCCGCGAAATCGGACTGTTAAGCCGGCACCTGGAATTGGACAATCGCCTATCGCCGCAGGATGTGCCGCCACCGTGGTTTCGCAGGTGACGCCAACAGCCTGAAGTCTCGCACATCGATTTCAAGTGTGCGCGACCTTTTGCTTGTCCTATAGTCGATTACCAGCTTGCCTAGTTTTGCGGTAAGGTCGTGGACAGTGCAGCGACAAGTTGCGCCAGGGGCAAGTTCCAACGGACCCTGAGACAAAGTCCGGACGTTATCGCTTTCCCCGTCGCCATCATTCCCGACTGGTTCATGGGCGAATCTACTCCGGACCGGACTAGAGTAGTCCTCACCTTTCCAACACAGTCTGGCATCGGTTATAACCAAAGGCGAAAATCCTGGATTTATCAAGCGAAATACCTTGTTTCCTGCTGGATTCTTTAATGGCAGAGCTTGGAGGTTTGGATCTACCCTCAACCGGTGTTCAACGGCATCCCGCCGATAGGTCAGAAAGCTAATTAGGAACACGCCTATGGCCAGCGCAAGATTGGCGATCGTTGGCCAATCCCACGCCAGCACCGCGTCCAAGAGCGCGCGCCAGTCCATGATCAGTTGGGGCACAGCGCGCCGGCTGTCAGCCCCCGGTCCTTCAGCCAGCTGGTCAGATCCAGCCCGTCGACCCGTACGTCGGCCAACCACCGCCCGAACCCGTCGAAGCCGGTGGGCAGCACCTGGATCCTGTTTGCCCCTTCAAGGAGGTCACGGACCAGGTCCCCCACGCGCGCCCGTTCACCGGCACAGTCTGGGGCATCGACGTCCAGCACGCGCACGTCGGCAAAGTAGGCCATGCGCGGGGCCACCTGCACCCAGGCCTCGAACGTGTCCCCGTCGGCGCCGCGGCCGTGGTGCCGGCACCGTTGCTGCCGAGGATCCACCCCAACGACACCAGGGCCACCGCGACGAAAGCGACTACAGCCGCACTCCGCGAGTCTTGTCATTCGGTGTCCCCCTTGATCATCTGGGCCCACGCCCGTGCCAGGCAGTTCTTGACGTGGGCGCGCATTAAAACGTTCGGCCGGCCGAGGCGTTCGAGCTTGTCCGCTTTCCTGGCAAGCCGAATGGCCTGCCAGGTGTAGCTGGGCTTCGTTCGGTAGGTCATGGTGACCCTCCTTGCTAAGATATTGCTTGGAATCTAAGGGGGGAGGGGTTGCTACATCAACTGGCGTTCACCCCCCAGGGGGTAGGTGTGACGATCGTCACCATCCTGGTGCCCAGGCGGGGTTCACGCCTTTGCTGGGTTGGCCATACCCTGCAAACCATGATGACGATTAAGGATTTGCAGGCCCGCCTGGGCATGACCGAGTGGCCCGTGCGCCGGCTGCTGGACGCGGTTGCACCCTTGCTGCAAGCCCAGCTACACCGCAAGCCCGGCCAACCCCTACAGGTGGATCCAGCCGCGATCGGTCTGCTGGAGCGCGCGAAGATCCTGATGGATCGTGGTACGCCCCGGGCCCAGCTGGTGGAGGTCTTGCAGGCCGAGTTGCAACCTCAGCAGCAAACCTCTGCAAACGGTAGTGGGGATGCCGGCAAAAGCGAGCAAACCCCTTTGCACCCCGCGTCGACCAGCGGTGAACTGGTGGCCGAGCTCCGGCGCCAGATCGAGCGCCTGGAGGACGACAAGGCGTGGCTGCAGCGGTTGCTCGAAGAACAGGCTGCCCAGCTGCAGGCTGCCCTGCCGGCGGTTAGCGAGGGTCGTCAACGAATGGGCCGGCTGGCACACCTGCGCGCTTTCTTCACTGGGAACTGGGGGGTTGACTAAGCGTACCATATATGGTACGCTAGCTTATGAGCGATGACCTGAAGCGGGTGCCGGCACGCTTCTATATCAACACGCAAGGACGCGAACCCGTACGAGAGTGGCTGAAAGAGGGATTAGACGAAGCTGAACGCAAGATTGTTGGGACCGATATAAAGACGGTAGAGTATGGATGGCCCATAGGAATGCCTCTTTGCAACAGCTTGGGCCATGGAATCTGGGAAATCAGGTCTCAACTGAAGAATAGAATAGCGCGCGTGTTGGTTTGCTTTCATAACGAGGAAATGGTGTTGCTCCACGCTTTCATCAAGAAAACGCAGAAGACACCGAAGCAAGATTTTGACAAAGCACTGGAAAGGAAAAGGCAACTGGAGGTGCAAGATGAGCAACAATAAGCACAGGGGCTCTTCGTTTGATGATTTCTTGAGAGACGAAGGCATCCTTGAAGAAACCGAAGCTTTGGCACTCAAGCGCGTGCTCGCTTGGCAAATCTTGCAGACAATGGAGAGCAAACAAATGACGAAGACTGCCATGGCAGATGCTATGAAAACGAGTCGCTCCTCACTGAATCGCCTATTAGACCCAGAAAACGATTCGGTGTCCTTAAGGACGATGGGAAGGGCCGCAACAGTGCTAGGGAAGAGCCTGCGGATCGAATTGGTTGAGCCACGCCCACCCGTGCACGCATAAGAACCAGCCGGCCCCGGGGCATCGTCGCCACCGGGGCCGGCTGCATCCTTACGCGATCGCTTGCGCCTGCCGGCGTTCCACGCGCGCAAACCGGCGCTCGACCTCCAACCGCTGCCGCACCGCCGCGTCCTGGTCGGATCCGCAGCGCGGGCACTGAACCGGCCCGTCGCCGGCGCGGAACCCCTCGGCGCAGACAACGCACTGCCGGACCCCGGGCGCCCGAAAGCCAAACCGCTGCGCGCCAAACGAGAGCCAATCTACCGCGGCCAGCTGGCGCCGCTGGGCCTGCCGGCACGTCGCGCACCCGCACCCGTCCAGGTAGCGCTCGCAGGCGCCCCAGCGTCGCGCAGCCGCCGGCAACCGCTTTGCCCGCCGCCTTGATCGCTGTCCTGCCATCATGACCTCCTCTGCTGCAATCCATCTGCGCTTGCGCGCGCCAGCTGGTCCAGGTCCTCGCGTCGGATCCGCATCCGCATCGGCCCCCTGAAGCTGGGGATCTCGGCGCGGATCTAATCGCCCTCGGTGCGCACGTCGCGCAACACCGCGTCGCCCAGGCGCCAGGTGCCGGCATCGTCCACCGACACCTCACACCGCCCATCGTCGTGGCGTCCGTGGGGGACCCAACAGGGATCGTAGTCGGCGCCCGGCCGGCCGCCGGCCAGGCGCTCGACGCGGGCGTACACGCGCACGCGGTCGCGGTTGCGGGTGGCGCCCATCAGGCCACCACCGTCCGCATCTGCAACGCCTCGGCGCGCTCGCAGCGGGCGCACGCACACCCCTGCAGGATTAGACACTCACGGTGAGCAACGGCTCCTCGCTCACCTGGACCTCTTGCCGAAACTCCTGGGGAATTTCCTTGCCCTGCTCCAGCATGTCTTCAAGGATTAACTCAACGGCGTTCTGGAGGTTCTCCAGGGCCTGCTGCTTGGTATCTCCCCAAGCGTGAGCTGCCTTAATTGAAGGAATAAAAGCTCGCCAAACGGCCTTTTCGTCCGTCTCATCTGGCCATTTGTCTTTCTCCAACACCACTTTGAAGGTGTACGATTTCATCCTGTGCTCCCTGTGTAGGATGGATTTGATCCTCAATATGGGCTTGGCATTGTTAATCTGCCCATATCTTAGAAGGGATGGAGGAATTTGTCAATCTTGAAGTGCATAAATAAATGAGAGACAATTGTCGACTATTGAGTGACCTAGAGGCTGGGTCGAGCACGAGGCCAAGTGGACGGAAGCGGATCTCAGACGCCTCAAGCTGATGAAATAGAACGATGCAGCCACCTTGACAACGTTGCTGGTTTGTGCTAAGCTTTAATTCGATAATCCTATGAATATAGAAATAAAGACGCGAGACGACATCCCCAACGCAGAACTCGCCCCGCTGTTCAAGGCGCTGGCCGACCCGAACCGGCTGGCCATCTTCCGGGCCATCCGGGCGCGTTGCTGCCTGCCGATGAGCGAGGCCGAGCCGGGGTGTTGCGTCTCGGAGATCGCGGAGCCGTTTTCGCTGTCGCTCTCGACGGTGTCGCACCACATCAAGGAGCTCAAGCACGCGGGGCTCATCACGTCCGAGAAGCGCGGCCAGTGGGTCTACTGCGCGGCGGACGAGGCCGCGCTGGAGAAGATCGGGATGTTTTTGAGCGAGGCGTAGTTTTTTTCACAAGTATTTCGATAGTCATCCATTTATAGGAACAAGGGGGCCGTCATGCACGACGACGCGACGCTGAAGGAGACGATCCGGGCTCGCTACACCCAGGTCGCCTCAGGCCAGGGGTGCTGCGGGGACGATTGCGGCTGCGACGAGGGGCACTTGCAGGAGATCGGCTACTCGGCCGAGGAACTCGGAAAGCTGCCAAGGGGCGCGCGCCAGAGCGCGGCCGGCTGCGGCAACCCGACGGCGCTGGCCGACCTGCAGCCGGGCCAGACCGCCCTCGACCTGGGCAGCGGCGCGGGCATCGACGTGTTCCTGGCCGCCGAGCGCGTGGGACCGTCGGGCCGCGCGATCGGCGTGGACATGACCCCGGCCATGGTCGAGCGCGCGCGCGCCAACGCTGCCGAACGCGGCATCGCCAACGTGGAATTCCACCTGGGCGAGATCGAATCCCTCCCGCTGGCCAGTGACTCGGTCGACGTCGCCTTGAGCAACTGCGTGCTCAACCTGGCCCCGGACAAGGGCGCGGCCTTTGCCGAGGCGTTCCGCGTGCTCAAGCCCGGCGGCTGGCTGGCCGTCTCCGACCTCGTGACCGTGGGCGAGCTGCCCTCCGAGGTGCGCGCCGACGCCGAGCGCTGGGTTGGCTGCGTGGCCGGGGCGCTCGACCGGGACGACTACCTGGAAACGATCGCCCGCGCCGGCTTCGCGGACGTGCGGGTCGTGCAGGAGAGCGAACCGCTGGGGGAATTCCCCATCGTCAGCGTCACCGTGCGGGCCGACAAGCCCGCGGTTTGAAAGGAGTCACCCATGCAATACAACGTCGACCTCTGGCTCAAGTGGGCCCAGACCACACAGCGGGAACGGATCGAAGCGGCGCGCAGCGCGCGCCTGGCTCGACCGACAAGCGCCAGGGACGCATCCCACGTCCTTCGGACGGTGCGACGCGCCTTCTCGCATGTGTTCGCGCCGAACCGGCGGGCGCAACCGCAAGCCTGCTGTTAACCCCTTCCCCTCCTGAACCGCCGGGGCGGGCCCTCGCGCCCGCCCCGGTGTCTCCGCCTGCAGCCCTATCCTTGCCGGCTTTCACGCTCCGGCGCACAATGGCCCCATGCTGGCGCGCGTGCGGGAGCTGATCGAACGAGAGGGCCTGCTGGAGCGGGGCGAGCGCGTGGTGGCGGCGGTCTCCGGCGGCGCCGACTCGACCGCGCTGCTCGACGTGCTCTGCCGGCTGCAGCCCGAACTCGACCTGGCCCTGCACGTCGCCCACCTGGACCACGCGCTGCGGCCCGGCTCCGAGGAGGACGCCGCGTTCGTGGCCGAGCGAGCCGCAGCCCGCGGCTTGGGCTGTACCGTCGAGCGCCGCGACGTGCGGGCGTGGGCGCGGCGGCACAAGACGTCGCTGGAGGCGGCCGCCCGGAGCGTGCGTTACGACTTCCTACGCTCGGTCGCAAGCCAGCAAGGTGCCGAAAGAATCGCGCTGGGACACACCCGGGACGATCAGGCCGAAACGTTCCTGCTCAACCTGCTGCGCGGTGCCGGGCCCGGCGGGCTCAAGGGGATGCGACCCCGCTCAGGCCCCTTCGTGCGCCCGTTGCTCGATCGCACGCGCGCCGAGGTCCGCGCCTACCTCTCCGAACGCGGGCTGACCTTCCGCGAGGACCCCAGCAACCGCGACCGGCGCTTCCGGCGCAACTGGGTGCGCCACGAGCTCGTCCCGCTGCTCGAACGCGTCAACCCCAACCTGGTCGGGACGCTCGCGCGCGAACAGGGCATCCTGGGGCAGATCGGCGACTACTTGAACCAGCAGGCGCGCGCCGCGTTCGAGGCGCTCTTAAGGGGACAAAGCGAGCAATCGGTGACGCTCGATCGGGCGGGCTTCAACGAGGCGCACCCCGCGTTGCGCGCCGAGCTCGTGCGGCTGGGCTACGCCGCCGTGCGCGGGGGCGCGGACGGGCTCACGGCCGAACGCGTGCGGGCCGCGCTCTCAGCCGCCGGAGCCGAGGCGTCGGGCCAGCGCGTCGAACTGCACGGCGGCGTTGCGCTCTGGGTCGAGCCGGACGCGCTGCGCTTCACGGCCCGGACGGCGCAGGCCGAAGCCGCCCCGCCGGTCGCGCTCCCGGTGCCGGGAGCCGTCCGCTGGAACGGGTGGCGGCTGCGGGCGCGTGTGTGCGATTGGCCCCAGCCCGCGCCTACAAACGACGA
>CAZNGF010000029.1:0-32484 GCA_964572855.1 uncultured Thermotogae bacterium | reverse complement strand
GTAGGGACGCTCATTTCAAGCTGGCCCACCGCTTGTTGGATCAATTCGACGTGCTGGTGTTTGAGGACTTGAACCTCAAGGCCATGCAGCGGCTATGGGGGCGCAAGGTCAGCGACCTGGGTTTTGCAGAATTTCTCTCGATTTTGAAATACCTGTCTAACAAACGAGGCAAGCGCGTGGTGAAGCTGGATCGCTTTGAACCCACGACTCAGGTGTGTTCTGAGTGCGGCCAGCGTCAGCCGATGCCGCTGAAAGAGAGAATCTATCGTTGTGGGGGCTGTGGTCTTGAACTCGGTAGGGACCACAACGCAGCCAGGAATATCTATAGGGTTGGGGCATCGACCCTTGGGCTAGAGAGTATCAGACTTCCGCCTTTGGAAGCAACTCTCGCTTGACCCCAGAATCCCCCGGCTTCAGCCGTGGGGAGTATGTCAAAACTCCCGGTGGATCTTGCGCAGGTCGCCGCGGTGCGCGCACGGGTGCACCTCTCTTTCTATAAAAGATCATAAATCACAAGCTGGGGCGAAGCAGTGAGCGTCATCACCGGTGATTGTGATTCGGGCAACGTTTCATTCAGCCGACGAAGCCCCCGGCTCCTGCCGGGGGAGTTTCACTGCATCGTTCGTGCCAGGCGTTCCGGCTTCAGGCGATAGCCAAGCGCGTGCATGATGGCGTTGATATTGTCGAAGCGCGGATTCCCCTTCTCCGACAAGGCCTTTTGAAGCCCCTGTCGCGTCATCCCGACCTCTTCGGCCAAGTCCGAAACGCCCTTCGCTTGTGCGACCACGCGCAGTAACGAAAGCAGGACAGCGGCATCGCCTTCCTCCGCGTATTCATCGAAGGCCTCTTCGATGAAAGCCTCGATCTCTTCGGGATGGTTCTCCAGATACTCGATCTGAACCTCATCAAGCGTTCTATACGTTCTAGTCATGGCTCTTGAACTCCTTCCAATACTCCCTTGCTGTGGCGATACCCTTGTTCTGCGTGCGCTTCGTTCCGCCACACAGAATGACGATCCGGTCATCCCCGGCTTCCCGGAAATAGACACGGTAACCCGGTCCGTAGTGGATGCGCATCTCTGACAGCCCTTCGCCAACCGGCGAACAGTCGCCGTAGTTGCCGTGTTTAAGCCGACTCAATCGCCGCAAAACCTGCCGTCGCGCTTTGGCGTCCCGCAGTTCGTCGACCCATTCCGAGAACGGCTCCCGGCCGTTTTCGTCCTGATAGACAATCACCTGCTTCGGTTCGGCGTCTCGGCTCATTTCCCTATCCTGTGCATTCAGAACACCATATGCAAACTATAGTTGGCAAATCTGTTTGTCAAGGCCTTTCCTATGGAAGGGCCATTTGCGGGTCGTCGGGATAAGTGTCAGGACTTTCGGTTTAGGGTCAAAGCTCCCGGTGGATCTTGCGCAGGTCGCCGCGGTGCGCGCAGGGGTGCACCTCGGCGGAGAGCACGCCGAGCTCGTGCAGCCTGGCCTTGACGCGCCGGTCGATCACGTCGGCCTCGCGCACGGTCAAGTCGGGGGCGACCTCGATGTCCATGTCCATGTGGACGGCGTCGGGGCCGATGTACTCCGCGATCATGTCGTGCACGCCCTCGACGCCCCGCACGTCCAGCACGGCGCGCTCGACTCGGTCGTAGAACTCCGGTCCGGGCGAGCGCCCCAGCAGGAACTTCCCGTTCTCGCGCATCAGCAGCGCGCCGTTGGCCGCGATCAGCAGCGCCACCACGATCGAGGCCGCCGGGTCCGCCCACAGGAACCCTTGCGCCGCCAGCCACACGCCCCCGAGCGCGGCCAGGATCGTCACCTGATCGTTGAGCGTGTCGGAGCGCGCGGTCTTGATCAGGATGTCCCCGCGCTGCCGGCCGACGTAGAAGGCCAGCAGCGGCGCGAAATTGACCACGAACGAGGCCCAGAGCACGGCGTAGGCCAAACCGGGCTCGCCGGGCGGGACGGGCTCGAACAGGCGCGGGATCGCCTCGCGCAGCAGCTGCAGGCTGGTGACGGTCACGAACGTAACCGCGACCATGAGCGAGATCACGTGCCGCGCGCGGCGGTGGCCGAAGGGGTGCTCGTCGTCGCCGCCCTTGTGCCCGACGCGCTCGGCCAGCAGCAGCGAGCCCGTCACGATGCCGTCCACCAGCGAGTTGAGCGCCTCGCCCAGCAGCACGAGAAAGCCCGTGGCGAAAAACGCCCAGAGCTTGATCCCGAACAGGACCAGCCGGCTGGCCAGGTTGACGGCGAGCATCGTGCGGGGGGTCATGGGGTCAATGTACCGCAGAGGCGCGGGGGTTGCAGAGGAGCGCAGAGATGCCCAACACAAAGTAGGGCCTGCTGTGCAGGCCAAGCCGTTTAATTCGGCCCGCACAGCGGGCCCTACGTGTCCCTGTGGTTTGCCTCAATACGCGAACGTGAGCGAGGGGTCGGTGGGCAGCTCGGGCAGTTTGCCCTTGAAGCCGCCGAAGACGGCCAGGGAGTAGAACTTCCAGATCACGTCCACCACCGAAAAGCCGGCGGCCTGCATCAGGTGCAGTTGGTGGATGAGCGTGGCCGGGTGGTCGTGGGTCTGGATCTCCTCCAGGCGTTGTTCCAATTCCTGGGTCGTGAGGTCGTTGGCGCGCGCGTGCTCCTGGCGCACGACGCCGTGCAGGTACTCGTGGTGCACCGACTCGAACAGCACGGCGTCGCCGTTGACGAACCAGCCGCCCTCGCTCAGGTGCTCGTGGACGCGCTGGAACAGCCGGAGCTTGTCGGGGTCGGTGAGGTGGTGGATGGCCAGCGTCGAGAGCGCCAGGTCGAGCTGCGGCGGGAACTCGACCTGGTTGAAGTCGCTTTGGATCAGCGTGAGCCGCTCGCCGTAGGCCGCCAGCTTCTTGCGGGCCACGGCCAGCATCTTCTCCGAGTAATCCACGCCCCAGACCTGCGCGTAGGGAAAGCGCTCCAGCAGCCGCGCCGTGAGCTCGCCCGTGCCGCAGCCCAGCTCCAGAATCCGCAGGCTGCCCTTGAACTCGGGCGAAATGCTGTTGAGCACGGCCTCGTGCAGCTCGTCGTAGCGCGGGACGAGCAGCCGGATGTCGTGGTCGAAGCGGCCGCTGTCGGAGAAGACTTCGCCGGGCTTGATCGGGGAGGACATGGGGCGATGCTACGGGGCGGGCCGTCCGCTTTCAACTGGCGCGCTCCGCGAGCGTCCGCAGCGCGCCGATCAGCCGGATCAGCCCGGCGGCGGCCTCCTCCCCCTTGTTGGAGCGGCCGCCGGCGCGCGCCCAGGCTTGTTCCGGCGTGTCGCAGGTGAGCACGCCGAAGGTGATGCACGCGCGCGCGCGCAGGCTGAGATCCAGCAACCCTCGCGCCGCGGCGTCGCAGACGTAGTCGAAGTGCGGGGTCTCGCCGCGGATGACGCAGCCCAGCGCCGCGATGCCGTCGTAGTCACGCGCTTCGTCCAGCGCGCGCGCGGCCTGCGGCAGCTCGAAGGCGCCGGGGACCCAGACCACGTCGATGGATTCCTGGGCCACGCCCGCGCGTTTGAACGTCTCCAGCGCGCCCCCGAGCAGCTTGGCCGTGATCCCCTCGTTGAAGCGGCTGACCGCGACCCCGATCCGCAGGCCCTGGCCGTTGGCGCTCCCCTCGAACGTCGGCATCGCTAGAAGATGCCCTCGAGCGAGTGGCCCAGCTTCTCCTTCTTGGTCTTGAGGTAGCGGAAGTTGTGCTCGTTGGGTTTGACCGTGAGCGGGAGCTGCTCGGTGATGTGGAGCCCGTAGCCTTCCAGCCCGACGACCTTCTTGGGGTTGTTGGTCAGGATGCGGATCGTGCTCAAGCCAAGATCGCGCAGGATCTGGGCGCCGATGCCGTAGTCGCGCAGGTCGACCGGCAGCCCGAGCTGCTGGTTGGCCTCGACGGTGTCCAAGCCTTCGTCCTGCAGGTGGTAGGCGCGGATCTTGGCTCCCAGGCCGATGCCGCGGCCTTCCTGGCGCAGGTAGACGATCACGCCGGCCCCCTCCTCCTGAATCCGGGCCATGGCGCGGTAGAGCTGCTCGCCGCAGTCGCAGCGCATCGAACCGAAGATGTCGCCGGTGGCGCACTCGGAATGCACGCGCACCAGCACGTGCTCGGCGCCCGAGACCTCGCCCTTGACCAGCGCCAGGTGCTCCTTGTCGTCGAGCAGGTAGCGGTAGGCGTAGAGCTCGAAGTTGCCGAACAGCGTGGGCAGCTTGGCTGTCGCGATGCGCTCGACGAGCTGCTCGCGCTGGCTGCGGTAGCGGATCAGGTCCGCGATGCTGATGATCGGCAGCGCGTGTTCCTTGGCAAAGCCTTCCAGTTGCGGCACGCGGGCCATCGAGCCGTCGTCGTTCATGATCTCGCAGATGACCGCCGCCGGGCTCAAGCCCGCCATGCGGGACAGGTCGACGCTGGCCTCGGTGTGCCCTGCGCGGCGCAGCACGCCGCCGGGGTAGGCGCGCAACGGGAACACGTGCCCCGGCTGGACCAAGTGGTTGGGGTGCGTGTTGGGGTCGACCAGCACCTTGACCGTCTGGGCGCGGTCGAAGGCCGAGATGCCAGTGTCCACGCCCTCGCGGGCGTCGACCGAGACCGTGAAGTTGGTGCCGCGCTGGCTCGTGTTGCCGCCCACCATGGGACCCAGTCCGAGCCGGTCGAGCATCTGGGCGTCCATCGGCACGCACACCAAGCCGCGCGCGTGCTTGGCCATGAAGTTGACGTGCGCCGGGGTGATCTTGTCGGCGGCGACGACCAAGTCGCCCTCGTTCTCGCGGTCCTCGTCGTCGACGACGATGACCATGCCGCCGCGTTCGACCTGTTCGATCGCCGTTTTCACCGAGTCAAACGTCATGTTCCCTCCTAAGCCTGCAGCCGAGCCGCCAGCAGTTTCTCCGCGTATTTGCCCAACACGTCGAACTCCACGTTGACGAGATCGCCCACCCGTTTACTCCCCAGGTTGGTGTGCCGGAACGTGTGCGGGATGACCGCCACGGCAAACGCCCCGTCGCGCACGTCGAAGGCCGTCAGGCTGATCCCGTCGACCGTTACCGACCCCTTTTCGACCAAGTACCGATCCCAGCGCGCATCGACCCGAAAGACGAAGCGGTAGGACTCCCCCTCGGGCTCGATCCGCTCGACGTGTCCGACCGCGTCCACGTGACCCTGCACGAAGTGCCCGCCGAGCCGGTCGGCGGCACGCAACGGGAGTTCGAGGTTGACGGGCTCGTTCGGTTCGAGTCCCCCGAGCGCGGTGCGGGAAAGCGTCTCCGGGCTCAAATCCGCGCCCACGAGACCGCCGTCGAACGCAACGGCGGTCAGGCACGTCCCGTTGACGGCCACGCTGTCGCCCGGCTTGAGCTCGAACCCGTCGGGGACGGCGAAGCTGAGCCGGTGACGGTCGAGCCGGCCGACGCGGCCGAGTCCGGCGACGATTCCGGTAAACATGAGAGTCCCTGGGAGTCTAGCAGACGCTTGTGGGCAATTCAATTCGGTTGAAGGGACGGGGCGTGTGCCCTACGCTTGAAGGGTGACGTGCCCTCCCCTTAGACAGAGTGGCGAGGGTTTGTCCAGAACCGCTCTGGCGTTCGGATGTAGGGGTCCCATTCATGGGACCCGCGGGTACGCGCTCGATGCATTGACAGGGTAACGGTGGGACGTATGGTTGCGGGCGCGATGAATCGCGTCCCTACTGCACCCGATTGGAACAATGTGCGATGAAAGGTGATTCCATGAAACCGATGTGGATCGGACTGGGCCTGATCGTCGTCGCCGTGGCCGGCGGCGCCGTTTGGTGGAGCACGCAGTCGGCGGCGGTGGCCTCGCAGCCCTCGGCGCGGGCGGCGGCGTTCTTCGAGGCGTCGAACGTGCGCGTCAACCACGCGGACGGCCGCTGGTGGCTGCGGCTCGAGACCCCGGAAGACGTGTTGTGCGCCGTCAACGTGGGGCCCGTGGGGGGCGACTTCGAGCGCCTTACGGCCATGGACATGACCGCGCCGGCCCGCGACCACGACATCGCGTTGGGCCTGCGTGAGGGGAGCAGCTACCAGATCGTGCTGACGGCCTTCACGCCCGAGCACGAGGTGCTGCGCTCGCGGGTTTACCTCGTGAGCGCCCAGGCCGTGCCCGACCCCGGGCAAGACCTGATCGCCCAGCGCGAAGGCGAGGCGCTCGCGCTCCAACCCGCGCCCGCGGAGCGGGTCCTGCAGGGCGGACCGGACGTCTCCGAGGTCGAGGCCCAGAGCGCGCTGGTCTCGTTTGGCACGACGGTCCCGACGCTGGCCAGCACGGCCTTCGGCCCAGGCGAGGCGCTCGGCCGCAGCGCGCGCATGTCCCACACCGAGCCGTTCACGGACCACCGCGTTCAGCTGCTGGCCCTCGACCCCGAGACCCAGTACCGCGCCGAGGTCGCGCTCATCGACGCCGCAGCCAACGTTTACCGGGCCGAGCCCGTGTCGTTCAGAACCACAGCCGCGCCCACCTCGGCCGACGGCGCTTTCGGCCCCAACCTGGCCGTACAAGGGGCGGTCCGCGCCGTGAGCAGCAACTGGGGCGGCGGCGGGGACGACAGTTCGTTCGGTGCGGACCACGCCATCGACGGCGACCCGAAGACGGAGTGGTCCTCCGACGGCGAGGGCGACGACGCCTGGATCGAGATCGAATTGGCCGCACCCACCGAAATCGCTGGGGTCGGCGTCTGGAGCCGCACGATGGGCAACAGCGCCGACATCCTGCGCTTCCGCGTCCTGAACGGCGCGGGCGAGGCGCTGGGGGAGTTCGACCTGCCCGACGTCAAGCGTTTGCACGCCTTCGCGCTCGCGCCCACGACCCTTTCCGTCCTGCGCTTCGAGGTGGTCGAGAGCACGGGCGGCAACACCGGCCTGCGCGAGCTCGAGGTCTACGCCGCGCCCTGACGGGCCCGCTGCGCGGGCCGGCCGGCACAGCCGGCCCTACATTGCTGAGGCCGCAAGGCCGAAGGATCTCCCGCAGCCGTAGGGGATGCTTCGCTTTTAGCTCAGCATGACATCCTGAGCGATGTGAGGGGGTTGCCAGAGGCGCTGAGCTCAACCCGATCCGTTTGTCGGGGCGCGCGGCCGTGCGCCCCATTCTTGTTCTCCATGCTCGGTAATCCACATTACGCTGAAATAAACGTGTAACCCCTTGTAACCATGTCTAACCAGTGTAAAATAAGGTACAATCCGAACTAGCGGGACGCCCCGCAATTCGAGCCGAGGAGGTGGGCTTCGGTTCCGACAAGGGCAAACCGCGCGTAAGCGCGGGACGCAAAGCCTCAGACCCGACCGGCAACGCCGAGGGTGGCTGGGCCGCCGAAGAACCCGATGCTCAACGCCAAGCGCCTTGCACTCGCATTCGCCACGCTGCTCACGCTGACCAGCGCCATCGCGCACTCGTCCGGCGATCAGCCCGAAGTCCTGTCGATCCAATTCCCCGAACAACTCGGCACGTACCAGAGCGCCCAGGGCACGCTTTCCTACCGCTCGGGGGCCGGGCTCTCCCGCGTCCAGTTCGACGTGGTCGACGGGCGCTACCACCGGCAGGACGTGCGGGTGACGGCGAGTCAAGCGCAGGGGGACGTGCGCTTCTCGCTCGCGTGTACCGCCTACGCTCAGAGCGTGTCGCTGCGCGTGACCGCTTGGGACCCGCGCGGCCAGGCCAGCGCGCCGCGCCTGCTCGCCTTCGACTGCGGCCAGCCGCCGCGCTACAACTTCTCTCAGGTGCTGTCGCGGGCGCAGCCCGCCGAAGCCGAGCTCACGGTGAACGTGTTCGTGCTGGACGACGGCGTTACCGCGTTGACCGAGGGGGCCACGCCGCTGGAAAACCCGATCTGGAGCGAGCCGGCGGCCGACGTGCGCGCGGCGTTCCACGGCGAGATCCTGGACGCGGTCAACGGGATCTGGGACCAGTGCGGCGTGGGATTCAAAGGCGGCCTCGTGCGCGTGCTCCATCCGGACCGTCTGCGCATGCCGGGGGGGACGCTCGCCGACAAGCTGTTTGAGGCGTACGAGCGCGAGCCCGCCATCCTGCACGGGACGCGCACGGGGGCCGTCATGCACCAGGCGCGCAGCCTGACGCTCGACGCGCTCGAAGACGAGGGCCTTCGCTTCGGCCCGGCGGACCTGACCGTGTTCGTGACGGGCCTGCGCATCCTGACGGCGATCAACGGCCAATACCAGGACATCGAGGGCTTCGGCGAGATCACGCCGCCGCACTACACGATCGTGCGCTGGGGCGCGCTCTACGATCGCGAGCAGTTCGTCCTCCCGCGCCAGATGGTCACGACCCTGGCCCACGAGCTCGGGCACAACCTGGGGCTGGGTCATCCCGGCAGCGACGGGCTCAACGACACGCAGCAAGACCCGAACAACCTCATGAAGGGGTCTGGCGTTACTCCGGAACCGCGCGCGCATCTGCTTCCAAGCCAGTGCCAACGCGTGGCGCGCACGCTGGCGCGCATCGAGGCCGAACGGGTCTCGGCCGCGAGCCAGCGGGCCGACGCTGGCCCCGAAGCCTCCGTGCAAAGCGCTTCCACTGGAGCCCGGCTCCAGTGGGTCGGCCTGCAACCGGATCAGGTGCTGGGCGGGCCGACCGAGCTCGTAATCGAAGCGACGGGGCTCGACCTGGACGGCTTCGGCTTTGCCGAGTTCGCTTACTCCCCCGACGGGGAGCGCTTCGTCCAAATCGGGCTGGATCGCACGCCCGGGGACGGGTTTGGCGCCCTCTGGGAGACGACGTCCCTGCGCGACGGTCGCTACCAGTTGCGGGCTACCGTGACCGACGCCAACCGACAGCGCGTCAGCACGTCCGCGTGGGTGACGGTCCGCAACTAGCCATCCCCCGTGCCTCCATCCCACGAAGGCGCTGCGTCAAAGGCACATGGCGCCGCTGACAAGGCCTGCCGAGCCTGCTCATCTCTTGGCCATGCCACCCGGCGTCCCCCTCCCGTAAACCTGACCGATGTCAGGAAAGTTCCTGATTAAACCCGTTGCGTGGCGTGACCCCCCCCGATAGACTCCCTTTCGACCGCCGGGTCGGTTTTCGACCGAGCGGTCGAAAACCTGGCATCGGGAGGCCCCGTGAATCCAAAGGAAGCGCGCCTGCGGGAACGGGAGCAGCGCCGAGAGCGCATCGTGGAAGCCGCGCTGGAGGTGTTCGCCCACCACGGCATCAAGGACACCACGGTGGACGAGATCGCCGCGCGCGCCGAGCTGGCCAAGGGGACGGTTTACTACTACTTTCCGTCCAAGGAGGCCATCTTGGAGGGCGCGATTCAAGCCTCGGTCGACGCGCACTTCGAGGGCCTGCTGGCGCGGTCCGGAACGCTTCGCACGCCCTACGACATCGCCGAGACCATCCTGAGCGCCTACGCGCAGAACTTCCGGGCTTCGCCCGAGAGCTTCAAGCTGGTGGCCATGGTGTTCGCCGAGCCCGAGGGGCACCACCAGTCGGTGCTGCGCCACTTCATGCGCATCCACATGGAATGGCTCGAGGAGCTGCGCGAGGCCACGCTGCCCGTACTGCAGCGCGACGGCGTGGAGCCGAACGCGTTCTTCAACTTCCTGGGGACGCACGCCTTCGGGCTCATGATGTTCGCGGCCAGCGGCCGCCCGGTGGAATCGTTGTTGGACGACACGCTCAACACCCTCAAAACCTTGTTCAAAACGGAGGAGTCACCATGCTGAAGCGATCCATCACGCTCGCACTCGCCCTGACGCTGTCCCTCTCCCTGCTGCTGGGCGCGGCGCCCTTCGGCGCCAACCCCGACGAGGTGGTCATCCGCTACCCCGACGGCTACACCAAGGTGCTGGTGGCCGACCTGGCCAAGCTCACCGCCGACCCGGCGCTGGCCGAGGGCGTGCTGGGCGGCCTGGCCGCCGCGCGCCACTCGCTCAGCGGCATCCGCCAGATCGTGACCGACACGCTCGAGCTCTCGCCGCAAATGGTCCAGTACGTCGCCCAGGGCGCCGGCCCCGGCATGACCCCGATGTCGCTCATCCAGGGGCTGCCGCAGGAGCCGGTCGTGGGTGCCCTGATGGGGATCCGCTTCGCCTCGCAGGCGCCGGGTTCCCCGTTCAAGAACTGGGAGATGCTGAACGTGAACGGGCTGCCCGTGGTGCAGACCGGCGGGACGTTCGGCCCCGTCAACATCCAGTGGGGCTACATCCCGACGCCGGGCGCGCTCTGGGTCGGCACCGAGACGAGCTTTGGCGCCCCGGCGAACGTCGAGCGGCTGCTGGAGAGCGTCAACGCCGTCACGGCCCGGATTCAGGGGCAGGGCGCTTACTTCGACGAGCTGCCCGTGGCGCTGGCCGTGCGCGGCGGCGACGTGTCGTTCGTGCGCCAGACGGACCCGGCCACGGATCGCCCCGTCGTCGAGGGCGAGCAGGCCATGGGCTTTGCGATTCGCTTCGTCTCCGGCGGCGCGCGGGTGGATTTCGACGTCCGCTTCGGCTCCGAGGCCGCCGCGGCCGCGGCCCTGGCCGCGCTGCGCGAGGGCCAGAGCCCGTACCTGGCCCAGGACCTCTACGAGGGCGCGCTGGTCGACGCGCGTCGCAACGGCGCCGAGCTGCGCTTTTCGGTGGACACGGGCTTGCGCGGCGCCGTGGGCCTGATCGCACTCGCGATCCCCTAAGGGGCGTCCCGGACCATTCACATGTCATCGCGCTGGCTTGAAGCCTATGCCACCTGGGTCAAGCGGGGGGCCGGTTGGATCCTGCTGGGACTGTTCAGCCTCACGGTCCTGCTGGTCGTCCAACTCCCCCGCTTGCAGGTGGTCAACGACCTGCAGGCGTTCTACCCGGACGACCCGCGCACGCGCGTCTACCGCCAGGTCGTCGAGGCGTTCGGCGAGGCGCCCTTCCCGCACACGCTCTACGTGCGCTTCACGCCGCGCGCGGGCGGCGCGCTCACCTCGGCGGAGGCCGTGCTCGAGATGGAGGCCGTGCTCGAGGCGCTGCGCGCCGTGCCGGGCGTGGCGAGGGCTCAAGGGCTGCCCGACCTGGTCAAGTTCATCGCCTCGGGTCTGCACGGCGGCGACCCGGCGTTCGCGCGCCTGCCCGTGGACGGGGACCCGCTGGGCTACAGCTTCGAGGACGTGATTCGCCTCACGACCCAGCGGCTCTCGAGCGTGCAGGACTACCTCTCGCCGCAGGGGAGCGCGCTGGCCTGGGCCGCCTTCGACCCCGACGCCGACCTGCTGCAAACCGCGCGCGCGGCCGCCGACGCCCTGGCGCCGCTGCAGGAGTCGGCCGAGGCCACGCGCGTCGAGCTGATGGGCTACGGCCTCTCGATTCTGGACTTCAACCGGGCCACGGTGTCCGATTTGATGTCGTACCTGCCGTTGGCCGCGGCGCTCATGATGTTCGTGCTGTTGCTGGCCTTCCGGGCGCCGCTGCGCGCCTGGGTGGTCGTGCTGGCGCTGATCGCGCTCGTGGCCGCCTGGTCGCTCCAGTTCACGGCCGACGCCGCGCTGGGCACGGCCGCCTTTTGGGCCGCGCTCGCCTTTGGGCTGGCCGCGGCGGGGGCGCACCTGCACGGGGAGGGCACCCCCCGCCCCACGCGCCTGCGCGCCGTGGCCGTGCTGGCGCTCTTGAGCCTGACCGTCGCGCTCTCGGCCGGGCCGGCCTGGGGGCTGGTCACCCTCGGGCTGGGCGTGGTGGCCGTCAGCCTCAAGCGCATGAGCGAGGTCTACCTGCCCATGGCCGTGGTGGCCGTCTCGGGCCTGTGGACCTTCGGGCTCATGTCGCTCACCGGCGTCCCCTTGAGCTTCCTCATGATCGCCGTGCTCCCGCTGCTGCTGGGCGTGGGGCTGGACGACTCGCTGCACCTGCTGCACCGCTACCGCCACGAGCGCCACGCGGGCCGGGAACGTTTCGAGGCGCTGCGCACCACGCTGGGGCACACCGGCAAGGCGCTCTGGCTCACGACGCTCACCACGGTGGCCGGCTTCGCCGCGCTGATCGCCTCCAGCAGCCCGCCGGTGCGCGCCTTCGGGCTCCTGTCCACCTTCGCGATGCTGAGCGCGTTCGCGGTCACGCTCACGCTCGTTCCGGCGGCCCAGCGCTACCTGGGCACGCCCAACGGACGGCGTGGCAACCGCAAACCGGCGGTCGTGCGCGGGCTGGCGCGCTACCTCACCCGGCCCCGCTGGGCCGGCGCGTGGACGGCGGTCGCGCTGCTGGTGGGGGGGCTGGCCTTTGCGGCCGGGCTCGAGCTCGAGGTCTATCCCTACGACCTGCGCTGGATGCTGCCCGAGGGCAACGAGCAGATCCGCCTCTACGAGGAGATCAACCGCGAGTTCAAGAGCTACGACGAGGTCCAGATCCTGCTGGAAGGCGAGATCGCCGACCTCGAGGTCATGCGCGCGCTGAACCAGGCGCTCGTGCCCGCGCTGGCCGCCTCGCCCTACTCGCGCGGCGTGCAGCACGCCGGGCGCCTGCTGGACGACCTGCGCTTTGCCAACCCCGCGCTGGCGCAAACGTTCATGGCCGCTTTCGCCCAGAGCCCGGATCGCGCCTACAGCCAACTGATGGACGCGGTCTGGGAACAGGGCCCGCTGCGGGACCGGGCGCGCGCGCTGCTGCACCGCGGTCCCGAAGGCGCCTACGACGCGGCCGTCGTGCGGATCAACGTGCTGCGCGCCCACGAGCCCGAGGGGGTGGCCGCCATCACCGCCGACCTCGAGCGGCGTCTGGAGGAGGCCCGGCCGGCGCTGGAGGCCGCGGGGCTGTCCGTGTCGCTCACGGGGTCGCCCTACCTGGAGTCGCTCAGCCTCACGGCCCTGCGCGAGGGGTTCTTCATCTCGATGGGGCTGGCCTTCCTGTTGGTGGGAATCGTGCTGGTATGGGCGTTCCGCTCGGTTTCCTGGGCGCTCGTGTGCCTGGTCCCGATCGCGCTGGTGATGGCGCTGGAGCTGGCCACGATCCACTGGCTGGGTTTGCGCATCAGCGCCTCGACCGCGCTGGTGGCCGCGTTGGGCATCGGGCTCGGGGTGGACTACACCATCCACCTCACCCAGCGCGTGCGCGAGACCGGCTCGATTGGACGCGGCTGCTCGCTGGTCTCGACCGCGCTGGTGGCCGCTTCGGGCACGACGCTGGCCGCGTTCCTGACGCTCGTGCTGGGGCAGATCCCCTGGAACCGCGACTTCGGCGTGCTGGCCAGCACGGCCATCGCCTACGCCCTGCTGGTGGGTCTGGGGGTGTACCCGGCCGTGCTGACCGTGGCGCGCCGCTGGCTGCGGGTCGGTGGGCGCCCCCTGGTTGCCGACGACGACACGCAAGGAGGACACGCATGAAACGCCTGATCTTGCTGGGCTTGATCCTGCTGTTTGGCCTCGGGCTACACGGCTACTCGCAGTCGGGGGACGCCGACGGCGACGGGCTCGACGCGGAGGCCGAGGCGCTGCTGGGCACCGACCCGGCCAACCCCGACACGGACGGCGACGGGGTGCCCGACGGCGAGGAGTATTTCGTCCGCTTCACCGACCCGGCCCAGGCCGACAGCGACGAGGACGGGGTGCCCGACGGCGTGGACGCCTTCCCGAGCTGGCTGTCCTACACCGACCTCAACGGCGTGACCACCTCGACGGACCGCGTGCTGCGCGATCCCGACGACGGCCTCACCGTGAACCAGCTGGTCGAGGTGGCCGTGGGCAACGTGATCACGATCGACTGGTACAACCACCTCTCGCCCGCGTTCACGATGGAATCGGCCGACTTCGTGATCTCGTTCGACTTCATCGACCCCGAACGGGAGGACTTTTCGGCCGACGGGTTCTACCGCGTCAGCCCGGACGGGGAGACGGTCGAGGTGCTGCTGCCGGCCACCGACGAGGTCGTCGACGAGGTCACGGCCTGGCGCGCCGACACCATGACCATCTCGGACTGGCCCTACCACATGCATAGCAAGCCGCTCGAGGTGGGCCAGACCTGGGACTACCACGTGTTCTACCACGAATTTCTAGCCCAGGGCGAGGATCCCTACTTCACGGCGCGCTCCGAGGTCGTCGCCCGCGAGACGCTGACCGTGGAGACCCGACTCGGGCGCAGGCAATACGAGACGTTCAAGGTCGAGACCCGGCTGGGGCACGTCACCTTCAACGACCCGTTCTTCAAGAACTTCCTCGGCCCCGACCCGGTGCTGCGCGCCTCGGCTTGGTTCACGGTCGAGCGGGGCGTGCTGCTGCGCTACACGACGCCGTTCTTCCGCGTGCGCCCCAGCTCGCAGGTCGGCACCTCGGACTTCATCGTGGACCACTAACGCAAAGGAGGCAGCTTGTCCCTCATTGACACCCTGTTGGCGGACCCGTTCCGCTTCAGCACCTTTTCGGCCGTCTCCGAACTGATCGTGACCGCGATCGTGCTCTACGTGATCCTCTCGAACCTGCGCGGCGGGCCGCTGCGCTGGAAGCTGCTGTTCGGGACGCTGGCCTTCGAGGTGCTGGTCAACGTGGCCTACATGGTGCACCGCTCGGTCGTGATCACGGCCAACCACCCCGACCCGCTGGGCGAGTGGGTAGGCATCCTGGGCGCCTTCCACGGCGTGCTCTCGCTGGTCATGCTCGTCGGGCTGCTGATCATGGCCGGCTTCGCCTACCGCGCCGCCCGGCGGGGCGAGGCCTACTTCCGCAACCGGCGCGGGCTTACGCACACCTTCGTCGCGCTCTGGGTGATCAGCGTGGGCTCGGGCGAGTTCCTCTACTTCGTCGTGTGGGGGGACGTCCTTCGCAGCGCCCTTTGGAGCTAAAACGGCCTTAAGGACGCGTCCTCCTCGCATTTACGTTGACCTACGTTGCGTGCTTGCCTTATGCTGGGGGCATATGTGCGCTGAAGCGGGTCGATCCTGTTTGTGAGTCCAACGACCGTGTGGATCGCTCGGGGCGCCTACAACGCAGCAAACACAAAGGGGGAGTTCATGACGTTAAATCGTCATTGGATCGTCGTGGGGTTGGGGCTGTTGTTGTTGAACGCGTTGAGCGTGAGCGCCTGGGCGCAGTGTTCGAGCATGCCCACGCCCACGCTCACGAGCCCGGCCAACAACGCCACGGGCGTTTCGCTGACGCCCACGCTGGAGCTCTCGGTCACGTTTCCGATCATCAACCCGTTCTGTGAGCACGACGAGACGCAGTGGCAGGTGGCCAGCTCGCCGGGC
This sequence comes from uncultured Thermotogae bacterium, assembly GCA_964572855.1. GTDB lineage: Bacteria > Bipolaricaulota > Bipolaricaulia > RBG-16-55-9 > JAJCYT01 > CAZNGF01. The sequence goes on along the minus strand of CAZNGF010000029.1, from coordinate 17,317 downwards.
TTCGGCGGGGACGTCGTGTGGGACTCCGGCTTCTCGGCCGCGGGCAAGACGTCCCGCAACGTCCCCAACGGGCAGCTCTCGACCGGGACGGACTACTGGTGGCGGGCGCGGGTGAAGGACGACGAACCGTTTCCCTTCAGCGACGAGGTCTCGTCCTGGTCGAGCGCGCGCAAGTTCACGACCGTCTCCCCTCCGAGCTGTACCACGCCGCCGACGCCGAGCCTGAACGCCCCCGCCGACGGGGCCACGGGCGTTCCGCTCACGCCCACGCTGGAGGCCAGCGTGAACGTGTTTGCCATCATCCTCTCCGGCTGCGAGTGGGACCGGACCCAATGGCAGATCGCCTCCGACCCGGCCTTCGCCCCCGGCGATATCGTGTTCGACTCGGGCTTCACCGGCGCCGACAAGTCCTCGATCGACGTGCCCTCCGGCAACCTCGCTTTCAACGGCACCTATTACTGGCGCGCCCGCATCCGCGACGTGGTGCTCTTCGGCACGGGGCCGACCTCGTCCTGGTCCGCCACGCGCTCGTTTGAAACCGTGGCGCTCACGATCCTGTGCACCTGGGGCATCATCACCAACGACGCCCCGGCCGACGGGGCCACCGGCCTGTCCACGACCCCCACGCTGGAAGTCAACCACCTGCCCGGCGGGCCGTTCCCGCAGCCGTGCTCGCACGACGTCACGCAGTGGCAAATCGCCACCGATCCGGCCTTCGGCGGCGGCGACATCGTGTTCGACTCGGGCGACGACGGGGCCAACCTGACCAGCTTCACGGTGCCGGGCGGCGAACTGTCCGTCAACACGACCTACCACTGGCGCGCGCGCTTCAAGAACGCCGACGCCAGCAAGGTGAGCAGTTGGACCTCGCCCACCGAGTTTGCGACACAACCCCTGGTGCTCGGCTGTTTCTGGGGCTCAATCGCCCACACCGCGCCGGGCGACGGGGCCACGGGCCAGCCGCTGACGCCGACGCTGGAGATCGACTACACGCCGCCGGCGCTGCCGGCCCTGCCCTGCTCGCACGACGTCACGCAGTGGCAGGTGGCCACCGACGCGGGCTTCGGCGCGGGCACGATCGTCTACGACTCCGGCGACGACGGCAGCAACCTCACGAGCCTGAGCGTCCCGGGCGGCAACCTGAGCCAGGACACGGTCTACTACTGGCGCGTCCGCGTGAAGAACGCCGGCGCCAGCGAGGTGAGCAACTGGTCCACCCCGACCCGCTTCCGCACCCAGGCGCCTGCGCCCGGCAACGCGCCGCCCAACGCGGACTTCGGTTACAACCCCGGCAGCCCGCAGACGGGCCAGTCGGTCCAGTTCAGCGACGCCTCCACCGACCCCGACGGGGCGGGCGACATCGCCTCGTGGAGCTGGGACTTCGGCGACGGGACGACTTCGACGAACCAGAACCCGACGCACACCTACGGCGACGCGGCCACCTTCACGGTGCGGCTGCAGGTGACCGACAGCGCGGGCCAGACCGGGACCGTGGTCAAGAACGTCACCGTCTCGAGCGCGCCCTCGGGCGGGTCGGACTCGATCGACGCCGCCGTGGCCGCGCTCGTGCCCAACGACCCGGCCGGTCCGGACGCGGACCAAATCATCGGCGACCAGGAGATCAAGCAGGCCATCACGCTCTGGATCTCGGGTGGTCCCGTGCCGGGAGCGGGCGGCGCCACCATCGACGACGACAAGATCCTGGAGCTGATCGGGATGTGGATCAGCGGCGCGCAGGTGTCCTCTTCGTCCGCTTCCCCCGCGTTGCTGGCTCAAGCCAGGCGCGCGCTGCCGCGGCTGGTCGCGCTGGCGGGCGCCCCCGAGCCGTTGCGGGTGCGGGCGGTGCGCCTCGTGCCGCTGGGCGCCGAGCGCTGGCGCCTGTCGCTGGCCGGCAGCGGCGTACGGCAGCTCGACGTGCGCGCCTTCGACGCCGCGGGGCGCTTGGTCCTGAGCGAAACCGGGCCCGGCGCGTCCCTCGCGCTGGCCGCCCGGGCCGACGACGGCCGCCGGCTGGCCAACGGGGTCTACCTGGTGGCCGTGACCGCCCACGGCTTCGACGGGCGCTCGGTTGGAACCGAGCTCCAGAAGTGGGTGGTGTTGCGTTAGCAAGCGTTTAAGCGGCCCGGCGGGTTCCTACCTGCCGGGCCGTCCGCTTTCCCCCGCTCCCCCCGACATGGGAACGATGTGCACCTCGCCGTTTCTTCCGTGTCCGTTACATTCCCGCTCCGGGCGCTATGATGGTTCCACACAGAGACCCAAAGGGGGACCACCATGAAGCGTTTTACCATTGGTTTGACGTTTGGCGTTTGCCTGACCCTGATCATCGGCGGCCTGACGGGCTTCCAGTTCCTGGGCACCCAGATCAAGCCGCTGTTTGCCTTCCCGGGCTCGGCAAACTTCCACGAGGACAGCCCGAAGGACTTCCTGCTGGAGCGCCTGGAAGACATCGGCTGGCGCAACCGGCTGCGCATCGCCGTGGGCGCGCTGGCCGACGAGGACATCGCCCGCGCGGTCTGGAACGCCAAGGCGCAGGGCGCCGACATCCGCATCCTGGCCGACGGGGCCACGGTCTGCCGGCCGGGTTCGGTGCTGCCCTACCTGGACGCGCAGTTCATCCCCGTGCGGGTGAACGAAGCCGAGGGCGAGTTCGCGCACGCGTATGCCGTGTTCGGCGACACCGTGCTGCTGGGCAGCTACGCCTGGACCGAGGAAGCCGGCGAGACCGACTGGAGCAACCTGGTGATGATCCGGGACGAGCAGATCGCCAGCATCTACATCGCCGAGTTCGACTACATGTGGGAGTCAAACGACATGGTCCCGTTCGAGGGGTGTTCGTAAGGGAACGGATCGCCCCTGCCCCGTCCCAGAAAGCGCGGAGGCTTCCGTCGGGTTTCGCCGCGCTGTAATTCCTTGCCCCGGCGGAGACCGGACGCGCCACCTCGGGGGAGTGGTTCTCAAGCGGTTTCTTACGTCCCGAGTGCGGCCTGCAGCGTCTCCTCCCAGGAGGCGCCGCGGCCGCGCGCCAGCGCGGCGTCGGCCTCCCCGCGCGTGAGCCGGTCCGACCACGACGAGATGAGCGCGTCGGCCGTCCGTTGCGTGGTTCGATGGGCGGCCGGGTGGGCGCGGGCCGCGGCCAGCAACGCGAGGGCCTCGGACGCGCGCGCGGGATCGAGCGCGTCCGCCAGGCACACGACCCCGTCGAGCGCCACGGGCAGGGCACCGATCTCTTGGGCCAGCGACACGCCCTCGCGCAGCCGCTCGCGCGCCCCTTGAGCGTCCCCGAGTTGGCGGTCGGCCTTGCCGAGCTGGACCAGCGAAGCGGCCTCGCCGCGCCGGTCGCCCAGCTCCCGCGAGATGCGCAGGCTCTCCTCGGCGTGACCGCGCGCCTGCTCGGGTTCGCCCTGCCGGCCGGCCACCTCGGCTAGGTTGCGCAACGACACCGCCACGCCCGAACGGTCGCCCAGCTCGCGGCGCACCCGCAGGCTCTCGGCGTAGAGGCGCCGGGCCTCGTCCCAATCCTGGGCCATGTGGGCCAGCGCGCCCAGGTTGTTGTGCGCCGTGGCCGCGCCCCAGCGGTCGCCCAGCTGCTCGCTCTGCTGCAGGCTCGCCTCGAACTGGGCGCGCGCCGCCTCGCGCTCGCCCAGCAGGCGATGGATCTCGCCCAAATTGTTCCGCAGCGCGCCCACGCTCCAGAGGTCGCCGCTGCGCTGGGCCAGCCCCAGGCTCTCCTCGTAGCACGCCTTGGCGCGCGCGTGCTCGCCGGTGAGGTAGGCCAGCGCGCCCAGGTTGTTGAGGCTGGCGGCGATCCCGCGCGGGGCGTTGCGCTCGCGGCGCAGCGCGAGGCTTTCCTCCAGGCGCGTGCGTGCCTGGTCGAAGCGCCCGCGCCGCAGCGCGAGCTGGCCCAGGTAGTTGAGGCAGAACGCGACCTCCTCGGCGTCGTCGGCGCGGCGGGCCTCTTCGAGCGCCCATTCGAGCCGCTGGCCCGCCGCCTCGAGCTCGCCCAGCCGCTGGGCGAAGTACCCTTCGCGGGCCCAGAGCTTGCCGCCCAGCGCGGCGTCGCCCCCCCGCTCGCCCCAGTCCTCGGCCGCGGCGCGGAAGGTCTCCAGGCCCTCGCGGAAGCGGCTGCGCTTTTCGTAGAAGAGCCAGAGCGCGTCCAGCGCACGTCCCAGGCAGTCGGCGCGGTTCGCTTCCAGCGCCCAGCGCCAGGCGGCCAGCACGTTGTCCAGGTTGGCCTGCACGGCCTCGAGCGCGGCCACCTGCTCGCGCCCGCGCAGCTTGGCCGCGCGTTCGGCCATGAAGTCCGCGAAGTAGGTGCCGTGCTTGACCTCGAGCGCGGCTTGCGCCTCGGGGTCCTCGGCGCGTTTCTCGACGGCGTGGTGGCGCAGCACCTCGTGGACGTAGAACCGGCCCGCCGCGGTCTTGCGCACCAGCGACTTGTCGGCCAAGCCGGCCAGCGTCCGCAGCGAGACCCCGGCCACCCGCGCCGCGACCTCGCGGTCCCAGCTCCCGCGCAGGGCCGACAGGTTACGGTAGGCCTCGCGCTCGTCCTCGTCGAGCAGGTTCCAGGAGTACTCGAAGGCCGCGCGCAGGCTGCGGTGGCGTTCGGGGACGTCGTGCATGCTTGATTCCAAAAAGTCGAGCTTGGCCTCGATCTCGGCGGCGATCTCCGTGGGCGGCAGCATCCGCACCCAGGCGGCGGCCAGCTCGATCCCCAGCGGTATGCCGTCCACCAGGCGGCAGACCCGCAAAACCCCCGGCAGCGTCGCCTCGTCGAGCGCGAAGGCGGGCTCGACCTGCCGCGCGCGCTCGGCGAACAGCCGCAGCGCGCCGAAGCTCTCGGGCGGGTTCTGTTGCAGATCGGCCTCGCCGGGCACGTCCAGGCCGCGGATCTCGAGCACGGACTCCTGGCTCAGGTTGAGCCGCTCGCGCGAGGTGGCCAGCAACGTGAGGCGCGGGGCGGCCTCCAGCAGCTCCCGCATCAGCGCGACCATGGCCATCAGGTGCTCCAGGTTGTCCAGCACGAGCAGCAGTTCCTTCTCGCGCAGGAAGTTGAGCAGTTGGTCCTTGGGCTCCTCGCGGCTGTAGAACGAGAACCCCAGGGCCTCGGCCATACTTGAGACGACCTGGTTGGGCGAGCTCAGCGGCGCGAGGTAGACGAAAAACACGCCGTGCTTGAAGCGCTCGACGGCCTCGGCCGCGGCTTGCAGCGCCAGGCGGGTCTTGCCCACCCCGCCCGGGCCCAGCAGCGTGACCAGCCGGCGGTGCGGGTCCTCGAAGTGTTCGCTGATCTCGGCCAGCTCGCGCGTGCGGCCCACGAACGCGTTGGGCTGGGGCGGCAGGTTGTTGGGCTGGGCCGAGAGCGAGCGCAGCTCGGGGAACGTCTGCAGCTTGAGCGCGGGGTGGACCAGCCCCAGGATGGGCTGCGGCGCGTGCAGGTCCTTCAACAGGTGCGCGCCCAGGTCCTGCAGCTGGGCGCCCTCGGGCCGCGGGCAGGCGCGCTCGACCTCGGGGGTGAGCAGGATCTGGCCCCCCCAGCCGGTCGACATGATGCGGGCCGTGCGGTTGACCATGGGACCGCGGTAGTCCTCGCCGCGCTTGAGCGCCGCGCCCGCGTGCAGGCCCATGCGCACGCGCAGCTCGTCGACGGCCTGCCAGGGCTCGTCCTGCAGTTGTCGCTGGATTTCGAGCGCGCAGTGCAACGGCGTGCCGGCCTCGAACACCGCGAACACGCCGTCGCCCGCGTGGTCGATCACCTTGCCGCCATGCTTGTGAATCAGCCCGTCGATGATCTCGTCGTGGCGGACGATGTTCTCCTTCATGGCGGCGGGGAAGCGCTCCCAGAGCTGGGTGCTGCCCTCCAGGTCGGAGAAGAAGTACACGGTCGACGGCAGCTTGTCGGCGCTCACGCTTGTCCCTTTCCCCCTCTCCTCCCCCCCGTCATCCATGCCAAAGCAGGAATCCAGGTCGGATATGGCTATTCCGGGCCCCCATTTTCACGGGGATGACGGCGCATAGAGGTTTTTACCGCGTCAGCAGCCACGCGCCCAGCAGCAGCACGACCCCCGCGACCAGCATGAGGACGGGCGGGCCGAAGCCCCCGCCCCCGCCGCGTTCGCTCGTCGTCGAGGAGGTCACGACCCCTGCGGCCGGGTCCACGGGCGCGTAGTTGAAGTCGACGATTAGCCCGTCGGTGAGCCCGAGGTCGAGCCGTCCGAGCGCGTGCGGGTCGGCCACGCCCACGGAGAGCGACGGGCCGCGCTCGGTGTCGAGCGCGCTTTCTGACGGGTCGGCGGCCGCGCCGCCCAACACCACCACGTCGATGCCGGGCACGGCGGCCTTCAGGTCCCGGTCCAGCCGCACGCCGTCGGCCACGTGCAGCATGGCCACGGTCAGGTCGGCCCCGGCCTCGTCGCAGCGCGCGACCATGGATTGTGCGGTCTCAATCGGGTTCTGGAGCCGGAAGGTCGCCCCGCCCGGCTGCAGCTGCGGGTCCACCAGGCCGAAGGCGCAGACGCCGAACTCGCCGTCTTCGGCGATCAGCAGCTCGTAGAGCCCGCCGCCGTGCCGGCCGTCGTGCAGCGCGTCCAAAGTCGTGCGCAGCGCGCCGCCGAACAGCATGCGCAGCGGGCTGTCCTCGCCCAGGCCCAGGTTGGCAGCCAGCAGCGGAAAGCCCGACTCCGTAATCGCCTGCCCCAGCGCGGCGTCGCCGCCGCGCAGCTCGGCCGCGCCCAGCGCCGCGGCGTCGAGCCGGGCCCCGCTCAGCCGCGCGATCGGCACGCCGCTGCCCGACGCCCGCCCGCCGGCGTAGAGCGCAAGCGTCCGTTCGGCCTCGGCGCGCGCGGCGTCGACCCCGCGCGCCAGCTCGGGCACCCCGCTCAGATCCTGCGGGTTGAACAGCAGCAGCGACACCGTCTCCTCGCCCAGGCTCAGCAGCGTGACCGTGCCCTCCTGCGCGCCCGCGGCGGCGCCGGCTTGCAGCGTCGCAAGCAGCGCCAGCCCCGCCAGCACACACGTTCCCAATCGCAATCCCCGTCGCATCGAACCCCTCCTCGTGTTTCCGTCGAAGTGTCAATTGGATTTCAGTATAGGTTTGCCTATGGGGTGCGACAATCGGATGACCGGGGTTCGTCGCATGACAGGATGAACCGTGGGGGCGTGATTCATCGCGCCCCGCGCCCGCTCAGTCCCCGTTCAAGCACGCCGGATCGGCCTCCGCCCGTGGGGGGAGGAACACCCGGCCCCAGCCCGTCCCTTCGTCGAAGCCCGCGGGGGCCACGTCGGCCACGAAGCAGTCCAAAATGCGTGCCCATACGGCCTCGGGGTCGAGCTCGGGGTGCTCGGCGCGCACCAGCGCGCTCAGGCCGGCCACCTGCGGCGCGGCGAACGAGGTGCCCGAACCGGGGTCCTCGAACCCCCCGCCGGACACGGTCGTGCGCGGGTGTTCGCCCACGGCCACGAGGTCGAGCTCGGGGCCGAAGTTGGAAAAGCGGCTGCGGCGCGCGAGGTCGGGCCGGATCGAGCCCACCGCGATCACGGCCGGGTGCGAGGCCGGGGTGTCGACGCCGCGTGCCCCGTCGTTGCCGGCGGCGGCCACCAGCACGGGCACGGGCCGGCCCGCCTCGGTCCCGTCGGCCAGCAGGTTGTCGATCACGAGGTCGAAAAACGCCTTCTGCACGGCGCGCTGCTCCGGCGAGCAGCCGTGGCAGCCGATGCTCAAGTTCACCACGTCCGCCCCGAGCGCGAACGCGTTGAAGAGCGCCTGGGCCACGCCGTCGTTGGTGGCCTTGGCCTGGCCGTCCACCACCGAAAACACCTTCATGAGGAGGAGCCGGGCGCGCGGGGCCACGCCCGCGCCGTTGTAGCGGTTGTCGCCCGCGGCCGCGGCGATCGTGCTCACGGCCGTGCCGTGGCCCACCTCGTCCTGCCCCTTGGGCTCGCCCTCCTCGGTCGCGGCCGGGCCGAAGTTAAGCCCCTCCGGGGCCTTGGGGTCCAGTACGAGCTCGGCCGGGTCGCCCCCCGCCAGCGCGAGGTCCGCGCCGCTGTCGACGATGGCGATGCTGGTTCCCTCTCCGCGCTTGGGGAAGTAGGCGTCCCAGCCGGCCGGCAGGCCGAGCTGGAGCAGCCACTCCGACTCGCTCAGCTTGGGGTCCTCGTCGGCCTGGAAGCTGTCGACCAGGCTGTTGGGAAAGGCCTGGCGCACGCGCGGGTCGGCGTTGAGCCGCCGGATGAGCGCACCGGTGAGCTCGCTCAGACTCCGTTCGATCGCGGGCACGCGCGCCAGCGCGTCGGGCCCGCCGCAGTCTTGAATCCCGTACACGCCCCAAACGAGCGCGCAGGTCGCGGCCGCGCCCGCGGTTTCGGATCGGCGCTCGTCGAAGGCGCTCACCCCGCGCCCCGTCCCCCGGGCCACTTGCTGGAGCGCGTCGTGGTCGCCCAGCGGGAACCAGCGGCTCACGATCGGGAGGCCGTGCACGTCGATTCCCAGGGCGTTGGCGCGCGCGATCCAGCGTTCGGGCGCTTGCAGCGGCGGCGACACCGGCCCGCGTGTGAGCACGAGCACGTGCGCCGGGCGCTCGGGCCGACCGCGCACGTGCAGGTGCGCCAACGCCTGGTTCAGCCCGCGCGCCAGGTCGGAGTGACCGCGCGTGGCCAGCGGCGCGTCGAGCCAGGCCCGCAACCGCTCCTGCTGCTCGCCCCAGCGGGCCAGCGGGAGCGCGACGCGGGCGTCGGGGCCGTAGGCGATCAGCCCGACGCGCGCGTCGCGGTTGACCACGCATTCCATTTGGTCCAGCAGTTCGCCCATGAACGGCCGTAAGGCGGATTCGTCCATCGTGCCCGAGGCGTCGACCAGCAGGAGGATGTCTTGCAGCGGCGCGGTTGTGCGCCGGCTCACGGGGCAGTGCGCATCGCCCCGCTCGCGGTGCGCCTCGGGGTCGACCTTGGCCACGAAGAACTTCAAGACGGGGTGCGCGACCAGCGCCGCCAAGCCGTACTCGGCTTGCAGGGCTTCCCGTGCGGTAGGTCCCACGTCGTCGGCCAGGCTCAGCAGGATGTCGCCGGCCACGAACCCCTCCGAGACGTCCCGGGTCGTAACCGGCCGGCGGCTACACGCTTGATCGACCCGCAGCGGCGCCCAGCCGGGCAGCCCGGCCACGGCCACGCGCGCCTCGCCTTCTACGCCTTGCGGCACCGCGACCACGAGCCCGGTGGGGCTGGCCGCGTCGAGCGCGGCCGGGACGCCGCCCACGGTGACGTCGCCTGCCGCCAGCGTCTGCGACGCGAACGCCCCGCCCACCAGCGTGACCGACTCGCCCGCCGCCGCGCAGCCCGGCGCGACGCGGAACGGGAACACCGGCGTGCGCAAGCCCCTGGCCACGACCGCCTGCGCGGGCTCGCCCGGCGCGCTGAAGCCCGTGGTCGAGACCGTGTTGACGAGCGTCCCGCTGCCGAAGTCGGGCGCCACGGTGCCCTTGATCGTGATGCGAACCTCGTCCCCGTAGGCAAGCGTCCCGACCGCGCACGTGATCGCGCCCAACACGACGCGGCAGTCCCCCGGCTCGGCGCGCGCCTCATTCAGCGTGACGCCGGGCGGCGGCACGTCGTGCACGAGCACCTCGCGCACGGGCGCGCGCTCGGGGGCGACGTGGGTCAGCGTGGCGGTCCAGGTGATCGACTCACCGGCCAGCACGGCTTCCGGGCGGGCGGAGAGCTCGAGCGCGAAGGTGGGCCCGTCGCCCTGCGCGGCGCCCGCCGCGCCCAGCAGGGCCAAGAGCGCGATTCCCAGCGCGAGCGCGCGTGCAGCGGTGCGGCGTCTCATGCCTGTGCCTGCTGGCCCTGGCGCGCCTGGCGCAGCCGGCGCACGAGCTCGGGCAGCATGGCCACCGCGATCTCGGGGCGCTTGGTGAGTTCTTCCTGGAAGTCCGAGCGCCGGATGGCCACGCACTCGCAGTCTTGAGTCGCGCGCACCGTGGCCGAGCGCGGCGCGTCGTCCACGATCGACATTTCCCCAAAAAAGTCGCCGGGGCCGAAGGTGCCCACGGCCTTGGGCTGGTCGCCGCCCTCGCCCTTGACCGCCTGGGCCGCGCCCGAGACCACGACGTACAACCCGCCGCTGGTGTCGCCCTCGGTCACGATCGCCTCGCCCTCGCGGTAGCGGTGGATGCGGGCCGCGCCGCTCAAGCTCTCCAGGTCGCGCTCGGTGAGCTGGGCGAACAGCGGCGCGCGGCCCAGCAGCTCGGTCACTTCCGTGGCATATCTTCGGCCGTACTGGCGCGGGACGACCAAGACGGGCGCGCGGCACGAGCGCACCGTGGCCTCGGTGACGCTGCCCATGAGCCAGCGCGCCAGCGAGGAATGCCCGTGCGTGGACATCACGACCAGCGCGCGCGGCAGCTCGTCGGCGCAGGCCGCGATCCCGCGCGCGGCCGCGCCCTTGACCGCGCGGGTCGTGACCTCGATCCCCTCGCCCTTGAGTTCCTTGGCGATGCCCTCCAGGTACTGCGTGACCTCGCCCTCGAGGTCGACCTCGGTGTAGGCCAGCCCGGTGGCGCCGGCCATCGGGTCGGCCAGGTAGGTGGGCTGGACGTTTTCATACGCCCGCATCAGCACGACCTCGGCCGGGAGCGCCTTGGCCAGCGTCTCGACGTAGGGCAGGGTGGACGCGCCGAAGTCCGAGCCGTCCAGCGGCGCCAGCAGCGTCTCAAAGCGGCCATCGTCCTTGTGCGCCTCGAGCCAGGCCGGGTGGAACAGCAGCAGCGGCACCGGCGCGCTGTAGAGCACCTTGTGGGCCACGCCCCCGAGCTGGCTCTCGCCGTCGCCGGCGCGGCTGTGGGCGCCGAGCGCGATCAGGTCGCAGCCGGCGCGCTCGGCGGTGCGGGTGATCTCGTCGGCCGGCCGGCCCGCGGCCACCACGCGTTCGACCTCGACCCCTTTGGCCGCGCGCCCGACGGCCTCCTTCAGATAGGCGTAGGCCGCCTCGTTGGCGCTACCCCCTTGCGCGCTGGGCAGGCGCTTGCCGGCGCGCGTCCCCTCGCGCGACGACTCGTCCAAGCCGTGGGCCATCTCGGGGCCCGCGCCCTGGTGCGCGGTCATGGCCACCAGCGACCACGCCATCTTGGGGGCCAGCTTGGCGACGAACTTGAGGACTGCCTCTGAGACGGGCGTCCCGTCCAGCGGGACCAAGACCTTCTTGAACATGGGCAACACCTTTCCTTGGGAGCGGCGCTTTCCCCACCCCTTCGCGCTTAATGGTTGGGTGGAGTATAGGCCATCGCTGGGGAAACGCCAAGGGAGAGCAAGCTAACTGGTTGAAATTCAACCAGTTAGTGGTTGTTTTTCAACCAAAAACCAGCTCGCATAGGGTCATGATCGCCCGACCTCTGCTGGACCACCTGCGGGAGGCGTTGACCGATAGCCCGGTCGTGCTGGTCAACGGGGCGCGGCAGACGGGCAAGAGCACCCTGGTTCAGCAGCTCGCCGCCAGCGAGCATCCGGCCCACTTCGTTACGCATCGCGCGTAACGCATCATGCGTAATTCGGCCCCCGCGTGACGCTCAGCAGTCAGGTTCTTCTCTGTTTCCCAAGGCTGTCCGCTTTGGATCCTTGGCGTCGATTCTTCATCGTGCTAATCATGAAAGTTCATACATCGCGTCTGCAAAGTCGAACCGCGCAAGGGATCCCGAGTACTTCGTTAGGACCGAGATCGACGACTTCGGCGCGATCTGCTGGCCTAACGGCGCGGACTTGGCTCCGGACGCGCTCTACGCCAAGCTCCACGCCAAGCTCAGCGGCGAGCCCTCGCTTCGATTCTAAAGGCAGCACTTGGGTTACAATGCGCTATGGATTCGACGGATCGTGATCGACGTTGGGAGCGCGCGAAGAGGCGAATTGCTGCGTCTCAACTCTGCTTCGATCAAGGCTATTATGCCGAGAGCGTTACGCTCAGCTACTACGCATGCTATCAGGCGATGTGGATCGCCCTTGGTGACCCGCGATCTGGACTATGGCGCCACGGCGGGTTGATCAATGCGTTTTGCCGAGGGCAGTGGCGCCATCCGCCTGTTCCACCGCAATCCATGGCCTCGATTCGCAAGCAGTTGGATCGGCTCTATCTCTATCGCATCCAGGCCGATTATGAGGCGCGCAGATTAGGAGCAGATGCGGCTCAGATGGGGTTGGACACGGGCAAACGCGTGCTGCGCTTGGTTGCAAAAGCGGCCGGGCTTCCGTTGTAAAGGTTGCGCGACGAGCGCGTATGAGGACGATGGGCGAGAAAGGAGTCATCATGGCCAGTTCGGCGATGCGGGTGCTGACGACCGACGAGGTGGCGCGGGCGACCGCCGACTTGATCTTCGCATTGCAAAAGGCGTTTCCGGGTGCCGAGTTGGTTCCGTGTGAGTCCATCGAAGGGGAGACGATTCACCTGGAACTACGCCTGCCGGGCGATGAGGCCGTGCGGCAAGCCGGGCAAGACCGGGCCATTGAGCTGAAGCAGGCAATCGAGGATCGATACGGGTTCTTCATCCTGGTGCGTGTGGTGATTCGCAGCGACGCCTGATTGAGGCCCGTGTAACTCGACTGGCCTCGCTGACTTCAATGCCGACAATCTGTGGGAGAGATGAAGAAGACTCCCATTCATCGCGTCTGCAAAGTCGAACCGCGCAAGGGGCATCGGCTCTACGTGGCGTTCGAAGACGGCGTGAGCGGCGAGGTCGATCTGTCGGACCGGCTATTTGGCCCCGTGTTCGAACCGCTGAAGAACCCCGAGTACTTCGCCAAGGCCGAGATCGACGACTTCGGCGCGGTCTGCTGGCCCAACGGCGCGGACCTGGCCCCGGATGCGCTCCATGCCAAACTCAGCGATGAGCCCTCGCATCGGCCCGACGCGGTGGAACTGCTGCGGGAGAAACGTCAACGGTAAGTGCGTTACTTCTCGGAGATGAGCAAAGTGAAACCACCCGCCGCGCAGTTCGTGGTCTGCATCCACAACGCGGCCTATCCGGCCTCGCTGGAGCTGCACAAGATCTACCGCGCGCTGCTGGACGAAGACGCGGCGCGCGAGGGGGACGTGCGGGTGATCGACGAGAGTGGCGAGGACTACCTCTACCCGGCCGACTGGTTCATCCCGATCGAGGTGCCCCGCGAGGTCGCGCGCTCGCTCACGCATTCGGCCTGATCTTGTTTAAGCCGTAGGGCCGGCTGTGCCGGCCGCTTTCCAGATCACACATAATGCGTAATCTACAATCTCCTGTAGAGGCACGATTTATCGCCCCCACGGGCGCAACGCCTACGAGGCATTTCGCCCCAACCCACCGTCTATTAACGCTCTATTAGCACACGATTGCCAATCGTTTCCGAATAGGCCTTAGCGCGGCTCACTCTGCTTGAACCAGCCTTGTTTCCTGCAAGGACTGGCGCACGAGCCCGCCGGCGCCTACGTGATCGCCGATCACTGCTTTCGCGTCTAGATTCGGCGGATGTTGATGTAGTCCGAAACTTGGGTTAACTATGTTGCTTGCGAAAGCTCAAACTCTCTCGGAGACCGCATCACCGAATCCAAAATCGAAGGCTGCGGGTATCCAGACTTACGCTGATGAGACCTGTGTTCACCGTGATTTACAGGGGTGATTTTTGCAAGAGCAAAGAAAACACACTCATAGTCATCGGCGTAATCAGAAAGAATCTCATCGGTCCATTCGTTAAATTGGTCGGCCCAAGGAACTCCCCTTACCTTGAAGATCACGAGAGCGTTGGGGGGGACTTCTTCTAGGCCAGAGGGATTCTCTCTGAGCATTCTTGTGAAATCATGGGATAGAAAGGCCATGATGTCTTCAAGCTGTCTTTCTGTTAATCGCATGGCCACCGCCCTTGCTTGAAGTTTTCGATGTATTCTCGATGGTTCAAGCTAACTTTTTCATCCGCGTCTTCTAGTGCGTCTTTGTAGCCTGTGACCGCATCGAATCCGAATGAGAGATACCACTTCTGCGTCTCTCCATCAAGCCTATACTCATCGCAGTGCGGGCCATCATCGGCTGGATCGAAGCCTATCACATGCCGAATTTCTCCTTCTAAGAGAATTTCGATATGGACTCTGTAGTCCACGATCTTCTTTCCCCTAGACTTATCGGACACATGAAAATAGTGTTTCCACGCTCCATTCCTGGCAGGCCCTAGCGGAATATGAAATGGCCCAGTCAGCACCCCGAGTTCGCTCTTCTCTTCCAAGAAACCTGCTCGCATCTTTCGTTTCTTTGCTGATTTCCGCTTTGCCATGCTATCTCATTATACAGGTGGAGTATAGATTTTTGTCACCGTTTTCACCGTTTTCGCTACGACATTTATCACCTACCGAGAGGTGTGCGCATCCGTCACCAGATGATCGTTAATTGTGTCAGCCCCACCCATCACATTGGCTTTATAACCGCGTTCTCCAAAGAGACCCGCAGCTTTCACAACACACTTAGATCTTCTATCTGCTTATGTGAAATGGAAGGATCAAGAAACCAGCTTGACTCTTCTCAATAGATCACTTAGGCGAAGACTTTGATGATTCCATCCGACTCTTCACAAACCGCTCCGTTTCCTTGTCCATGAAGTACACGTAGCAGCCCTTCAGCCCGCGCGTGAGCAGGACGCGGTAGGTATTCTTGACCAGGGCGAGGAACTGTTCGCCCGAGCGCTTGACCACGGTGTCGTGGGACTCGGCCTTGTGCCCGACCCACGTTTGAGCGTCGAAGTCGTAGACCAGGTCCTTGCCGACGATCACGCCCACGTAGTCGAACTCGAAGCCCTGCGCGGTGTAGATGCAGCCCACCTGATTCATCCCGCCGGGGTCGTAAGCCCACAGATCGGCCTTGGGGATGCCCTTGGCTAGCTTGGTCGCGTTGGGCCGGGCGTTCCACGGGCGGTAGTAGTCGCCGACCACGACGTCGGCTTCCAGCGTCCCGTCCGGCTTGGGCTTTTGGGACCAAGGCCAGCAGAAGCCGGCGGTCATGCGGGCGGAGTGGCCTTCCTGCGCCTTCTGCCGGATGGCGGCCTCCAGGGCGTCGGGGCTGTCGAAGATTTTTACGTCGAACGCCTCGTCCCCGTTCCAGAGCACGTTGGCCGTGCGCTGGATACCGAGCGTGTTGTTGACCCAGTTCACGAACGCGTCCGACCCGCTGCAGCGGAACTGCGCCTCCAGCTCGAACTCCGACACCGTGCAGCCCGCGGCCTCCGCAGCTTTTTTGAGGTAGTCGGCCGAGCCGATCTCGTTGGGGCGCACGACCTGCTTGTCGTCGATGAAGAAGACCGCCACCTTGGACGCTTGCATCAGCTCCTCGATCTGGGGGCGGTCCGTGCGTTGGGCTTTGGGCGTGAAGCGGTTGTGGCTCGTCTTGCGGATGCGGTGGGCTTCGTCGGCGATCAACACGTCCACCTCGTTGGGCTCGGCGGTCATGTAGCTGTTGAAGTACTTGAACTGGACCTCCCCGCGCCGGCCGATGATCTTGCGCAGCGTCTGGGTGAAGGCGCGCGAGCCCGTGGCGTAGTGCGCGTTGTAGTCGTCGCGCAGCAGCTTGGCCATCAGGTTGATCGCGATCACGGACTTTCCCGTGCCCGGCCCGCCTTTGACGATCATGACGTGCTTGCGGCGGTGGTGGTACCCGTCGCGCGCGTTGGCCAGCACCATGTCGAACACGACCTGTTGCTCGTCCAGCAGGACGTAGGCCGGGTTGCCCTCGATCACGTCGGCCACGTGCTGCATCAGCTTGCGGCTGGGGCGGTACGTGCTCTGCTCGACCCGGCTCAGCACCGCCAGCCCGTCGCCGCCGCGCAGTTGGGCCGAGAGGTAGTCCCGCAGTTGCGGCACGTGGTCCATCGTGAACACGGGGTACTGCTGCAAGAGCTTTTCGAACTTGGGCGCGAACAGCGGGTCGTCGGCGTCGTAGGCGTAGTTGTGCAGGTAGCTGCACGCCCTCAGGAAGACGGGATCGGGGCCCTCGTAGAAGGCCGTGTGCGTGTCGGCCAGGTACATCTGGTAGCCGCCCACCTGGGCCGACGGGTGCAGCACGTCCCGCAGCGCCCCGCCCACGAAGGTCGTGACCTCGTTCTCGCCCTCGGAGGGTTGGCAGCGCTCCCACTGCTTCAGCTCGATGATGACGCCTGCCGGCTTGCCCGCTTTGTCGCGGCCGCAAATGAGGCAGTCGAGCCGCCGCGAGTTCATGGGCAACTGGTACTCCAGCAAAATCCCGTGGTCGAGCAGGTCCGCGTACTGAATGGCCATCGCCAGCGACTTGAGCGAGTTGCGCCACGAGGTGATCTCGCTTTGCGACGGGTTGTAGCCCATCTGGGCGAAGAACGCGCTCTTGAGCTTGTCGGCGATCTGGTTGAGCGCCGTGTCGTCGATGAACTGCTGTGAGCTGCCGGCGTAGAGCCTCATGGGGAGCGCTCCGTGCGCTTCTCGGCCGAGCCTCTTGCGCGTTCCACCGGATACTTACGCGCGTTGAGCGCCAGCTTGTCGGCCACGATCGCGTCCAGATCGAGCCCGAAATGGTCGAGCAGGAGCAGGGCGTAGACGAACACGTCGGCCAGCTCCTGCTTGACCTGTTCGGGGTCCGCCTCGTCGGCGCGCTTCCAGAGAAACAGCTCGTTCAGCTCGGCCGCCTCGATCGACAGCGCCAGCGCCAAGTCCTTCGTGTTGTGAAACTGCGCCCAATCCCGCTCGTCGCGGAACTGGCGGATGCGGGCAAGGGTTTGGTTGAGATCAGGCATTGTGGTTTGAGCGATCAGGAGTCGATTTCGCAGGTTTCATCTCCCGCTCGGCGAAATCACACACGTCGGGTGAGTTGGACTGGCTCGTCGCGAGGTAACCGACGGAGCCACTTTGGTGCATGATTCCCTCCTTGCAAGCCAAGGTAGCGGTACAATCCGGGCGGGGTCTAGAGATAAAAGAGAGGCAAGAACTGAGCTTGCAGTGTTATATTTTGCCTTGCAAAAGCGGCTGCAGCCATGACGGTTGGACGTTGTGAAGGGCGTTCCTATTGGAAAGGGCGTTGGGTCAAGCTAGACTGAAGCTGGTAGTAAAGAACTCGGAGGATTCATCCATGAAAGCACAGAGCAGGGCCTACCCCCGCCACCGAGGACGGGCTCGGTCCTGCAACGTGATTTTACCCTCCTTGTCGCCAGCGTGCTAGGGGGAAGAGAGACGTGACCATGACCAATACCTCCACGTCCCGCCAGCGCCGGTCGCTGCGCTTGCCCGATTACGATTACACTCAACCCGGCGCGTATTTCGTGACGGTGTGCACGCAGCAGCGCGTTTGCCTGTTGGGCGAGGTGG
>CAZNGF010000028.1:21061-33599 GCA_964572855.1 uncultured Thermotogae bacterium | reverse complement strand
TGGTTTCCTGGCTAATCCGCTTTTGCGTGGGGTTTTGCACAAATTGCCTGCCACACGCTCTGCATTTGTGGTTCTGTTTGCCGTTATGGATCCGCCCGTTTTTCACTACGTGATCGCTCCCACAACTCGGACAGCTCAGCATCTTGATCCCCTCCTCACATTGAGGAGTTCAGCTTACCATCCTTACTCTTTTGGCTCTACCGATCGCTCAAAGCGTGGATGGGAAGACGACTTTAGCACTGCTTCTCGGTGGGGCAGCAGCGGGGCTCAGTTTGTTGGTGACCTTGGGCGTGCTGGGTTAGGAGCCAAAAGCAAAGACCCCGGCTCCCGCTTCACTGCGGCTTGGGCCGCCGGCGCGCGGCTGCCCGCAGGCCCTCCACTCCTTCGGGCCCGGCAGCGCGTCCAGGTCCAGCGGCGCCTGGACGGGCTTGACCGGCTTGCCCTCGACCTCGCGGTTGAGCGGGACGTTGAGGCGCACCACGACGTCGGTCTCCCGCTCGCCGTGGCGCGGCGCTCCTCAGCTCGGGCACCTGCTCGGCGGGCCGCGTTGCCACTTCGTATCAGCCCAACGATTCGGCCAGCGCCACCGGGTCCGCCCGCCTGATCCCGCTGAAGCGGTCGAATTCCCTGTCCGCCGTCAGGAGCCACGTGATTCCGTGTGCCCGCATCCCTCGGACGATCAAGCGGTCGTTGAAGTCGTGCCGCTGCGGGTCGTACCCCTGCATCGCCTGCTGCAGCTCGGCCAGGGTGGGCGTGAACACCTCCTGGCACAACGCGACCACGTTACCCACCACGCGCTGGATCGGGGGCAAGGCGGGTCCCTGGCCGGTGCGCTGCCAGCGAGCCAGCAGGTAGATCAGCTCTTGCAGCACGACCGAGCTGGTGACCACCTGCAGTTCCCCTTGTCCGATGACCTGCACCAAGCGCCGGCAAGCCGCCTCCAGCCGTTGTGTGGCCGGACTGGCATCGGGCGAACGGCCCAAGGCGTAGATGACCGCGTTGGTATCGAGAAAGTGAGCTTCAGGCTTCGCTGGCGAAGGCATCGCCGATCTCCTGGCGCAACCGATCCGGTTCCGGCAGAGGCCCCAGCGACAGGCTCAGCAGGTCCTCGGCTGCTTGCTCGCGGGTGGCCGAAGACCAGCCCAACTCGGCCAGCTCCGTTTCGATCAGCGAGCGAATCAGCTCGCCCAGCGACACCCCTCGGCTGCGGGCCAAGTCCTCAAGCAAGCGTTTGGTCGTCTCCTCCACGCGAAACTCAATGCGCTCTTTGGTCGCCATACGCGCTCCTTCCGCCCCGTTTGCAGTTACCGGTATTCCGGTATTCCGATTATCTGCTCTCGAGCGCCAGAACGCAAGCGCGGGCTTGGCGCCGCTCGGCTGCGCGCCAAGTGCTCCAGCGCCAGCGCGACGGCGCTGTGGCAGTTGGGGAACTCGCCGCAGCGAGCGCAGACGAGCCGGCCGCCGCATTGCCCGTGCGGGCAGTCATCGTCAGGGCCGTATGCGCGCATCGGTCCTCCTTTCATCCGCCTCCAGCGGCTGAGCCGGCACGGCTGGTTCTGCAAGGGGTGAGGATTGGTGTCTTGCGGGGAAGCGGAGCCGGCTAGGCCACCGGCTCCAGTTGGAGTTGTTCGATGCGGGAGTGGCGCGGGCGCAGCTTCTTGATCCTGACGAACACGACCTGCAGGCCTTCGGCCCGCTGCTGCTCGGCCAGTTGCTGAGCCCAGGCGTTGAAGGCCTCGTCCCCTTCCAGCTGCATGCCGACGGCCGCGTCGTTGGGGATGCGCTCGGCGAAGCGGGGGTGCTCGCGCACGTACCGGTTGAACTCCTGGATCAGTTCGGTGTTCTTGCGCTCGTGGTCGTTCGTGGGAAAGCTCCCTTCAAAAAGCGCGCGCGGGCGGTTCATGCGCGTGTAGATCGTGTGCCTGTTACCAAAGTGCGGGGGCAATCCTCGCCACTTGCAGCCGTGCTCGGCCACGCACAGGATCGCGTTGAGCACCTGCAGGTTGGAGATGCTCACGTTCCCCCGCTGGCGCGGGAAACAATGCTCTATACGCCGATATTGCGCTTCCGTGATCTCCATCCCCGCATCCTAACATGTATTACCCCGTAGCGTTAACACGCCCTAACAAGACCTTCGCGAGCACGTCATCCTGAGGCCGCCAGGCCGAAGGACCTCCCGCGGGGGATGTGGGCGGTTTGGTCGGCGCTTCCGGGGGTTGCAAGCGCGCGTCATGCCGAATCCGGCGAAGGCCGCAGGGTCACCCGCGCCGGCATCGGTTGAGCCGGATTTCGAGCGACGTATAATGGCCGCGCTCTCCCCAGGGATGAACCGAGGTGACCCGCCCTGGATCTTTTACTGCTGTTCGGTATCTCCGCTCTGGTCGGGTTGGGAGCCGGCCGGCTGTTCAAGCGGCTCAAAATCCCCCGCGTCGTCGGCTACATCGTGATGGGTGCCCTGCTGGGCGGTTCGCTCTTGAACCTGATCCCGCTCGACCGCGTGGCCGCGCTCTCCCCGCTGACGGACTTCGCCCTGGCCTTCGCGCGGGCTGCGCTGGAGGGGCACGCGCTCTCGCTCCAGACCGGGCTGGTCGCGCCGCTGGCCGAGATCGCCGGCTCGCTGTTGCTGGGCGCGCTGGCGGGCTGGGCGCTCTGCTACGCCCTGCGGCGCATGCAGGAACGTGACGACCTGCTGGTCTTGCTGATCGGGACCGTGCTGCTGGTGGCCGGGCTGGCGCACTGGCTCGAGCTCCCGCTCATCCTGGCCGAGATGGCGTTGGGCATGAGCCTGACCAACCTGGCGCCCAACTCCAGCCGACAAGCGTTCGACCTGCTTAAGGGGATCACGCCGCCGATCTACATCCTGTTCTTCATCCTGGTCGGGGCGCGCTTGCAAATCGCCTTGCTGCCCCAGATGGGCCTAGTGGGGCTGCTCTACGTGGGCGGGCGCACGGCGGGCAAGATGGCGGGTGCCTGGCTGGGCGGGGCGGTCGTGCGCGCATCTGCCGTGGTGCGCAACTACCTGGGCTTTGCGCTCTTTTCGCAAGCCGGCGTGGCCGTGGGGCTGGCGCTGGCGGTGGCACAGGAGTTCAGTCATGCTGGGCCCGAGGCCCAGGCCGTGGGCGGCCTGGTGGTGAACGTGATCGCGGCCACGACCTTCCTGGTCCAGCTCGTGGGACCGCCCTTCGTCAAGTTCGCCATCGCCCGCGCCGGCGAGATCCCCAGCGCACAGGAGGCGCCAGATGCCAACCCCTAAAGTCCGGGATTTGCTGCCGTTTTCTCACACCAAACCAAGCGTCGTGGCTCGAAAGGCCACGCTTGCACAGATCGTGGACACGCTGCTCAACGACCCTGGTACGCGCGAGGTCTACGTGGTCGACGATGAAGACCGCTTCTTCGGGGTCATCCCGCTGCGGCGGCTGGCGCGCTTCGTGTTCACGGGGCAGGTGCCGGACAAAGCCAGCGCCACCGAGCTGCTGGAGTACGTAAGCGCCGAAACGGCCCAGGACCTGGCGCTGCAGAAAGCGGCCTACGTGCAGGAGGACGACCCGCTGGAACACGTGGTCGAGATCATGTTCCGCTTCGACATCAACGAGATCCCCGTGGTGGACGCGGAGCGTGCCATCGTGGGCAACCTCAACATGATGGAGCTGGTGGCCGCCTGGCAGCGCGGCCGGCTCGAAGGGCTGGTGGGGTGAGCGGCACGCCCGCCCGCAGGCCCCCGACCGTCGCCTGAATGCGGCTCCTTCGCTACCTGTTCGCGGCCCGCTGGCTGCTGGCGGGCGCGCTGTTGGGCGGGGCGCTGCTGGCGCTTCCCGCCCCGGCGGGCCTGAGCCCCGAGGGACAGCGCGCGCTGGCGATCGCGGCCGTGGCCACGCTGTTTTTCATCACCGAGCCGCTGCCGCTGCCCGGGGTGGCGCTCTTGATCGTGATCGCCCAGGTCGTCCTGGGGCTGGGCTCCTCCAACGAGGTGGCGCGCGCGTTCATGAGCGACTCGGTCTTCTTCATCATGGGCTCGCTCATGATCTCGGTGGCGCTGGTGAAGCAGAAGCTCGACCGCCGCATCGCGTATGCGATCCTGCGGCTCACGGGGCCGCGCGTGCCGCGGCTGGTGGCGGGCTTCGCCTGCGTGTCGGCCCTGCTGGCCTCGCTGGTGGGCGAGCACACCGTGGCGGCCATCCTGCTGCCAGTGGCCCTGGCCATCGTCGGGTTCGTGCGAGAACACGCGCGCGACGTGCGCCACCTGGCCGCGCTGCTGCTGTTCTCGATCTCGTACGGGACCGCGGTGGGCGGCGTGGGCACGCCCTCGGGCGGGGCGCGCAACGCGATCATGATCGACTACTGGCACCAGCTGAGCGGGTTGCGCGTGGGCTACCTGGACTGGGTGGCGCACGCCCTGCCGCTGATCGTGCTGGAGGTGCCGCTCTTGATCTTGATCTTGTTGAACACCTTCCCGCCCGAGGTGGCCACGGTGCGGCGCGCGCTGGCCCGGCTGCGCCGCGAGGTGCGCTCGGAGGGCGGGCTGACCGCATCGGACTGGCGCGCGATCGCGATCTTCGGCCTCACGATGCTGGGGTGGATCGCGCTGGGGAGCGCCTGGGGGCTGGGGATCGTCTCCCTGCTGGGGGCCTCGGCTTACCTGGTCTTCGGGCTGGTGCGCTGGGAGGACGTCAACCGCGGCGTCAACTGGGGCGTCGTGCTGCTGTACGCCGCCGCCATCTCGCTGGGCCTGCAGATGAAGGAGACCGGCGCGGCCGACTGGCTGGCCCAGAACGTCCTGGGGGGCTTGAACGCCTTCCACTTGGACGGGGGCGTGCCGCTGCTGGCCGCGCTCAGCCTGCTGACCGTGCTGGTCACGCACACGATGAGCACGGGCGCGGCCGTGGCCGTGCTGGGGCCGGTGGCGCTGCAGATCGCCGCGCTCTCGGGGGACAGCCCGCTGGCGGCCGGCTTCACGACGGCGCTGGCCTCGGCGTTCGGCTACCTGGTGGTGGCCAGCACGCCGGCCTCGATGATGGTCTATTCCAGCGGCTACCTGACCGCCAAGGACTTCCTGCGGGTGGGGGCGCGCATGCTGCTCGCCTCGCTGCTGGCGCTCTGGCTCGTGCTGACGTTCGTCTGGCCCCGGTTTTAAGCCAGGAAGTGCGCCATCAGACGGTGCCCCTCGTCCGGCACGAGGCCGGTCTCGGCCGCCTCGACCTCGTTGAAGCCGCGGGCGTGCGCCTGCGGCGCCTCGCTGCGGTAGAGCGCGAACGGGACGGGCTCGGGCGTGTGGGTGCGCACGCGCACCGGCGTGTAATGGTCCGGCAGCAGCAACGCGGCGTGCGGGCCGAAGCCGGGCAGCGCCTCCAGGATGGGGCCCACGATGCGCCCATCCAACTCCTCCAGCGCCTGGATCTTCTTTTCCAGCCGGCCCTCGTGGCCCGTCTCGTCGGGCGCCTCGACGTGGACGTAGACGAAGTTTCGCGTTTCGAGCGCCTCCAGCGCGGCCTCGACCTTGCCGGCGTAGTTGGTGTCCAGGTAGCCGGTGGCGCCCTCGACCTCCAGCACGTCGAGTCCGGCCAGGACGCCGAGCCCCTTGACCAGGTCCACCGCCGAGATTACGGCGCCCCAGACACCGAAGCGGTCTTCAAAGGCCGGCAGCTGGGGCATGGTCCCGCAGCCCCAGAGCCAGATCGAATTCGTCTTCGGGTGATCCAAAAGATTGCGCGAGCGGTCCATGAGGTCGCGCAAAAGATCGCTCCCCTCGCCTTTGGGCAGATAACCGTCGATCGGTTGGCCCAGGATGTCGTGCGGCGGCCTGCAGTCCGCCACGGCAACCCCTTCCCGCCAGGAGAGGATGTGCCGGTAGCTCACGCCGGGGTGAAAGTGCAGCGCCTCGGTCCCGAGCTCGCTTTGCAGCAACTCGATCAGCGCGCGGGCCTCATTCGAGTCGATGTGCTCCGCGCTGTAGTCGGCCATCACGGTTTGCCCGTCGCGTTCGGCCAGCCGCACGAGGTTGCAGCGCACGGCCACGTCATCAGGACCGAGATCGAGCCCCATGCTGGCCGCCTCGATGGGGGCGCGGCCCGTGTAATAGCGGCGCGGGTCGTAGCCCAGCGCGCTCAGGTTGCCCACGTCGCTGCCGGGGGGCATCCCCGCGGGAATCGTGCGCACGAGGCCCAGCTCGCCGCGCGCCGCCAGCCAGTCCATGTGCGGCGTGCGCGCGGCCTGCAGCGGCGTGCGGCCGTCGAGCGCGTCGTAGGCGTAGTCGCCCATCCCGTCGCCCAGGAACACGACGTATTTCACGGGCCCCCTTTCGCCCTCGGTTGCGGGCGCAGTTTAGGGAGCTGGTACCACGGGGTCAAACCGATCGTAAGCGCTTTCTTAGCGCGATCGGGGCTCCCAGCCTTGATCCCCTTTCTCGGTCGGATAGGATGAGCGCAGCGCACCGGTGGGAGGAAGCATGGAAACGCAAGGGCACAACATCTGGGCCAGCCTGTTGATCGTGATGGGCTTGGCGTTCACGGTGCCGATCCTGTTTTCGCGCCTGAAACGCTTCCGCGTGCCCGTCGTGGTGGGCGAGATCCTGGCCGGCATCGCCTTCGGGCAGAGCGGGCTCGGGTTGATCG
Source organism: uncultured Thermotogae bacterium (assembly GCA_964572855.1). Lineage (GTDB taxonomy): Bacteria > Bipolaricaulota > Bipolaricaulia > RBG-16-55-9 > JAJCYT01 > CAZNGF01. Next base: position 26,991 of record CAZNGF010000028.1, on the reverse strand, counting down.
AGGAGAACACGTGGCTCAACGTGCTCTCGACGCTCGGGTTCACCTACCTGCTGTTCTTGGCGGGGCTGGAGATCGACTTCGGCGTGCTCACGCGCGCGGCGCGGCGGGGCGCCCGGGTGGCCACGCGCACCTTCGGCCTGCCGGCGCTCACCTTCGCGCTCACGCTGGTGGCCGGCCTGGGCGCGTCGTACCTGCTGCAAGGTTGGGGTCTGGTCGAAAACCCCTTCCTGATGGCGCTGGTGCTGTCCACCACCTCGCTGGGCATCGTCGTGCCCATCCTGAAGGAACGCCGCCTGACCGGGACCGACCTGGGGCAGGCCATCCTGCTGGCCACCATCCTGGCCGACTTCGGCACCATGCTCTTGATCACGCTGGCCGTGGCGCTGGAGCGGGGGCACCCCTCCGGCGAGATCTGGCTCGTGCTCGTGCTGTTCTTGGTCTTCTTCCCGCTGGATTGGCTCATCCACCGCCTGCAGAAGCTGGCCACCATCAAACGGCTCATGGAGGCCACCTCCGAGCTGGGCGTGCGCGCCTCGTTCCTGCTCATGTTCGTGTTCGTCGTGCTCTCCGAGCAGCTCGGCGTGGAGTACATTTTGGGCTCGTTTTTGGCCGGGGCGCTGGTGTCGCTGGCGGTGGGGCGCGTCGAGGGGCGGACGTGGAACGCCAAGCTGGACGCCATCGGCTTCGGCTTCTTCATCCCGATCTTCTTCATCATGGTCGGGGCGCGCTTCGATTTGGCCGCGCTCACGCAGTCGGCGGGCACGCTGCTGCTCGTGCCCGCGCTGCTGTTGATGCGCTACGCCGTCAAGGTCGTGCCCGCGCTGCTGTTCCGCGTCCAGTTCCCCTGGCGCGAGACCCTGGCCACCGGCTGGATCCTCGCCCCGGGCCTCACGCTCATGATCGCGGCCTCGGACGTGGGCCTGCAGGCCGGGCTCATCGACGAGACCATGAACGCGGCCATCGTGCTGCTGGCCATCGTGACCTCGACCCTGTCGCCCCTGTTCTTCGAGCGCACGCTGCCACCCCCGCAGGGGGAAGAGCGGCGCGAGCGGCTCCTGGTCATGGTCGGGGCCAGCCAGAACACGCTCACGCTGGCCCAGGGCGTCGACGAGGGCGAGTTCGACCGGGTCTGCTTCATCGAGTCCAACCCCGACCGCGCCGCGCGCGCCCAGGCCGCCGGCTTCCAGGTGATCGCGGCCGACGCCACCAAACCCGAGAGCCTGGAGCAGGCCGGCGTGCACCCGGACGCCGTGGTCGTGATCGCCACGCGCAAGGACGAGCTCAACTGCCAAGTCGCCGAGCTGGCACACGAGAAGTTCAAGGTCCGCAACGTGATCGCGCTGGCCAACACGGTCGAAACCGCCGACAAGCTCCGCAAGGTGGGCGCCCGCCCGGTGACCCCGGCGCTGGCCACGCACGTCGTGCTGGACAACCTGATCCACGACCCCGAGTTCTTCGGCCTGCTGCAGAGCGACGCGCTCAAGGTGCAGGAGCTCGTCCTGCGCGTCGAGCCGCGCGAGGGCCACCGCATCCGCGACCTGCCGCTGCCCGAGGGCGTGTTGATTTTGTCGATCCACCGCGACGTCCAGCACCTCATGCCCAAGGCCGACATGGTGCTGGAGCAGGGCGACCGCATCACGCTCATGGGCCAGCCCCGCCCCGTCAAACTCGCGGTCAAGTGGCTGCGTCAGATCGGGGATTGGAAGCGGGTTTGATCGACTGCCTAGCGATAATCGCTGAGCCACTCAAGCCGATCTCGCATATCGTCAGCGGAACGCACGGCCAGTAATCGAACCGTTCGTTGCAGCAGCGCCTTCAGTGGGAGTCGATCGGAGACGACGATCCCCGCATGGGACAAACCCCGGTTCGCGTAATGTTGGGCTAGTTACACGAAATCGCCGATGTTGTGGGTGAGCAAAGCGCGCTGGTGTTGCGTCGAGAACGCGAGTTGGACCTCATCTGTCTGGCCCAAATTGTCCGCTTCAGGCGTCATGCCTTGCTGCAACACATAGGCCACAACGGACCGAACCGGAAACTTCGTTCCCTTGATAACCGGTTGTCCACCGCAGCGGTCCTTGTGCTGCGTGATGTGAGGGTGCTTCACGGAGGGCGTAGAAGCCATGTCGATCACCTACTCGAATTGTAAGAATTCACCAAGGGTTTGACAAAAGCCCTAAAGTCCCATCGCCTCGACCACGGCGTCGAACTCGGCGGCGACCGTGGCGGGCTTGCCGGCCTGCGCGATCGCCGTGTCGGGGTCCTTGAGGCCGTGGCCCGTGAGCGTGCAGACGAGCGTGCCGGCCTTGCCTTGGAAGTAGCCCTCCTGGGCCAGCTTGAGCGCGCCGGCGGCGCCGGCGGCCGAGGCGGGCTCGCAGAAGACCCCCTCGCGCGACGCCAGCAGCTTGTAGGCGGCCAGGATCTCCGCGTCGGTGACGGTTTGGATCAGGCCGCCGGACTCGTCCCGCGCGGCTTCCGCCCCTTTCCAGCTTGCGGGGTGGCCGATGCGGATGGCGGTGGCCACCGTCTCGGGCTGCTCGACCGGGTGCCCCAGCACGATGGGCGCGGCGCCGGCGGCCTGGAAGCCGAGCATGGCCGGTTTTGAGTTGATCCTGCCGGCGTCGGCATAGCGCCCGTAACCGGCCCAATAAGCCGTGATGTTGCCGGCGTTGCCCACCGGGAGCGCGTGCCAGTCGGGCGCGCGCCCGAGGTCGTCGCAGATCTCGTAGGCGGCGGTGGTTTGCCCTTCGATGCGGTAGGGGTTGACCGAGTTGACCAGCGTGACCGGCAATTCTTCAGCGGCGCGGCGCACGAAGCGGAGCGCGAGGTCGAAGCCGTCGCGAATCTGGATCACGCGCGCGCCGTAGCTGAGCGAGGCCGACAGCTTGCCGAGCGCCACCTTGCCCTCGGGGACGATCACGAAGGCCTTCATCCCCGCGCGGGCGGCGTAGGCGGCCGCCGCGGCGGCCGTGTTGCCGGTCGAGGCGCAGATGACGGCCTTGGCGCCTTCCTCTTTGGCTTTGGAGACCGCCACGGTCATGCCGCGGTCCTTGAACGAGCCCGTCGGGTTGAGCCCCTCGACCTTGAGGAAGACCTCGATCCCCTCGCCCAGCAGCGAGGCCAGATAGGGCGCGGGCACGAGCGGCGTGTCGCCCTCGTTGAGCGAGACGATGGACGCCTCGTCCTCGATCGGCAACAGGTCGCGGTAGCGGCGGATCACCCCGGTCCACATGGCGCGTATGGTAGAGCGCGCTGCGGGCGGACACAAGGCCGCGCTAGCGCTCCGGGCTCGCAAACCCAAACGGGCAAGCCCATAATGGCGCGCATGCGCGCCCTCATCCTGGCAGCCGGCGAGGACCGCCCGCGCCGGCTGCTGAAGCAACTGGCCCAACACGCGGAGCTCATCGTGGCCGCCGACGGCGGCAGCCGGCTGGCCCGGCGCGCTCGATTGCGCGTGGACGCGTTCGTGGGCGACGGCGACTCGCTCACGCGCGCCGAGCGCGACTGGCTCGAACGCCAGCCCCTTCCCGTCGACTGGCGCCCGGTGGCCAAGGACGAGACCGACCTCGAACTCGCGCTCGACCTGGCGCTGGAGCAGGGGGCCGAGGTGGTCGAGGTGTTCGGCGGCTGGGGCGCGCGCGCCGACCACACGCTCAGCAACGTGGCGCTGCTGGAGCGCGCCGCGCGCGCCGGCGCGCGGGCCTGGCTCTGGGCCGGGCTGGAGCGCCTCGCCGTCCTGCTGCCCGGCCAGCACGTCCTGGTCGACGCCTATCCCGGACAGCGCGTCTCGCTCATCCCGCAGAGCGAGCGGGTCGAGGGGATCACGACGCAAGGCCTGCGCTTCGCGCTGGCGGGCGAGCCCCTGAAGCGCGCGGCCAGCCGCGGGGTCTCCAACCAGGTCACGGGGACGCCGGCCGCGCTGGCGTTCGAATCCGGGGCGCTCGTGCTCGTGCAGGCGTTCGGGAAAGACCGGCTCGGCTAGCGCTCACAGGATCCCGAACAGGCGCAGCAGCCCCCAGAGCACGAGCGCCCCGATGAGCCCGTGGCGCGCATAGCCCGTGAGCCAGGCGCGCCACCCCAGCCGATACCCCAGCGGCGCGAGCTTGGCGCGCAGCTGGGCCACGCTGGGCTCGGCCAGCGCGCTGCCGTCGGGGAAGACGAGCGTGGGCACCTTGGCGCGCCCGCCGTTGAGCTCGCGCACGCGCGCTTCGGCGTGTCCGTCCTGCCGGATGTCGACGTAGTCGTAAGAAACGCCGGCCTGCCGGAACACGCGGCGCGTCGTGATCACGTCGGGGCAGCCCGGCTCGCCGTACATGAGCACCTTGCGCTCCGCGTTCGAGCTCGTCATGGCCCGATTGTACCGCAAGGGGTCGCGCCCGGCTCACGGGGCTTGCGGGGCATCTTCGCCCTCCAGCGCGACGTAGAACGCCTGCACGGCGCGGTTGAAGTGGTCACCCACGTAGAACATCCCGAGCCCGTCGGTTTCGGCCCCCAGCGGGAGGCGGAAATCCCCGGGCACGTCGCCCTGCTGCCCCCAGCCGCGCAGGAACCTTCCGTCGCGGCTCCAGAGCTGGACGCGGTGGTTGAAGCTGTCGGTGACCCCGACCCAGCCCTCGGGCGCGACCGCCACGTCCACGGGGTCGTTGAACTGGGCCTCTCCGGTCCCGAACTCGCCCCAGAGGCGCAACAGGTTGCCGTTCAGATCGAACACCTGGATGCGGTGGTTGAAGCCGTCGGCGGCGTAGATCTCACCCCGGGCTTCGTCGACGTCGATGCCGACGAGGACGTTGAACTCGCCCGGCGCCTCGCCCAGCTCGCCCCACTGCCGCAGGAAGTTGCCCGAAAGGTCGAACACCTGGATCCGCCCGTTGCGCTCGTCGGCCACGAACACCTCGCCCGCCCGCGTGATCTCGATGCTGCGCGTCGAGAGGAACCGGCCCGGAGTCGACCCTTCCCCGCCCCACTGGAACAGGAAGTTGAACGCGGGGTCGAACACCTGGATCCGGTCGTTGATCGAGTCCGAGACGTAGACGTTCCCGTCCGGCGCGAAGGCCAGGTCCGTGGGGAAGTTGAAGCGGCCCGGCCCTTGCGTGCCGAAGCGGCCCCACTCGGTTACGTAGGTCCCGTCGGGCTCGAACACCTGCACGCGGTGGTTGCCCTGGTCGATCACGTAGACCCGCCCGTCGGGACCCACCTTGAGGTCGTGCGGGCCCTCGAAGTCGAACTGGCCCGGCCCGTCGCCCTTCTCGCCCCAGGCGTTGATGAAGTAGACGTCGGGGGCGACCTCCTGTTCGGGTCCCGCCGCCGCGAAGTGGAACGTGACCGGCGCGCTGCGGTTGCCTTGAGCGTCGACCACGCGCGCGGAGAGCGCGATGGGCTGCACGCGGGCGGATGAGAGCGCGAACATGACCGCGCTGTCGGTCTGCGTCTGGCTCAGCTCAAAGCGTTGCGCCGGGAAGTCAAAGGCGCGCACCGGCGTGAGCTCGAGCGCGGCGGCGTCCAGGTCGGGGTCGGAGAAGCGCAGCTCGCCCCGCACGGCCGAGCCGTCCGGCGGGATGACGCGCGGGAACGAGAGGGATTCGATCGCGGGCGGCGTCCCGGTCTCTTGCGATCCCACCCCGAGCCCGCCCGCCGCCAGCAGCGCCGCCGTGATCCCCAACGCCCAGCCCAGCCGCCGTCCTCGCCTTGTCATACCGTCCTCCTCGGGAAGTTTCCCGCCCATTGTACGGCGCGCCCCGCGGGACTCCAACGGGCTCGCGCGCGCCCTTCGCTTGTCGTGCCCGTCTCCACCTGATATGATTCATCCATTATATGAATCTGCATATATAGGCAAGGAACCTATTGATGTCGCTCAAACACGCACTGCTTGGCTTTCTGACCTTCGAACCGGCCACGGGCTACGAGCTCAAGGGCAAGTTCGACCAGTCCGTGCG
>CAZNGF010000028.1:0-20961 GCA_964572855.1 uncultured Thermotogae bacterium | reverse complement strand
CACCTGCGCGCCCACCGGGACGATTTGGCCGGCCGGCTGGAAACCTACGAGGGCGTCGAGGCCAACCTGTGGCGCGAGCAGGAACGGAAGGACGCCACCGAGGGCGCGATCTACCCCCTGTCGACGCTGCGGCTCGGGCTCAAGATGATGCGGACCCAGATGGAATGGTGCGACGAGACCATTCAACAGCTCGAAAGCGGGCAGGGTGCCCGGGGCGGCGCGCAAGACGGTTTGTAGAATATAATTGCGGAGTTTTTGCTATATATAATCAACAGACGTGGTGCCGCCGGTGCGCGCGTCCCCACGGGAGGCAAGTATGATTCTCAAGACCGACAACCTGACCAAGGTTTACGAGGCCGGACAGGAGAAGGTCCAAGCCCTGCGCGGCGTGAACTTCCTGGCCGAACCGGGCGACTTCGTCGTGATCAACGGCCCCTCGGGCAGCGGCAAGACAACCTTCCTCAACCTGATCGCCTGCATCGACAAGCCCACGGAAGGCGAGGTCTGGGTGGACGGCGTGAGCACGACGAGCCTGGCCGAGAGCGGCCTAGCCGACCTGCGGCGCGACAAGATCGGGCTCGTGTTCCAGTCCTTCAACCTCGTGCCGGTGCTCTCGGCTTTCGAAAACGTCGAGTACCCCCTGTTGCTCAAGGGCGTGCCGCGCGACGAGCGGCGCAGGCGGGTGAGTCGGTTGCTGGAGGAGGTCGAGCTCACCCGGGAAGCCCGGCGCAAGCCCGACCAAATGTCGGGCGGCCAGAAGCAGCGCGTCGCGCTGGCGCGCGCCCTGGTCAACGAGCCCAAGCTCGTGCTGGCCGACGAGCCCACCGGCAACCTCGACACCAAGACCAGCGAGCGCGTCATGGGCATCATGAAGCGGCTCAATGCCGAGCACGACGTCACCTTCGTGGTCGTGACCCACGACCAACTCGTCAACGACTACGCCACCCGCAGCGTGCGCATCCGCGACGGCGAGCTAAGCGAGGAGGAGCATGTTCCAGCTGTGGATGCCGCTGCGTAACCTCTCGCGCAACCTGCGCCGCACGCTGCTGAGCCTGGCCATCATCGCGCTGGGCACGGCCATGAGCTACGCTGTGCGCGGCTACGTGGACGACGCGCTCTTCAACATCCGCAACGGCGTGGTCGAGCAGACCGGCAACCTCCAAATCGCCTCGCCCCTGCTGTGGGACAACGAGCGCGAGGACTTCGCCTACCTGCTGTCGCCCGAGACCGTCGCGGCCGTGACAGCCATCCTGGACCGCCATCCCGAGGTGAGCTCCTACACCGAGCAGCTCGGTTTCTCCGGGTTGGGCCTGGCGGGGCGCAAGTCCAAGGTGCTGCGCGTGACCGCGCTGGAGCCCGGCAACGAGACGCTCGACTACAACGACCTCGTGGCCGAGGGCGCGGGGCTACAGCCGGGCGACCGGGGCCGGATGCTGATCGGGCGCAGCCTGGCCGACGAGCTCAACGTCTCCCCCGGCGGGAGCGTGCGGGTGAACCTGACCACGGTGGACGGGGCCATCAACCTGGGCACGTTCACGGTGGCCGGGGTCTACGAGCTCAACGACGTCCAAGCCGAGGGCCAGCTCGCCTTCATCCCGTTGAGCTTCGGGCAGCTGCTGCTCAACACGCCGGGGCTGGACAAGCTGATCGTGCGGCTGGATCGGCTGGAGGACACGGATCGGCTGGCCGAGGCGGTCCAGGCCGAGCTCGACGCCGCCGGGCTCGACCTCGAGGTGCGGACCTGGGTCGAGCTCTCCGAGTTCTACCAGCAGATCAGCGGCTTCTTCGTGGCGCTGTTCGCCTTCCTCACGCTGGCCATCTCGGTGCTGGTGTTCTTCATCGTGCTCCAGGTGCTCACGATGTCGTTCCTGGAGCGCACGCGCGAGGTCGGCACGATCCGCGCCATCGGGACGCGCGGCCGGCAGGTGTTCTGGATGTTCCTGGCCGAGGGGGCGTACCTGGGCCTGCTGGGCGGGGCCGCCGGGTTGGCCCTGGGCTGGCTCGGCGGGCAGGGCTTCAACGCGCTCGGCATCGGCTGGACGCCGCCCGGCGCGCAGGACCCCGTGCCGGTCCAGCTCGCCCTGGGCTGGGGCAACGCGCTGCTGCCGTTTGCCGTGAGCGCCGTGGCCACGCTGGCCTCGGCCGTCTACCCGTCGGCCCACTCGGCCCGGCTCAAGATCGTCGAGGCGTTGAGGACGAATTGAATGATTAACACAGAGACACAGAGGCGGCACAGAGATCACGGGGAGAAACGGGTCTCCACGCACTCTGTGGTGAGATTTTGGAGGGCGCCATGTTCGTGAAAATCGCGCTGCGAAACGTGCTTCGCAACAAGCGGCGCACGGCCTTCAGCCTGGGGGTCATCGCGCTGGGGGTTGCGATCCTGGCCTTTGTGATCGGTTTCGTGCTGGAGAGCATCAACTCCACCAAGGAGCAGCTCTCGGCCGAGAGCGGGGCGCTGCAGATCGCCAGTCCCCTGTTCTTCGAGAGCGAGTCGGAGGGGTACGAGTACCTGATCCAGCCCGAGGCGCGCGCGGAACTCGCCCGCCTGCTGGACGAGGACCCGCGCGTGCGCGGATACGGGATCGAGCTGGGCTTTGCCGGCCTGGTGGGCGACGAGCGCGGCAGCACGCTGCTGGTCAGCAAGGGGCTCGTGCCCGGTAACCCCCTTCAGGACTATTCTGAGCTCATCACCCAAGGGCGCGGGCTGGACGACGACCGCGAGCAACCGCAGATCATCGTGACGTCCCAGCTGGCCGAGACGCTTGAGGTGGACGTGGACGACTGGGTCAACGTGGCCACCGGCACGGTGACGGGCGCCTTCGGCGCAGCCAGCGCCCAGGTGGTGGGCGTGTTTCGCTACAACGGCTTCCTGCCCGCGGACCAACTGGGCTTCGTGCCGCTCTGGTTTGCCCAGAAGGTGCTGCGCACCGAGGGCGCGGACAAGTTCGTCGTGCGGCTCAACCGGCTGGAGGACGCACCGGCCGTGGCCGCCGACCTCAACGCGGCGCTCAATGACCGGGGCTTCCCGCTCGAGGCGCGCACCTGGCAGGAGCTGACCACGTTCTACGACTCGATTGAGGCGTTCTGGGGGGTGTTTGCGGCCTTCACGGTCATGGGCGTGTTCGTGCTGGCGTTCTTCAGCGTGCTCGAGGTGTTGACCATGTCGTTCCTGGAGCGCACGCGCGAGGTGGGCACGATCCGCGCCGTGGGCACCAAGCGGCGCCACGTGTTCGCCACCTTCCTGCTGGAGGGCGTCGTGCTGGGCCTGCTGGGCGGGACGCTGGGCGTGTTGCTGGGCGGCGGCCTCATCGCGGGGCTCAACCTGGCGGGCCTGAGCTGGACGCCCCCCGGCGCGATCGAGCCCGTCCCGATCACGCTCGAGCTCTCCGGCGTCTCGCTCTTGATCCCGTTTCTGACCGCGGTGTGCTCGACCCTGTTCGGCACGCTCTACCCGGCGGCCAAGAACGCGCGCCTCAACATCGTCAGCGCGCTGAGTTACGTCTGATGTAATCGGCATGAGCGCTGTAGGGGCGCACGGCCGTGCGCCCCTACAGCACGGCAAGCCACAAAACACAGCCAAACCGAGCACAAGGAGGACCCATGAAGAAGTTTTCAATTGTCATGCTGCTGACGCTGCTGGCCCTCGGCGCGGGCGCGGCCGCTCAAGATGCCCCCAGCGACGAGGCGCTCCTGCAGGCCATGGACGAGGCCCGCTTCCTGAGCACGGAGAGCTTCACCATGACCGTCGAGGTGGTGGCCGACCGGCCGGACGGCAGCGAGCAGGCGCTGGTCCAGCTCTTCTTCAGCCAGATCGACGGCGAGGACGTGGCGCGCATCGAGTTTCTCCAGCCCGAGGACATGGCCGGCGAGGTGTTTCTGACCACGCCGGAGGGGACGTTCCTTTGGAACCCGGACCTGATCACCCCGCTCAAGACCAGCGGGCAGCAGGCCGTCTTCGGCGACGCCAGCGTGGCCGAGACCGTCGGGATCCAATTCGCCGGCAACTACGACGTGGTGGCCCGCGAGGAAGTCACCCTGGAAGACGGAACAGAGGGCCTTAGAGTCGAGCTCGAGGACCCCAACAAGGACGTGCAGGGCGCCGAGAAACAAGCGTTCACCGGCGTGTCGGTGCGGGTCGAGCGCCAGACGCTGCGCCCGCGCTCGATGCGCCTGTTCGCGCTCAGCGGCGACGCGATCAACGACGTCACATTCGAAGAATACGGCGAGCTGGACGGGGACGTCTACGTCGTGGGGCAGCTCATCGAGAGCCAGATCGTCGACGCCAACAAAACCCTGCTCACCATCACGAGCATCTCGGCCGAGGCGCTCTCGCCGGATTTGTTCGACCCATCCAAGCTGGGCCAGGAGAACTGAGCACGGGCGCGCGCGCCCGTGCCGAGGGAGCAGAGCCATGCCCACCGACTTCTCACGATCCGCCCTCGCGCTCATCGGTCAAATCCCGCCGGGCTGCGTGGCCAGCTACGGGCAAATCGCCGCGCTGGCCGGTAGCCCGCGCGGCGCGCGCCAGGTCGTGCGGTTGCTGCACAGCGCCTCGGACAAGCACGGCCTGCCCTGGCACCGCGTCATAAACGCGCAGGGGCGCATCCCCGCGCGCCCGGGCGGCGGCCACGTCCGCCAAGCCGAGCTGCTGCAGGCCGAGGGCGTCGAGGTCGGACCCGGCTACCGGGTCGATCTGCGCCGCTACGGCTGGGACTTCCCGGAGCGGGTCGAGTGACGCACGCTGCGCGTTGTGATACGCTTTCAGGAGCGATCTGAAGGGAGGATGGCAACCATGAAGCGATTCTCTGTCGCGCTGTTTGCGCTGTGCGTTTTGCTCGTTCCGTCCGCTCTACACGTCGACCAACCCGCCCAAGCCCAGCAGGGGGCGTTGCCCCCGGACGAACCCGGCCCCTACGAGATCGGCGTGTTTCGCAGCCGCTTGGTGGACCGGGAGCGGGACCGGGCCGTGAGCCTGATCTCGGTCTTCCCCAGCGACGACGGGCGCGCGGTGCGTCCGAAAGGCGGGCCGTTCCCGCTGCTCGTGTTCAGCCACGGCTTCCTGCTGGACGGCGCGACGTACCGCTCCTACGCGGACCAGCTGGCCTCGCACGGGTTCGTGGTCGCGCTGCCGACTTACGAGACGGGCCTGAGCGTCGACCACCGCGACTTGGAAGCCGATCTGCTCGCGGTGCTGGCCCACTACGCCGAGGCGAACGCCTGGCCCGACCATCCGTTGCAGGGCGGGATCGCGCTGGACGCGATCGGGCTGTCGGGGCACTCGCTGGGCGGGAAGGTCAGCCTGATGGGCGCGAGCGCGGACGCGCGGGTCCGCGCCGTGGGGGTTCTGGACCCCGTGGACGGCGGCGGCCCGCCGGGCACGACGGCCAGCTCGCCCAAGTACCCCAGCGTGGCGCCCGAGCGCATGGGACAAATCCAAGCGCCGCTGCTGCTGATCGGCAACGACCTGGGCAAGCGGGCATCGACCGGCTTCGCGTGCGCGCCCGAGGCCGAGAACTACCAGCGCTTCTTTGAGACGGCCAACCCGCCGGCCCTCGAGGTCACCCAGCGCGACGTAGGCCACAACCAGTACCTCGACGACGAGGGCGGCTTCGGGGCCGTCTGCCCCCGGGGCGACACCCCCTCCGAGCGCGTGCGCGCGGCGGCGCGCGCCTACCTGACGGCCTTCTTTCTCGGGCATTTAGGGGGCGAGGGCACGGCGCTCGACTGGCTCGACGCGCGGTTGGCCCAAGACGAGGCCGAAGGGCGGGTCAGCGTCCGGCGCAAGTGAAAAGGCAGGAGCCCGGCGGGCAGGGCGCCGGGCTGTCTGATAGCGTTTCCCAAACCTTGCGCTCGGGAAGGGTCCCCTTGGCTCATCCCCGTCCCTCTCACGGAAACTCAGGACGAATCCTGCCGGGACAACGTCGCCGCGCAGGGCCCGGTTGGGGTGTGTCCGCGCGTTGGGGGAAAATCCGTCGCCGGAGGTGTGCAACGGCAAAACCCTGGCGCGCGTCCGAAGGTCCTGCGGCGGTGATGCGTTCTAACTCGCCACCCCGATGCGTCGGGGTGTGCTATGTCTGTCGGATTCCCTTGGCCAAGCTCCAATTTGCCTTGCGCAAAAATAAACATAACATAAATTGACACCCAAGTCAACCGGCTCGCCCCACAAGCAAATGGATCGAAAGCGTCTAAATCTGTAGGGGGAAAGGCTATCCTAGCCGCCCTTGGGCGCTCCGGCCAAAGGTAGCGGGGGGCGCGCGTTCTGACGCGCTCAGCCCCCGTCTTGGCCCATCAACAGGTGGGACGTGGGCACCTCGAGCGCGTCGGCCAGCTTCATGACCGCGCCCAGCGTGATGTTCTGCTTGCCGTGTTCCACCGCGCTGATGTAGGTACGATCCAGGCCGGAGCGCTGGGCCAGCGCCTGTTGGCTCCAGCCGTTGGCCTTGCGCAGCGCTTGCACGCGCTCGCCCACGGCCTTGAGGTAGTCGGAGAGCGATGCGTCCTGGCCGTTGACGCCCACCAGCCGACGGGCGGCCTGGATGGCTTCGAGCGCGTCGAAGGCGGTCCCGTCCGCGCCCATCTCCTCGGCCAGCTGCGGCTGGGCCTGCAGCGCCGCGCCGCCGACCAGGATCTGGGGACGCCCCCGCCCCAGCGCCCGCAACGCCCGTACGGCCGCCCGCGCGGCGGGCAGGTTGTCGGCCAGCGTGACCGAGAGCGCCACCAGGTCGCTCCCGTTTTGTCGTATAAATTCGACAAGATCGGCGGTCGGGGTGTCGGCCCCCAGAAAGCGCACCCGCCAGCCGTCGAAGTACAAGAAGTCCGCCACGACGCGCGGTCCGAGCGAGTGCGGCTCCCCCTCGACCGCGGTGACCGCGACCCGCTTGTTGAGTTTGCTCCGCACGTTGATGCGCGCACGCATCCGGTCCATCTGGCTCAGCGTGATCTGGGTGGCCAGGTGCTCCTGCGCCACGTTGATCTGGCCGTCGTGCCAGCGCTGGCCCAGCTCGAACTGCGAGGGGATCAAGACCTCCATGTATAACTTCGTCGGGCCGAACCCGCGCTGGATCCCCTCCTGCACCACGAGGTCGGCCTGGACCTCGTCGCCGCCGAGTGCGGCCTCCAAGTAGCGCTGTCCCAGATCGTTGAGCGTGCCGTCATGCGCCATGAGCGCCTCCGTGAGCTATTTTCTATCGGATCTGTAGAATATATTTGACAAATCCACGGCTATATGTTATAAATATTCTACGGGATTGTCAAGCGCACACGGGCGGGCGTTGCGAACACGAGGAAAGGGAGGTGACCCAATTGAGCACGCTGGCGCTCGTCGGAACGGCCCGGAGCGGGATCGAGCGCGTGCCCTCGGGAAAACAAGGCCGAGGCGGGTTGTGAGGAACCCAGCCCCGGCCGTTGAAAGAAGCGGACAGCCCAAACACTAACGCACACGAAAGGAACTTGTCAAATGAACCGCATTTCCGTTGCTTTGAGCCTTATGCTGGTGGTTCTGTTCGGTTTCGCCGCGCTGGCGCAGGACACCGCGCAACTGCGCGTGGCCCACCTGTCGCCCGACGCGCCGGCCGTCGACATCTGGGTGAACGGCGAGCGCACGCTGACCGATGTGCCCTTTCAGGCGCTCAGCGACTACCTGAGCTTGCCCGCCGGCGAATATCGCATCCAGGTGAGTCCCGCGGGTCAAACCGACCCCATCGTGATCGACGCCACCGTCGCGCTCGAGGCCGGGACGGCCTACACCGTGGCGGCCACGGGCCTGCTGGGCGCCGACGATCTGAGTCCGGTCGTGCTGGTCGACGACCGCGCGCCGGCGATGGACCAGGCCGAGGTGCGCTTCGTCCACGCCTCGCCGGACGCCCCGGCGGTGGACGTGGCCGTGGCCGGCGGGCCCGTCTTGTTCGAGAACGTGAGCTTCCGCGAGGCGGGTGCTTACCTGGGCGTCGAGCCGGGCAGCTTCGATCTCGAGGTCCGCCTGAGCGGCACGGACACCGTGGCGCTGAGCGTGCCGGGCGTGACGCTGCAGGCCGGCAAGACCTACACGGTCTTCGCGATCGGCCTGGCCGGCAACGACACGCTGGCCGCCCTGCCCGCGGTGGACGGCGAGTTGGCCGCCCAGCGCGCCGCCATGGATCGGAACGGGTTGATTTCACTGGCAAGCATGCTGGCGCTGGCCGGCGCGCTCGCGCTGGCCGCGATCTGGCGCCTCTGACGAGGCACGCAACCTCCTTGGGGGTGCCGGGAGCCGCTGCGTTCCCGGCCCCACCTTCCTGCACGGAAAGGACCAACGTGCACGCGATCACACGCGCCCACCCGCTGGCCTGGGGACTCGTCCTGCTCCTGGCCGTGGCCGCCGGCGCGCTTCCACGAGGTCGAGGGCGGTCCCGGTTGGCTCCACGCGGTCTGGATTGCGCTCGGGGGACTGGCCGCTGCTACAATGGCCTGGGTGATTCTCAAATGAAAATCGTTTTGACGGGAGCCACCGGCTTCATCGGCCGGCGGCTCTGCCAGATGTTGGCCGCCGACGGGCACGAACTCGTCGCCCTGACGCGCGACCCGGACAGCGCGCAAGAGACGCTACCCGCGCTGAGCGCGGCCCACCCCTGGCACGCCGTGCGCGAGTACGCGCCGCGCGAGGCGCTCGAGGGGGCGGACGCGGTCGTGCACCTGGCCGGCGAGAGCGTCTCGGGGCGCTGGACCGCGGCCAAGAAAGAGCTGATCTACGAGACGCGCGCGCTGGGCACGAAGCACCTGGTCGAGGTGATCGCCAAGCTGGACCGCAAGCCCGAGGTGCTCGTCTCGGCCAGCGCGGTCGGCTACTACGGCGACCGCGGCGAGGAGACCCTGAGCGAGGAGGCCGAGCCGGGGGACGACTTCCTGGCCCGCGTCTGCCGCGACTGGGAGGCGCAGGCGATGCGCGCCGAGGAAGCCGGCGTGCGCGTCGTGCGCCCCCGCATCGGGATCGTGCTGGGGCCCGGCGGCGGGGCGTTGGACGCCATGCTGCTGCCCTTCAAGCTCGGGGCCGGCGGGCCGCTGGGCTCGGGACGGCAGTGGTGGTCCTGGGTCCACCGCGACGACGTGGCGGGCCTGATTCGACGCGCGCTCGACGGCGAGCTGTCCGGCCCGGTCAACGCGACCGCGCCGGAACCGGTGCGCCAGCGCGACTTCGCCAAAACGCTGGGCCGCGTTCTGAAGCGGCCGGCCTTTCTGCCCGCCCCGGCGTTCGCGCTCAAGCTCGTGCTGGGCGAGTTCTCCAACGAGCTGCTGGGGAGCAAGCGGGTCGTCCCCGAGCGGGCACAGCGAGACGGCTACGCGTTCGCCCACCCCGAGCTCGAACCTGCCCTGCGGGATTGTCTGCAACGAGGTTGAGATGAAAACATTTCAGTTGAAGACCGAACTCTGGCTGCCCGCACCGCTGGACCAGGTGTTCCCGTTCTTCGCCGACGCGCACAACCTGGAGGCGCTCACCCCGCCCTGGCTCAAGTTCGAGCTGCACACCCCCGGCCCGCTCGACATGCGCGCGGGGCTCTTGATCGACTACAAGCTGCGGGTGCGCGGCCTGCCGCTGCGTTGGCGCAGCGAGATCACGGCCTGGGACCCGCCCCACCGCTTCGTGGACGCGCAGCGCAAGGGACCCTATCGGCGCTGGGTCCACGAGCACAGCTTCGAGGCGCGCGACGGCGGCACGCTGGTGCGCGACCGCGTGGACTACGCCGTGCCCGGCGGGGCCCTGGTCCAATGGTGGTTCGTGGGTCCCGACCTGGAGCGCATCTTCGCCTTCCGACACCGCCAACTCGAGGCGCGCTTCGGCGCCGCGGCCAACGGGCGGGCGCCGCGCGCCGCGCCGGAGGGCGAAACGCTCCACGCCTGAAGCGGTTGGAAAGCCGCGCCCCCTCCGCTACACTTGCCGTCCGGAGGTGGCCATGAAATCCGTGTTGGCGTCGCTGCTGCTGCTCGCGGTCGCCGCGTCCCCCGCAAGCGCCCAGTCGCCGGACTCGGCGCCGGGCGTGGGCTGGATGATGCTAGACTTGTCCGACCTCAACGAACGACTCGAATCCGAAGGCTACCGCGCCCTGCCGGAGGGCACCCCCGTGCAGGGATGGTCGGCGCTTTTCCCGCAAGAGGACGCGCGCTGGGGCTGGGGGCTGACGGGGCTGGTTTGGAACCTGCGCGGCGGCGACGAGGTCTCGCTCGACGGGCTCTACCTGGGCGGCGTGCTGGACTGGACCGTGCGCCCGCTGCGGGCGGGCCGGCTCAGCGCCGGCGCGGCCGGCGGGGCCAACTGGGCGCAATTGGCGGTCCGCAAGGGGCTCGCACTCGACTTCGACGCCGTGCTCCAACCCACGCGCGGCCAGCTCTCCCAGGTCTACCGCTGGGGCGCGTGGTTGGCGCCCTACCTGCAGTACGAGCTGGCGGTGACGGGCAGCGACTTCCTGCTTCGGGTCTGGGGCGGCTACCTCTGGACGCCCTGGCTCTCGGGCTGGCGCCAGACCAGCGGGTTTTCCAACCCGTTCGGCCTGCTGGCCTTTGCGGGTCCCCCGGCAGACCTGGGCGGTCCCTTCCTGGTGGTGCAAACAAGGCTCCCGCTATGAGCGCGCTCGTCGACGTCGCCAAGCCGGTCATCGGCATGCTGCACGCGCCGCCGCTGCCGGGCTCGCCCCGCTACGGCGGCGACTTCGCGGCGGTCGAGCGCGCCGTGCTGCGGGATGCCGAGGCGCTCTCGCAGGGCGGCGTCCACGCGCTCCTGCTCGAGAACTTCGGCGACGCGCCCTTCTTCCCCGGGCGCGTCCCGACGCACACGGCCACGCACCTGAGCGCGCTGGCGCTGGCCGTGCGGCGCGCCTGCGATCTGCCGCTGGGAATCAACGTGTTGCGCAACGACGGCCTGAGCGCGCTGGCCGTGGCCGCGGCGGCCGGGGCGGCCTTCGTGCGCGTCAACGTGCTCACGGGCGCGCGCGTGACGGACCAGGGCATCGTCCAGGGCATCGCCCACGAGCTGCTGCGCTACCGCCGGGAGCTGGGCGCGGACGTGCGGGTCGTGGCCGACGTCGCCGTCAAACACTCCGCGCCGCTGGCGGATTACCCGCTCCAGGACGAGGTCAAGGACGCCGTCCAGCGCGGCCTGGCCGATATCCTGGTGGTCTCGGGCGCGGGCACGGGGCAGCCGGTCGACCCCGAGCGCCTGCAAGCCGTCAAGGCCGCGGCCGGGGAGGCGCCGGTCTGGCTCGGCAGCGGCGTCACGCCCGAGTCGCTTTCAACCCTGGCCCCGCACGCCGACGGCTTCATCGTGGGCACGGCCCTCAAACGCGACGGCGTCCCGACCCATCCGGTCGACCCTGCGCGCGTGCGGACCATGCTTGAGGCGTGGCGGGCGCTCTAGCGCTCAAGCGCGCCAACGCCGCGTTGACAGCCCGGCAAGACCCATCTACAATGGGGAAGCGCGCGCCCGTAGCTCAGTGGATTAGAGCGCTTGCCTCCGGAGCAAGAAGTCAGAGGTTCGAGTCCTCTCGGGCGCACCACGGCCTCGCTTTTGAAGCACTTCTTCCGTCTGACACATCCTCTCCTATCGGCCACCGCGGGCTGATGGGGGCCTCTCTCCCGATTAGGTATCGGCTTTGCCACTGATTGCGCCCTTGAACACAGGTAGGGGATCAACCTAGAATGGCTGAATTGTATTGCATGACCCGTCCATGACATTCACCACAGAAGGAAGCCGACTTGGCAAAGCTTGAGGAACTCAACCGCGGCGCGTGGGTCGAGGGCGTGTTGTCGGGCCAGTCCGTCCAGGTGGTCGACATCAAGTGGTACGGCACCTCGGCCGCCGAGGTCACCTACAAGACCAAGGCGGGACAGGTGAGCAACACGCTCGTCTACCGGGACCAGGAGGCCGACCTGGAGGTCGTCGAGGAGGGGCTGCCCTGGCGCTTCGACGCCGACGGCGCGGTGTTCCGGCTCGTCTCCGAGGCCCGACGCATCGAGCTGGCGCACCTGTTCGACCCGTTACTGGCCGTCCACACCTCGCTGATCCAGCCGCTTCCCCACCAGATCGAGGCGGTTTACGAGGAGATGCTGCCGCGCCAGCCGCTGCACTTCCTGCTGGCCGACGACCCCGGCGCCGGCAAGACCATCATGGCCGGCCTGCTCGTTCGCGAGCTGCTGCTGCGCGAGGACGTGCGGCGCTGCCTCATCGTCGTGCCCGGCAACCTCGTCGAGCAGTGGCAGGACGAACTGGCGCAGAAGTTCCACCTGGGGTTTGAGATCATCACCCGCGAGAAGATGGAGACCTCCAGGACGGGCAACGTGTTCCAGGACTACGACCTGGCCATCGCCCGCCTGGACCAGCTCAGCCGGGACGACGCCATCCCCGACAAGCTCAAGGCCGTGGACTGGGACCTGGTGATCGTCGACGAGGCACACAAGATGTCGGCCCACTACTTCGGCAACGAGTTGAAGACCACCAAACGCTTCCGCCTCGGCGAGCTGCTGAGCCGGCTCACCCGGCACTTCCTGCTGATGTCGGCCACGCCCCACAACGGCAAGGAGGAGGATTTTCAGCTCTTCCTCTCCCTGCTGGACGGCGACCGCTTCGAGGGGCGCTACCGGCCGGACAGGCACGACAAGGACGCCTCCGACCTCATGCGGCGCATGCAGAAGGAGGACCTGAAGAAGTTCGACGGCACCCCGCTCTTTCCCGAGCGGCGCGCCTACACGGTTACCTACACGCTCTCGGAGCTGGAGGAGGCGCTCTACCACGAGGTTACCGAGTACGTGCGCAACGAGATGAACCGCGTCGACCGCCTCAAGCGCGAGGGACAGGGCAAGCGCGGCAACACGGTGGGCTTCGCGCTCACGACCCTGCAGCGGCGGCTGGCCTCCTCGCCCGAGGCCATCTACCAGTCCCTGATCCGCAGGCGGGAGCGCCTGGAGGCGCGCCGCAACGAGGAACGGATCAACAGACGGGGCGCCGAAGTCTTGCATCGTCTGAGGGGCGAGCTGCCGGAACTCGATGACGAGGCGCTCGACGAGCTAGAGGACGCGCCCGACGCCGAGGTCGAGTCCCTGGAAGAACGCTTGGTCGACCAGGCCACGGCCGCGGAGACCATCGCAGAGCTGGAAACCGAGATCAAGAGCTTGTCCCGCCTGGAGCAACTGGCCAAGCGCGTCCGCACCAGCAACACGGACCGCAAGTGGGAGGAGCTGTCGGCCCTGTTGCTGAACCAGCGGGAGATGTTCGACGCCGACGGCGTGCGGCGCAAGCTGGTCATCTTCTCCGAACATCTGGACACCGTGAAGTACCTGGCCACCCGCCTGCGTACCTTGGTGGGCAGACCCGAGGCCGTCGTAGTCATCTCGGGCGGGATGCGGCGCGAGGACCGTGCCAACGCCCAGCAGGAGTTCACGCAGAACAAGGACGTGCAGATTCTGGTGGCTACCGACGCGGCCGGCGAGGGCATCAACCTGCAGCGCGCCCACCTGATGATCAACTACGACCTGCCCTGGAATCCCAACCGCATCGAGCAGCGCTTCGGCCGCATCCACCGCATCGGCCAGACCGAGGTGTGCCACCTGTGGAACCTGGTCGCCGACGAGACGCGCGAGGGCGAGGTCTTCTCCCGGCTGCTGAAGAAGCTGGAGGCCGAGAGCGCGGCGCTGCAGGGGCGCGTCTTCAACGTGCTGGGGACGCTGTTCCAAGAGAAGAAGCTGCGGGACCTGCTCATCGAGGCCATCCGCTACGGCGACCGGCCCGAGGTCAAACAGAAGCTCTACGAGACCGTGGACAGCGAGCTGGACCACGAGCGCCTGATCAAGCTGATCGAGGAGCAGGCGCTCGCTCCCGACGCGCTCGGCGTCGACAAGGTGATGCGCATCAAGGAGGATCTGGACCGTGCCCAGGCCCGCCGGCTCCAGCCCCATTACGTGGCCGACTTCTTCCTAGAAGCCTTCAAGCGCCTGGGAGGAAGCGCGCGGCGGCGCGAGACCGGCCGCTACGAGCTGACCCACGTCCCCTCGGCCATCCGCAACCGCCACGCCCAGCACGGCCACGGCGCCGCGCTGCTGAGCAAGTACGAGCGCGTCTGCTTCGAAAAGGACCTGATCCATGTTCCCAACAAGCCCACCGCCGAGTTCGTCTGCCCCGGCCACCCACTACTCAACGCGACCATCGACGTCGTGCTGGAGCGCTACCACGAGGTCCTGAAGCAGGGGACGGTGTTGGTCGACCCGCAGGACAACGGTGAGGCCATCCGCGCGCTCTTCTTCCTGGAACACAGCATCTTCGACGGCGCGCCGGCCGAGGACGACAAGCGCCACCTGATCTCGCGCCAGCTGCAGTTCGTCTCGATCGGCGAGGCGGGCGAGGTCGACGATGCCGGCTACGCTCCCTACCTCGACTACCGCCCGGCCACCCGCGAAGAAATGGACGTGATCGGCCGCGAGCTGGGCGCCGACTGGCTCAAGGGGGACCTGGAAGCGCGCGTGCTGGATTTCGCCGTCGAAAGCCTTGTCCCCCGGCACCTGAGCGAGGTCAAGGCGCGGCGCACGGCCTGGGTCGAGACCACGCGCAAGGCCGTCAAAGAACGCCTCACCCACGAGATCAACTACTGGGACCGCCGGGCCAACCAGCTCAAGGAGCAGGAGCTGGCGGGCAAGTCGAACTTCAAGCTCAACTCGGCCCGCGCCCGCCAGCGCGCCGATGCGCTGCAAGGCCGCTTGAAGGCCCGCATGGAAGCCTTGAATCAGGCGCTCAACCTGCAGACCCGGCCGCCCGTGGCGGTTGGAGGCGCGCTGGTCGTTCCCATAGGATTGCTGCGGCAGCGGGGCGGCCCGCCGGAACTCACCTTCCCGGACGTCGAGACCCGGCAGGAGATCGAGGCGCTGGCCATGGAGGCGGTCATGGGAGCCGAGCGCAGCTTGGGCCACGAACCCAAGGCCATGCCGCCCAACCACCCCGGCTACGACATCGAGTCCAAGGACCCCGAGACCGGCCACATGCGCTTCATCGAGGTCAAGGGCAAGGGGGAGGGCGCCAAGCGCGTGTTCGTGTCCAAGACGCAAATCCTGACCGGGCTGAACAAGCCGGAGGACTTCATCCTGGCCTTGGTGCGCGTCCAAGACGGGCAAGCCCACGCGCCGCGCTACCTGCGCCGACCGTTCCAAAACGAGCCGAACTTCGGGGCCATGGGCGAGGTGTTCGACTTCGAGGCGCTGGCCGCCAAAGCGGAGCGACCCGAGAGGAATTAATCGATGGGGAAGTATGCGAAACTGATGCAGAAAATCCTGGCGGGCAGCGCGGATGCCAACGTCGAATTTTCTTCGCTTTGCCAGTTGCTCATCCGCCTCGGCTTCGAGGAAAGGGTCAAGGGCGACCATCACATCTTTACGCAGGATGGCGTTGAGGAGATCATCAATCTGCAACCCAAAGGGAACCAAGCCAAGGTTTATCAGGTCAAACAGGTCAGGGAAATCTTGGTCAAGTACCGGTTAGGAGAGACCGATGTCGATCAAGTATGAGCTGATCATCTACTGGAGCGAGGAAGACGCGTCCTTCGTGGTCGAAGTTCCGGAGCTGCCGGGCTGTATGGCGGATGGCCAGAGCTACGAACAGGCGGTGGCCAACGCCCAACGGGTGATTGAGGAGTGGATCGAGACGGCACGCGAGCTGGGCCGCCCCATTCCGCAACCCAAAGGCCGGCTGATGTACGCGTAATTGCGCGGCGTGTAAACTGGATTGCGTGCCGCGCAAATATTTGAGCGAACTCCAAAAGAAATGGATCGGTTCATTTCAATATAGACGACATCCATAAGTGGAGCATAGCGCCTAACATGCAGATCCAGCGCCGGTTTTCAAGGGAGCAGGAAGGGGAACGCTCATGTTGACCAAGCTGACCGTGCGGAACTTTAAACTGTTCGACGAGGTCGAACTGGATTTGGGGGACCGCGTGGTCTTGGTCGGTCCCAACAACGCCGGGAAGTCGTCGGCATTGCAGGCTTTAGCGTTGTGGGATATCGGCGTCAAGCGCTGGATCGAAAAGCGAGGCGCGGGTGAGGTTCCGGAAAAGCGTCCCGGCGTCACCATCAACCGGCGCGACCTCATCGCTGTGCCAACGCCCACGGCGAAGCTCCTCTGGCGGGATTTACACACCCAACAGGCCGCCCGCGGAGGCGGAACCCAGAAGATCTTTATCGACATCATCGCGGAGGGCGTCTCAAAAGGAAAAACCTGGACCTGTGGATTGGAATTCTACTACGCGAACGAAGAGTCCTTTTATTGTCGCTCCCTGCGGCAAGGGGACGGCGAGCGCATGGTGGTTCCCCAAGAGGCTTCGCAGTTGCCCATTGCGTACTTGCCCCCCATGTCTGGACTGGCTTCGAACGAAACCCGGCTCGATCACGGCGCGATCAACGTTCGCTTAGGGGAAGGAAGAACCGCCGAAGTTCTAAGAAACCTGTGCCATCAAGTCTTGCAGGGAAAAGATGGGGCCAACAAGTGGGACATGCTGGTCGATCAGATGGAAGCGCTGTTTGGAATCAAACTGAACGAGCCGGAGTACATCACCGAACGCGGCGAGATCGTGATGTCGTACAAAACGCGAGACAACGTCCTCTTGGACATCTCATCCAGCGGCCGTGGCCAACAGCAGACGTTGCTCTTGCTGGCTCACATGGCTGTCAACCCAGGCTCCGTGCTGTTGCTCGACGAACCCGATGCCCACTTGGAGATCTTACGTCAGCGCCAGATCTATCAGATCCTAAGCGAAATGGCATCCGCAACTGAAAGCCAGATTCTCGCCGCCAGCCATTCCGAGGTGCTGCTCAACGAGGCCGCCGACCGTGACGTCGTCATCGCCTTCGTCGGCCGGCCCCACAGGATTGACGACCGTGGCAGCCAGGTCATGAAAGCGCTCAAGGAAATCGGCTTCGAGCACTACTATCAGGCAGAGGAATGCGGTTGGGTGCTCTATCTGGAAGGATCGACCGATTTGGCCATTCTGCGCGCGCTCGCAGCGCAACTGGATCATCCGGCCCAAGACGTTCTGGAGCGCCCGTTTGTTCACTACGTGGGGAATCAGCCCCGCAAAGCGCAAGAGCATTTCTACGGTCTGCGCGAAGCCAAGGGCGACTTGGTGGGGGTTGCGCTCTACGATCGGCTCGAACAGCCCCCACCCGCTGACCCCAACCTCCCGCAGCTCATGTGGGGACAACGTGAGCTGGAGAACTACCTGTGCCAGCAAGACACCCTGCTGAACTTCGCCGAGGAGCAAGGTCGGATTCAGCAAGGCGACCTGTTCAGTCAAACGTGGCGTGAGACCATGGAAGAGGCCATCGCCGAAGTGGAAGCGGCTTTGGCATCGCTTCGCAGGCCCTCGCCGTGGGGTCCGGACGTCAAGGCAAGCGACGATTTCCTCGACCCTTTATTCGAAAACTTCTACGGTAAGCTGAACTTGCCCAACCTGATGCGCAAGACCGACTACCACATGCTCGCCCCTTACGTGCCGGCTGCGGAAATCGACGACGAAGTGCGGCAGAAACTCGATCGCATCGTGGAAATTGCCCAACAAGCCAACCCGCGACGGGAGTGAACGCATGACCAAGAAACTCATCGAAGTCGCATTGCCGCTGGAGGCGATCAACGCGCAGTCGGCGCGGGAGAAGTCCATTCGGCATGGCCACCCGTCCACCTTGCACCTGTGGTGGGCGCGGCGGCCGCTGGCGGCGTGCCGGGCCGTGTTGTTTGCCTCCATCGTGGACGAGCCCGCCAGCCGGCCGGACCTCTTCCCTACGGAAGCCGCGCAGGAGAAGGAGCGCAAGCGGCTGTTTTCGATCATCGAAGGCATGGTCCAGTGGGAGGCCGTCAACGGGAAAGACGCGGCAGCGGTCAAAGCGCTGGAGGACGCGCGCAAGGAGATTCTAAAAGCCACCGACGGCAACCCGCCGCCCGTGCTGGACCCCTTCTGCGGCGGCGGCTCGATTCCGCTGGAGGCGCAGCGGCTCGGGATGGAGGCCCACGGTTCGGACCTCAACCCCGTGGCCGTGCTGATTACCAAGGCGCTCATCGAAATTCCGCCCAAGTTCGCCGGCAAGCCGCCCGTGAATCCCGACGCAGCCCCCACGGCCCCCACCCCGACCCTCCCCCGCTGGGGGAGGGAGGAGAGTTCCTCCCTCCAGCAGGGGGACATTGCCTCCCAATATCCCTCCCCCCAGCGGGGGGAGGTTAGGAGGGGGGAGAGAAGGGGGGCCAGTTCTCAGCCGGGAGAGGAGCTCTTGACCCGCAGCTGGAAGGGCGCGCAAGGGCTGGCCGACGACGTGCGCTACTACGGCCAGTGGATGCGCGACGAGGCCGAAAAGCGCATTGGCCACCTGTATCCCAAGGTGCAGCTCACCGACGAGTTATTGGACCAGCGCGCCGACCTCAAGGCACAGGGCTTCAAACCCGGCGACGAGCTGACCGTCATCGCCTGGCTCTGGGCGCGCACCGTGACCTGCCCCAACCCCGCCTGCGGTGCACAAATGCCCCTGGTCCGCTCGTTCGCGCTTTCCACCAAGAAGAACAAGAAGGCGTGGGTGGAGCCGATCGTCGATAAAACGAATAAGACGGTGCGCTTTGAGGTCAGGATAGGAGAAGGAGAAGCCCCTGACGGGACGATGAAGAATAGGGCCGCTAGATGCCTGACTTGTGAGGGGCAAGCCCAACTTCCGTACATTCGGGATGAGGCACAGGCAGGGCGTATGAGCGAAATGCCTTTGGCAATTGTTGCTGAAGGGAAGAGAGGAAGAGTCTATTTCCCTCCAGATCCAGAACATGAGTCTATTGCGCGTTCAGCAAATCCTACTTGGAAACCAGACCAATTGGTCACTACGCCGTGCCATGATGTTGATCGACTTCCCATGTATGGGATGTACACATGGGGAGATGCTTTCACCCCGCGCCAACTGGTGGCGCTGACGACGTTCAGCGATTTGGTGGGCGAGGCGCGGGAGCGCGTGCTCCAAGATGCCAAAGCCGCCGGCTTTCACTCCTCCCCCCAGCGGGGGGAGGCTGGGAGGGGGGCACAAAGCGCACATTGGCACCCAACCCCCATCCCGCAGACCCTGCTACAAGCCGCCCGCGACCTGCGCAAGAACATGACCGACGCAGAGCAATTGCTCTGGCAATGCTTGCGCGGCAAACAGCTCGACGGCTTCAAGTTTCGCAGGCAACATCCCCTGGAGCGCTTCGTGCTGGATTTCTATTGCGTCTCCGCCAAGCTGGCCATCGAACTCGATGGCGGACAGCACAACACCGACGATGTCAAGGCCAAAGACGCTGAGCGAACTGCTTATCTGGAGAGACACGGCATTCGAGTGATACGCTTCTGGAATCACGAGGTCTTTGAGAACCTTGAGGGCGTGCTGACGCGGATTTGGGATGCGTTGCATGGCCCCTCTGGCTCCTCTGGCCCCCCTCCTAACCTCCCCCCGCTGGGGGGAGGAATTGAGCTGGATGCCGAACGCATGGGTAGCAAGGCCGGCCAGGTGGCCGAGGAGATCGTGCAACACCTCGCGTTGCTGGAGGGCGCCAACGTCAGGATCACGCTGGAGATCGAAGCCGAGGTCCCCGACGGCGTCCCCGACGGCGTCATCCGCACCGTCACCGAGAACTGCCGCACCCTCAAGTTCCGCGCTCAGGGGTTTGAGGAGAGGTAGTCCAACGCAGCAAAAGGAAGGATGCATGTCGACCAAATTCTATGTTCACATCAAGAATCACGCGGTACTACTTGACCAAGCTTGCGAGAGGAAGAGTGATTCCCCGGTCTTCCATTCGAATTGGCCCTGGACTGCGGCACGATCAGTACTCGAAGAACAAGGCAAGACGCGCATCTATACGCGCATCTATTTCACGCCCACTGGCGACAAACCACTGGTCAAATACGAAGCAGAGCTTGTCGACATTCATGACACCCGAGAGTTGACCCAGCAAGAGAAGAAAAGCTTATTGAACAAACGAGTTCGGCTTGCCCAAGGAGAATCAACCGACTTCATGAGCTTCTACGAGATTCGCCAGTGCCGGAGGCTTGAGGAACCTGGATTCTACCACACGTACCTGAAAAAGCGTGACGGGACACCTATCTCAAGCAAGCTGGGGTATGCGATTCCTGTTGTCTGCACGCTTGAACAAGATGTTCCCACACCACGCCGAGTTCGACCTGGGCGTCATCGCCGTTGACCTCGACACGGGCAAGATCATCCACCTCGAAAAAAAGAATCCCTACCGTGGGAAGCACTTAACGCTCTCTCCCACGCGCTTGCCTCCGGAGCAAGAAGTCAGAGGTTCGAGTCCTCTCGGGCGCACCACTGTGCGCGAGCCCGTCGGCGCGCCATCGCCGGTCATAAATCCAACTGTCCCGCATCATTTCGCATTTCTCCCGCAGCGCCTTACAATGTTTCCCACCCTGCGCCATTCTAAGGAAGTGACCGCCATGTCGTTGGAACAGGACGCACTCGCCTATCACACGGACCCGCCCGGCAAGACCGAGGTCGTGCCCACCAAGCCCACGCTCACCCAGCGCGACCTCGCGCTGGCCTACAGCCCCGGCGTGGCCGAGCCGTGCCGGCGCATCGAAAGCGACCCGGAAGAGGCGTTCCGCTACACCAACAAGGGCAACCTGGTGGCCGTGATCACCAACGGCACGGCCGTGCTCGGACTGGGCGACATCGGGCCGCTGGCGAGCAAGCCCGTGATGGAGGGCAAGGGCGTGTTGTTCAAGCGCTTCGCCGACATCGACGTGTTCGACCTCGAGCTCGAAGCGCGCGACCCCGAGGCGTTCATCCAGGCCGTCAAGCTGCTGGAGCCCACCTTCGGCGGGATCAACCTGGAGGACATCAAGGCGCCCGAGTGCTTCGAGATCGAAGAACGGCTCAAGCGCGCGATGAACATCCCCGTGTTCCACGACGACCAGCACGGCACGGCCATCATCT
>CAZNGF010000027.1:24186-33919 GCA_964572855.1 uncultured Thermotogae bacterium | reverse complement strand
CCAGCGCGCCGTGGGCCAGCGCGCGCCAGGGGTCGTCGTCGAGCGCGAAATCGTGCCAGAACGCCCCCTGCCCTTCCCCCAGCGCGTCCGAGGCGATGTGGCCGCCCGCCCCCTCGACCAGCTCGACGCACGCGCGGTCGTCCTGGGCCAGCAGGCTGCCGAACCAGAGCAGGCGTTTTCCCTTCGCCGCGCCCAGGGGCGGCCTCTGCGGCAGCTCGTGCAGTACGCCTCCCAGCGCCGCCAGCGCCCGCTCCGGTGGAAGCTGGGCCGCCGCGGCGGTCAACGTCCACAGCTCGCTGGCGCGCAAGCGCGGCGGCTCGAAACAGCGATGATCGTTGATCTCCCGCAGCAGCGCGCGGGCGCGGTTGCCCGCTGCCAGCTCGGCCCGCAAGCGGCCGTGGTCCAAGGACTGGCCCGTCAGGCCGCACACGACCCCCGCCAGTTCGCGCAGCTCGTCCAGATAGTGGCCCAGCGCGCCGGGACCGCCCACGCGCGGCACCGACATGGCGTGGACCGGCCGCTCCAACCGTTCCGCCCACACCTCGACCGCCCGGCGCAGGGCCTCGCAAAGCCCATCGCCCACCAGGAGGGACAACGCGGCCTGCGGGAAATCGTCGGCGCTGCCCACCAGGGCCTTGCAGTACGTGCACGTGCTGGCGATCAACTGCTCGCCGCGCTGCTGCGCTTCGAACCCGCCCGAGCGGGAGAGCCGCACCGGCACGGCCCCGCAGGCGCGGATCAGCTCGGGCGGCGCGAAACCGTAGACGCTGCCCACCAGCACCGCGCCCCGCTCGGCTTGCTCGCGCAGGTAGCGTTCCGCGTCGGCCCGCACCCGTTCGATCGGCTCGTACCTCGAAGCGTCCGCGTTCGTTTCCGAACTCAACGGCTCGTGTGCTGTCAATGTCGTCACCTCAGTTGTACTCCTCCGGCAGCGAGTGGAACGCCTCCTGCGGGCTCAAACGCATCCCCGCGGCGAAGCGGTCGGCGAAGTCCTCCAGCTCGACCAGACTCACCCAGGCGACCTCGGCGGCCAGGCGCTCGTATGCCCGCAGCGTTTCGGGGCGGCACAGCGCCCGTTCGGCCCCCAGCAGCGTGGCCTCCTGGCACACCTCGACGCGCGCGGCCGGCACGGGTGGCAGCAGGCCCAGCGCAAGCGCGGCGGGCACGTCCAGATTGCGGCCGAAGTTCCCGATCAGCACGACGCGCTCCAGTCGGTCGGCGCGCACGCCCGCCCGGTCCAGCAGGGCGCCGGTCGCGGCGGCGATGGCCCCCTTGGCCAGTTGGATCTGGCGCACGTCGTCCTGGGTGACGTGCAAGCGGGGCGTCAGCCAGACCGAGGCGTCCCCGTTGCGCGCGTGGCTCGGCTCGGCGGGGGCGATGCGGCCGTCGGCCTGCAGGCGTTCCTGTTGGCGCAGCAGCGCCAGCGCGCTCAGCGCGCCCGAGCCGCAGAATCCGATGGGCGGTTCGTCCTCCAGCGTGTCGCACCGGATTGCGTCCCCTTTCGTCCGCACGCGCCACACCGCGCCGGGGCGGGCGCCCACGCCGCAGCGCAGGCTGGTGGCCTCGAAGGCGCAACCGGCCGCCGCGCTGGCACACCAGATTATCTCACGATTCCCGAGCGCGACCTCGCCGTTGGTCCCCAGGTCGAGCAGCAGCGTCATCGCCCCGGACTCGCCCATGCCGACCTGGATCAAATCGGCCAGCAGGTCCGAGCCCACGAAGCTGCGCAGCACGGGCAAGACAACGCAGTCCGCCCCCGGCGCCAGGTTCCAGCCCCAGTCGGCGGCGGCGAGGCGCAGGGCGCCGCGCCCCTCCAGCGGCGAGGCGTAGGGGAACAGCGCCAGCGGCTCGACCTCGGTCCCGGTGAGCAGGTGCGTCATGGCCGTGTTGCCCACCACGGCGACGCGTTCGACTTGGTCGGGACGGAGGTGGTGGGCTTGAGCGAGTTGCTCGATCTCCCCGCTGAGTTGACCACGAACGATTTCGGCCAGTCGGCGCGCGTGCTCCGGCGCCTCCAGCGCCCAGCTCATGCGCGTCATCACGTCCGCGCCCCAACCAGCCTGCGCGTTGAGTGCCTGCACCGCGCCCAGGCGCTCCCCATTGGCGAAATCCAGCAACGACAGCCGCAGCGTGGTCGTGCCGAGATCGATTGCGACCCCGTAGCGCGGCGCGGCGTCCCCCGTGCGGTCCCCGGCCAGGGACAGCGTCCGCGACGCGCTCCCCTCCTCCCGAACCCGCACCGTGCCCGCGCCGCGCAGGCGGCAGGCGAGCCGCGTGCCGGCCGCGCGCTCGGCCTCGCTGAGCAGCGCCCGTTCGACCTCGGTCAGCGAGGCGAACCCCCCTGCCAGCACGCGCAGGCGGCAGGTCCCGCACGTCCCGCGCCCGCCGCACTCCGAAGCGAGCAAAACCCCCCGCGCCCGCAGCACATCCAAGGCGGTTTGGCCCCGGGCCGTACGCACGGCGATCGTCTTGCTCATCCGTCCCACTCCCGGGCGGCGCGCACCAGCGCGAACACGTTCTCCTCGGGCGTCTCCATCGGCACGTCGCAGGCCGCCGACAGCAGGAACGGGTGCCCGCGCGTCGCCCGCAGACAGTCCCGCGCCGCCTCGTGGACCGCTTGCGGCGTCCCGTCGCGCAGCAGCGACGTGCTGACGTTGCCCATCAGCACCGTTTCCCCCGCCAGGGCGCGCTGCGCGGCGGCCAGCTCGATCTCGTCCACGCTGAAGGCTTGCGCCCCCGTGCGCGGGATGAGCGGGAGCAGGCAAGCCGTCTCCCCGCAGATGTGCAGGACGACCGGGCGCCCCGCGGCGTGGATGTGGTCGACGAGCTGGCGGCAGTAGGGCAGGGCGAAGCGCTCGTAGAAGTCGGGGCCGATCAGCTCGCCGGTGGCAAACGGGTCGCCCACGAACAAGGCCGTGGCGCCGGCCGCGATGGCGGCGTCGGCGTAGCGCATCTGAACTTGGGTGGCAAACGCGACCTTCCCGTGTACGGCATCGGGATCGCTCAGCAGCGCGCTGAAAAACGCTTCGGGCTCGCTGATCAGCGTGGCCAACGAGAACGGCCCCTTGATCGAGGCGAACACGAGCGCCTCCTCGCCGAGCGCGTCCCGGCAGGCGCGCGTGGCCTCCAGGATGAGCGGCATGCGCCCGTCGCGCAGCGGGTCCGGGCAACGCAGCTCGTCCGTGGGCGCGACCACGAAGGGGATGCCCTCCTCGGGGAACTCGAGCTCGGCGCCGATGGCCTCGGCCTCGACGGCCACGTCCGAGAACACGATCACGGCGTCGAGCCCGTAGTGGCGGGTCGCCTCGACCAGCACGCGCCCCAGCGTCGGGCCGTCCTCGTAGATGCGCGCCAGCGGGACGCCGCAGAGGCGCGCGGCGTGGTCGCCGGCCACCATGGGCACGGCCGGCACGCGGTCGGCAGGTCGGCCGCCCAACGTGGCCAGCACACGCTCCTGGGGCGTCACGATTCCACCGGGAGCGCGTAGCGCGCCGAGAGGGCGCGTACGGCCTCGTCGGCGTCGCGCGCGTACAGGTCGGCGCCGATCTGCTCGGCCAGCTCGGCGTTGAGGGGCGCGCCGCCCACCACGATCGTCAGGCCGTCGGCCAGGCCGGCGTCGCGAATCGTACGAATCGTGCGTTCCACGGTCTTGATGGTGGGCGACATCAGGGTCGAGATGCCCACCACCTGGGGCTCGTGGGTCTCGATGGCCTCCAGGAACTGTTCGGCCTTGACGTTCTTGCCCAGGTCCACCACCGAAAAGCCCGAGGTGCTCAGCATGAGCTTGACGATGTTCTTGCCGATGTCGTGCACGTCCCCGGCCACCACGCCCAGCAACACGCGCACCTCGCTCGACGCGGCGGCCGGCGGCAGCAGCGGCTCGACCAACGCCAGGCCCGCGTAGAGCGCCTTGGAGGCCAGCAAGACCTCGGGCACGAAGCACTCGCCGGCGGCGAAGCGCTTGCCGATGCGCTGCATCCCCGGCGCCAGGCCCGCCTGGATCACCGCCATGGGGGCGACTTCCTCCTCCAGCGCGGCCTCCACGCTCGCGATCACCCCGGCCTTGTCCATGGCGGCCACGCCTTGCGTGATCGCTTCCAACCGTTCCGTTTGCTCCACGAGAACTCCTTTCAACGGCTCAAGAACACGACCGCCAGCACCGCAAAAACGATGCCCAACACCCTGGGCGCCGTCGGGGACTCCCCCAGGAAGGCCAATCCGACCAGCGCGGGGATCAGGACGTAGAGCGCGGTGAGCGGCACGACCACCGAGGCCGGTCCGGTCTCCAGTGCGCGGTAGAAGAACAGCAAGCCGGCGCCCAGCCCGATCCCAAAGGCGAACGACAGGCCCGAGGCCGCGCCGATGGCAAACGGACTCCGGCCGCCGCCGACGCGCTCCCAGGCGCTCCAGAGCACGAGGAAGGCCAGTGCCCCCAGGCACGACATGAGCGCCACGTGCCCCCCGTTTCCGGAGCGGGCGGTCCACTTGGCTCCCAGGCTCCAGAGTCCCCAGGTCAACACGACCAGCAGCGAGGAAATCACGTAGTTCATGCCATCACCCGATCCGGATGCGACGGATTCCGATCAGCTTGGCGGCGATCCCGAGCGCGATCAGGACCGTCGCGATCATGAGCGTGTCGATGGCCGCGATCACGGGGCGCACCTCGAAGCGCAGCGAGGTCCAGATGACCACGGGCAGGGTCTGGGTCGAGGGGGAGGACAGGAACAGCGCCATGCCGAACTCGTGGAAGGATACCACAAACGCCAGCAAGGCACTGGCCAGCACGCCGGGCCGGGCCAGCGGGAGCGTGACCTCGAAAAAGGTGCGCACCGGGCCAGCGCCCAGGTTCATGGCGCTGCCGGCCAGCGCCGGGTCCAATCCCTCCAGTACGGCGACCATGATGAGGAACACGAGCGGCGCGGCCCACAGGCTGTGCCCGATCACAAGCCCCAGGTAGGTGCCGTGCCAGCCCACCGAGCCCAGGCTCACCAGCAGCCCGATGCCCAGGATGATGGCCGGCATGAGGAACGGCACGAGGATCAAGTAGTAAACCAGGGTCCGGCCCCGGAAACGCCGCTGCACGTAGCCCAGCGCGGCCGGGACCCCGACCCCAAGAGCCAGCAGCGTCGTGAGGCCGCCCACGATCAGGCTGTTGAGAAAAGCGTCCAGGTACCGACCCGACTCGAAGAACGCCCCGTACCACTTGAGCCCCAGCGGGGCCCGAGGCGGGAACGAGATGTAGTTGCCATCCGTGAACGAGGTCACGACCACGATCAAAATGGGCGCCAGCAGGTAGGCGACCACGCCGCCGCACAGCAGGCGCAGCCCCCAGCCCCAGCCGTCGAACCGCTTCATGCGGGCCTCCTGTGCCGCAGCAGCGCCAGCAGCAGGCCGATCAAGAGTAGCATGGCGGCCACCAGCAGGAAGGCGATCGAGGTGCCAAACGGCCAGTCGAACCCGGACAGGATCTGTCGTTCGGCCTCGACGCTCATGGTCCAGTACTTGGGCGCGCCCAGGATGATGGGCTCGGCGTACGCCCCCATGCCCCAGGCAAAGGCCACCGCTGTGGCGGTGGCAAACCCCGGCGCGCTCAGCGGCACGATCGTCTGGAACACCGAGCGCAGCCGGCCAGCTCCCAGGTTGCGCGCCACCTCGATCCAGCGCGGTTCGATTCCCTCCAGCGCGCTCACCAGGATCAGCACGAAGTAGGGCAGCGCGATGTGGACCATCCCCAACATGACGGCCGCCAGGTTGTAGTTCATCAGGACGGGCCGCTCGAGCCAGCCGAGCTCGACCAGGAGCCAGTTGACCGGACCGCCCTTTGAGAGGACGATCTGCCAGCCGTACAGCCGCGCGATGATGTTGGTGAACAGCGGCACGAGCACCGCCGCCATGACCAGTGCCTTGGACCAGCCGCGTGCGCGCCAGATCCAATAGGAGAGCGGGTACCCCACCAGCACCACGATGGCGGTCACGGCGGCGGCCAAGCGCACCGTGCGCCAGAGCAAGCCCAGGTACCACGGATCGCCCAGGAAGCGGACGTAGCTGGCCACCGACCAGGTCGGCAGATACACGCGCTCGGGGGAACTCTCGTGAAAGCTGATCGCCACCATCCCAGCCATCGGCAGCAGGAAGAAGGCGGCCGTGAAGGCCAGCGCCGGGAACAGCAGCCAGCGGGCGGCGCCGGAGCGGATGCGAGGCCAAGGGCGCAATGCTGAACGCGCGCAGGCCATTTCAATCGCCCCCGTTCGTGCGCGGGAAGCAGAGGCAGCGGTCGGCCTCCCAGCCCACCGTGACCGCATCGCCCACGCCCGGGATCCGGTCGCCTTGCGGGGCCCCGCAGTCGGCCAGCACGGTCACCCGGTCGGACAGCCGCACGTAACAGCGCACGGCGTCGCCCAGGTAAGCCGTGTGCTCGACCGTGCCGGGAAAGGCGTTGGGAAGCGCATCGCCCGCGCCGTTGAGCAATCGCACGTGGTTGGGACGCAGCGTCACGCTCACGTCCTGTCCCGGCACGAGCCCGGTCGTATGCACCTGGATCTCGAGCGGATCAACCCGGATGACGGCCCGCCCCGCCCGCTGGGAGACGACCTCGCCCGCCAGGCGGTTGACCTCGCCCGTGAAGCCGGCCACGAACTCGGTGGCGGGGCGTTCGTAGATGTCGGCGGGCGTGCCGATCTGTTCCAGCCGCCCGGCGCGCAGGATGGCCACTCGGTCAGCCGTGCTGAGCGCCTCGACCGGATCGTGCGTGACGAACACGGTCGTGACCCCGACGGCCCGCTGGATATGGCGTAGTTCCAGGCGCATCTGCTGGCGCAGACGCTGGTCCAGGTTGCTCAAGGGCTCGTCCAGCAGGAGAACGGCCGGTTGGACCACCAGGGCGCGGGCCAGCGCCACCCGCTGCTGCTCGCCGCCGCTGAGTTGCGCGGGCATGCGGGCGCCGTAGCCCTTGAGCTCCACCAGCGCCAGGGCCTCCTCGACCCGGGCACGGATCCGCCCCCTGGGCTGCCGTCGCATGCGCAACCCGAAGGCCACGTTGTCGTAGACCGTCTTGTGCGGGAACAGACACCAGTTCTGAAACACCATTGCGGTGTTGCGTCGATAGGTGGGCACACCGTCCACTACACGACCGTCGAGGCGGATGGTACCACTGCTGGCTTGTTCCAACCCCGCGATCAGGCGCAGCGTGGTGGTCTTGCCGCAGCCGCTGGGGCCAAGCAGAAACAGGAACTCGCCGCGCTCGACCGTCAGGCTCAGCTCCCGCACGACCGGCTCCCCCTCGAACGCCTTGCACACGCGTTCCAGTTCAACGGCCGGCGTTTGGACCTGCGCGCCGTCATTCGCGCCGTCATTGTTGTATCGTGATTCGCTCGGCATCATGTCCCCCGTGGTGTTCCCCTCGGCGGGGAGGCGACTCGCCCGTTGCCATAGTCCCCGCCGAGGGGGATATCCTATCGGTTCCAGACTTCCCGCTTGAGCCGTTGCTCGATTGCCGACCAATTGGGCACCAGGTAGTCCTGGTTGTAGACGCCCGCGGTGTTTGCAATCGCCTCGTTGGTCGCCGGGATGTAGGGCTTGTTAGGATCGATCTCGGTCTTGGTGTTGGACAACCAGTAGTACTGAATCCTGGAGAATTCCGACTGGAATTCCGGATCCAGCAAGTGGTTGATGAAGGCCTCGGCCAGCTCCCGCTCCTTGGTGCCGCGCACGACGTTGTAGTAGTCGACGTAGCCCATGATCCCCTCCTGGGGGATTACGAAGCCGAAGCGGTCGTCCCGTTCGCTCAGCGTGCCGATGTCCTGGAAGTAGGTCTCGGCGAAGTCCACGTCCCCCCGCTCGAGCGCGGCCACGCACTCGGCGCCGCCGCCGTACCAGAGCGGGATGTCCAGCTCGTTGAGCGCGGCCATGATCGCATCGAGCCCTGCGTCGCTGTAGACCTCGTCGATCCCCGGCGCCAAGTCCAGATGGAAGGCCGGCACGGCAATCGCAAAATTCCAGTAGCCGGCGTCCATGGCAATCGTGCCCTGCACCTCGGGCCGCCAGAAATCGCTCCACGAGGTGGGCGTGAAGGGAATACGCTCCCTGTTGTAGCCGATCAGCTCGTGTCCGTAGCCAAACGGCGCCCCCCACTTCGTGTCGCGCGAGTCGATTCCGTCCCACTCGTAGTAGATCGGGAACACGTCCTCGGCGTTGGGCACGTTTTCGTAGCGAATCGGGAGCCAGACGTCCTCCTGGATGCCGCGGATCATGAGCTGGCCCTCGGTCACGGTCACGTCGAAGGGCGGGTCGTCGGCCGGGGCCGCGATGATCTGATCCACCATCTCGATCCAGCCGCCGCGCACCTCGACCTTGGCGCCGAACTTGGCCTCAAACGAATCGCCGAACACGCGCTGGATGTCCTCTGCGTACGGGCCGGACCAGCCCACCACGCGCAGCCGCTTGCCCGCGAACTGGCCGCGCACGGCGCGCGCGTTCCACAGCGAGCCGCCCAGGGCGCAGGCGCCCGCCGCGCCGGCGTACTTCAGGAACTGACGTCGGTTAAAGGGGTTGCTCGGCATAGAATCTTTCCTTTCTTCCGTGTGGTTGCGACCCCATTCTTGCAAGTTCTCCCTTTCTCATTCGTCGCTCAATCCAGTGAGCCCGCATACTCCTCGACCTCGACGATGGATTCGGTCGGCACCTGGCTGCGCTCGAAGAGCGCTTCGACCTCGGCGCGCTTGGGCGCGTTCCAGATGCAGTGGATGCGGTTTTCTTCCGAGACGTAAGCCCGGTCCATCGCAAGCTGGGTCCCTTGGGCGTTCCCCAGCACGACCTCGCAGTTCTTCTTGATGTCCTCGTCGGCCATCGGCTTGCACGTGATCATGTATTTGGGCATTGGTCCCCCTTTTGCATTAAATATTTGCGTTTTTCCGGCCCACGAACAGGCCACGGCCCACCTGGTGCGCGTGCGCGGCCGCCCGCCAACGCTTCACCAGGTCCGAGGCGAACGCCAACAACTCCGGGCCGAAGCGCTCCTGGATCACGGGCGCCAGCTCGCCGTGGACGCGCCGTTCGTAATCGTCGAAACAGCGCGCGAAGTCCTCGGTCTGGTCCTCCACCGCCAGCAGCTCGAAGCCGTGCTTGGCCAACAGGGACCGATAGCCCTTGAACCGCTCCATGTACGGGAAGCTCATCGAGGCGTAGAGCGGCTCGAGCTCGGCGTCACTGATCTCGCCGGTGATGACCCAGTCCGTAAAGGCGATCAGGCCGCCGGGCTTGAGTACGCGCGCGGCCTCGCGGACCAACTGGTCCTTGTCGGTGACGTAGCACCACGCCTCCTGGCCCCAAACGACGTCGAAGCTTTCGACCTCGAAGGGCAGCGAAAGCGCGTCCCCCCGCACGAATTCGACCCGGCCGTTCAAGCCCGCCCGCTCCGCCCGCTTGACCGCCTCGTCGACCATGGTCGCGGTGGCGTCGATGCCGACCACGCTCACGTCGTACCCTTGAGCCAGTTGGCGTGCCGGCCCGCCCAGCGCGCTGCAGACGTCGAGCACGCGCATGCCCGCCCGCAAGCCGGCCTTGGCCGCCAGGTAATCGGTCATCTCGGGGCCACCGGAGTGGATCTGCTCGCCCATCACCAGCTCCCAGAGCTGCCCGCCCGCGCCGTCGTAGACGGCCTGAACGTCTTCCAAGGTGAACGATGTCCGCAGGGTCATTCCTGCCCCCCCAGCTCGATGGGCCCTAGCGGCAACAT
>CAZNGF010000027.1:0-24086 GCA_964572855.1 uncultured Thermotogae bacterium | reverse complement strand
GATGTCCGCAGGGTCATTCCTGCCCCCCCAGCTCGATGGGCCCTAGCGGCAACATTGCGTAACGAATGGGTCTACGTGCCATGTGCGTTCTCCTTGTGTTGTCTGGTTGATAGAGCTTGGTCCATTCCGGTTGCCAACCGGCTTAGGCGCGTCCCCCTGTTGAAATGGCGGGTGGCTTGCAAGCGCGCTCGAAGGACAGAGCCCCCACGGCAGACGAATCCATTGGGATGCGGGTCTGTCGGGATCGACGTCGGTTGCTAGCGGGAGGTCGACGACCCCCGGGAGGCGGATCACACTTTGGCGCACGATCCTCTCCTTCCCTGGCTCCGCACGACGAGGGGCGCCAGCGCCACCTCGGGTGGCCGCGGGCTCGCGGCGCTGCGGGGCCGGCGCTGGATCATCATGGCTTCAACCCGGCCAGCACGGCCTCCAACTCGGCCCGCTCGGTCACGACGTCGTCGCGGTGGACGATGCGGCCGTCGGTGTCCACCACGACCGTGGTCTGGAGCTGCTTGACGCCGAAGGCCGTCTGCAACGTCTCGCCCTCGTCGAACACGAACAGGAAGTCCTCGTTCTCGTGTTCGTCGGCGAAGACGCGCAGCGCGGCCACCGAGTCCTGCTGGGTGTCGACGTCGACCAGCAGGAAGTTGTATTGGCCCGGGTGGGCCGACTGCACCTGCTTGAACTCCTCGACCTCCAGCTCGCACGTCCCGCACCAGAGCGCGACGAACGAGATCACGGTGGGCCGGTCCAGCAGATCGGCCAGCGTCCAGGTGGCGTGTCGCACGTCGGTGAAGCGCACCTCGGGCGCGGACCCCAGGTTCCGTTCTTGTTCCGGCTCGTCGGCGCGGGGCGCCTCGGGCGCGTCGCCCCCCTGAGCCCACCAGAATCCGACCCCGGCCAGCGCCAGCAGGACGGCGGCCGCCAGGCCGATTAACACGCGTGTGCGCATGGTTTTCTCCCTTCAACGCGATAGCGGGATCGACGGCGCCAGCCAACCCATCTGCTGGCACAGCTTGTAGAACGCGACCAGTTGCGACGACAGCGCCCGCGTGGCCCGAACGGCGTTCCCAAGGACGCGCGCGTCGACGCCGAGCTCGGCGGCGTTCCAGGCCTCGTAGGCGGCGCGGTAGACCTTTTGCGAGACGGCGTCGTAGTTGGCTTCGATCTCTTTGAACCGCAGCGGGATCGAGGGCTTCACGTCGGCGGGCGCGGCGGCGCGGCGCGCGCTCTCGAGCGCCCGTGAGAGCGCGCGGTACACGCCCCGGTCGTCCTCCGGCGCGGCGATGAGCGCAAAGACCTCGGGCGCGCGCGCTGCGAGCGCGGACGCGCCGCCCGCCTCCACCTCGTCGGCCAGCGCGCTCAAGCGCGCGGCCTGGTCCTTGAGCCGCACGGCCCAGCCCGGGTATCCGGCCGCCGGGTCGCGCACCAGCAGGGCGCGCAGCGCGGGCAGCGAGCTGGCGTTGAGCCGGTCCTCGAAGGCCACCTGCCCGTCGTGGGTCAGCCGCACGCCGCTGAAGCGGGCCAGCAGGTTGGCCCCGTCGGGGTGCTCGTAGTTGAAGACCAGCTTGCCGTCGTGCGGGTCGTCGCCCGGTTCGAGCTCGTCGGCGTGGCCGCAACAGACGTCCGGGTGGGCGCGGCCCACGGGCGTCGGGGTCCCGTCGTCGGCCAGCAGGTGGATGGCGTAGTCCTCGGGCTCGTGCGGGTCGTCGGGCGCGTGCCCTTCCCCGATGCCGGGGATGGTGGTCTCCTCCATGTAGACGATGAACTCGTCGGAGTCGCCCCGCTCGTCGACGAACAGCGCCAGGCCGTATCCGCGATACGGGCCCGCGAGCGCGTCGAGGCTTGCGGCCGCTTGGGATTGGCTCATGCCTGCCCTCCTCAAAGGAGTGGGCGCCCGGCCCGCGCGGGACGGGCGCCCCGTGATGCGTTTAGCCGCGGAAGCCCTTGGCCTCCAGGTTCGCAAATGCCTGTTCGAGCATCGAGAAGTTGTAGACGAGCGCGTCCGCCTGCTCGGGGCTCTTGTCCAGCAACAGCTGGGTGATCTTGCCGACGTCCTTCATGGCTTGAAACCAGGTGTGGCCGGCGTTGAACCACTGCTGGGTGGGCTCGACGCTGTACTCCGAGGTGGGCATCGAGATGCGTTCGACCTCCAGCGGCGTGCTCAGCCAGTCGGAAGCGATCTCGATCGCCCGGTCGAGATCGCTGTTGATGAAGTCCGTGGCCAGCGTCAGCACTTCCATCAACTTGACGCCCACCTCGAAATGGTCTGCGATGAAGTCGTCCCGCGCCGAGGTGATGCAGCAAGGGTGGCCCGCCCACCAGCCCGGCGGGGGCAGCTCCTGCAGCTTGGCCACTGTTTTGCCCACGCCGTTGAACTCGGCCAGCGCCGGGGTCGGCTGGTTGACGACGAACCCGTCGATGATGTCGCTCTGCAACCCCGGGATGAGGTTACCCTCCCCCTTCAAGTTGATCATGAGCACCTGGGCGGAGGTGTTGGAGGCGTCCTCGGTGAAGTCGATTCCCTCGTACTGCAGGGCGCGTTGCGTGATGAGCGGGTGCACGGCCGCCGGGCTCTTGTAGCCGATGCGGATCTGCTCCTCGGCGTTGCGCGCGACCTCCACGAACGCGTCCCAGCTGTCGGCCGGGAAGTCCGGCCTGACGCTGAACGCGGCGCCCTCGGAGTGCAGCGGCGAGGTGATGCGCAGCGGCGCGCCCTGGTCCACGAAGAAGGTCACGGCCGGGTGCCCCCCGAGGCCGAACTCGAACTGGCCCTGGGCCATGTTCTTGGGCATGTTGGAGGCCCCCAGCGTCTCGAACAGCTCGATCTCGGCGATGGTCTCGCCGTTTTCGATCAAATGATAGAGCCGGCGGTCGCGCACGGGCTCGAGGTAGATGTCGTAGGCCTCGCGCATGAACTCCCACTCGACCGCGGCCACGAACAGCGCGGTGTGGTGGTCCTGCTTCACCCAGCCCACGCGCGCGATCGGGGTCTGGCCCAGCACGGAAACCGGCTTGGCCCACAGCGGCGAGGTGCCCAGCAGCGCGCCGGCGCCGGCCACGCCCTTGATAAAGGT
Organism: uncultured Thermotogae bacterium; assembly: GCA_964572855.1. Lineage (GTDB taxonomy): Bacteria > Bipolaricaulota > Bipolaricaulia > RBG-16-55-9 > JAJCYT01 > CAZNGF01. The sequence continues at coordinate 21,009 of CAZNGF010000027.1, read as the reverse complement.
GCGGCGCTTCATCCCTTTCCCGTTGGCTTGCATTGACGTCCTCCTTGTCGCTCGCTTGTGTGATGGCGGAACCTCAACTGAGCTCGGGAGGACGGTCACGGCCAGCCGCCTTCGCACGGCGGCGCGCAGCGGGGCAAGCCGGGTCGAGGGCCAACTGGCCCCCAGGCAGGGATCACAGACCGCATGCCCCCCCCTTCGTCGAAGGGGCGCGCGTTCGGCCGCGGCTGTCACGTGGGTGGGATGGGACGGAACGACGATCTAGCGAAACGCCGGAAGCGGCTCGAAGGGGGGCCCCGCCCCCCGGGAGGCGATTCAGAGGCGTGCCCATGGGCGCCACCTCCGCGAAATCGTCATAAGCCAACCTCCAGCGCGTGCGTCGGTTGGCCTCACTCTAGGCGGCGATGACGGGGCGCCCTATGCGTGCTATCAGTTCATGGACTGATTTTCGTCATAAACGAAGCGCGGCGGCCACGGCACGCCCCCCAAAGGCAGGGTCGTGCGCTCAGCGCCCGTTACCGAGGCCGAAGGGGCTCCTGATTTACGAGGGGAGCTTCGCTCGGCTCGGGTCGAGGGCCCGACAGACGTCGGGGTGTTCGGTGCCCTTACTCGGCCTGATCCTCCTCGGCCTTCTCCTCGAACATCGACATGCACGTCTTCATCATGCCGGCGGGGTCGAATGTCTCGTCGGAATCGCCGTTCGTTTGGCCCATCATCGACCCCATCATCTGCCGGGGCATCCCGTTCATCATCGTCTCCATCATCTCGAACATGGGGCTCCTTTCTATGCGTCCTTCAACGCCTCGCTCAGCGCGTATTGGACCTGTCGGCCGTGCCGTTCGCTTTGGACCAGGCCGGCGTCCTTGAGCACCTTGAGGTGGTGCGAGACCGTGGACTGGGCCAGCGCCAGCGCCCGGACCAGCTCGTCCACGTGCTTGGGGCCTTCCTGCAACAACCGAACGATGCTGAGGCGCGTCTCGTCGGCCAGCGCGGCGAACACCCGCGCCGGCTGCGGCGCGCGCTTGCCGCCCTTCATGCCCGGCGGCCCGAAGCCGCCCATGAACCCCTTCATCATGGTGAAGGGATCGAAGCCGCCGCCGTCACGCCCCCCGTCGCCGAACAGGGCGCGCTCCAGCCGCTGGAGCCGGGCGTCCAGGTCGTCGCGGGCTTTCCCGTCCTCCTCGGCCAGCTTCTCCCGCAGCGCGGCGCGCTCCTCGGGGCTGAGCCGTTGCAGCAGGTCGTCCATGTCCATGGTGGCCTCACCCATCGAATTATCGATTCCCATCGATGAATAAGCGCAGGATAACAGCGGACACGTCCGATGTCAAGGGTTGTGACAAACAAAACGGTTTGCAACGATCGAACCGGTTGCGGCCGGCGTTGAGGGCCAAAAGACGAAGAGAAGGGGACGCCTTTCAGCGCCCCCTTCCCCAATCAGGAGAGTCAACCTGTGACTCCGGCCCAAGACTACGGGCGGGGAAACGGGGGCGCGCTGACCGGGGTCAGCGGAGAACCTGCGTCCGGTCATAAAGCGGCGTCGAACGCGACGCGGGCGCCTTGGGTGCGCCCCCATCGGGCTCGGCATCCCGCCCATCATGGTTCCCATCATCTGGGCCATCATGCCCATCACCGGTGGCTCCTGTCGGGCCCCGACTCGGGGCCGTCGAGCGCCGGTCAGCCCGCCTCGGCCCCCACGAGCGCGCCGTCGGCGATCACTTGGCGGATATGCAAGAGCGCTTCCACAAACGGCTGCGACACGCGCTCGCGCGGGTGGGGCAGCTCAAGCGCGACGTCGCCGATCACCCGGCCCGGCATCCCGCCCATGATCACGACGCGGTCGGCTAGGTAGACGGCCTCGTCCAGGCTGTGCGTGATGAACAACACCGTCTTCTTCTCCTGCGAGCACAGGTGCAGCAGCACGTCCTGCAGCGTCTGGCGCGTGCGCTCGTCCAGCGAGCCGTAGGGCTCGTCCATCAAAAGCACCTCGGGCTGGTTGACCAGCGCGCGCGCGATGGCCACGCGCTGCTGCATGCCGCCCGAGAGCTCGTAGGGGAAGGCCTTGGCAAATTTTCCCAGTCCCACCTGGGCCAGCGCCTTCTGCGCGCGCTGGAGCTGGTCGCGCCGGGGAATCCCCTTGACCTCGAGTCCGAAGGTCACGTTGGCCAGCGCCGAGCGCCAGGGGAAGAGCGAGTACTGCTGGAACACCATGCCGCGGTCCGCGCCGGGCCCGCTCACGGGCCGGCCGTCGAGCAGGATGTCGCCGGCGCTGGGGGATTCCAGCCCCGCCACCATGCGCAGCAGCGTCGTCTTGCCGCAGCCCGTGGGGCCCACCAGGCACACGAGCTCGCCCTCGCGCACCGCCAGGTTCAGGTCCCGCAGCGCGTGCACCTGGCGGCCGTCCTCGGCTTGAAACACCTTGTCCACGCCTTTGAGTTGCAGTTTCATTAGCGCTCCCTCGCCTGCCAGTTCGACACGGCCGCCGACATGGCGTACAGCCCCTTGTTGATCGCAAAGCCCACCAGGCCGATGCAGATCATCCCCGCCACCAGGACCTCCATGCGCGCGAGCTGGTAGCCGTAGATGATCAGGTACCCGATCCCCGAGTCCGAGCCCGGCAGCATCTCGGCGGCGATCACGACCATCCAGGCCACGCCCGCGCCCACGCGCAGCCCCGTCATGATCGCCGGCAGCGTGGCCGGGAAGATGACCTTCCAGAACACGCGCCCCCCCTTGGCGCCCAGGGTCTGCGCGGTCTCGACATAAAGCTTCTTGACGCCGTGCACGCCGCTGACCGTGTTGATCACGATCGGGAACACCGCGCCCCAGAAGAGCACGAACAGCATGCCCAGCAGGATCTCGTCCAGGAACGTGTCCGAGTAGCGCACGCCGACCATGTTGGGCACGGTGTAGAGCCGGAACACGGCCATCGCAAACGGGATGAAGGCGATGGGGCAGATCGTGCGGAACATCTCGATCGAGGAGTTGAACAACCGGTAGGGCAGCCGGTAGGCCCCCATCAGCAAGCCCACCGGGACGCCCACCAGCGCGGCCAGCGTAAAGCCCAGCACGACGCGGATCGCGCTCAGGAAGATGTTGTAGAGCAGCGTCCCCTGGCCCAGCACGTCGGCCATGGGTTGAGCCAGCACGGCCCAGACGGCCCCCACGCGCGGCAGGACGAACGGGTTGTCGACCCAGACCGCGATGAGCTCCCAGAGCCCAATCAGAATCAGTGGGCTCAGCAACGGGAGGGCGCGATCCAGCCAGCGGCGCAGCGCCCCGCTCCCCGCGGCGGCCGGCGCCGCGCCCTGGTTCAAGGGGACGGCCCCCTGACACGTGGTCAGTTCCTTCGACATGCGGGACTCCTTTGTGAGGAAACGGGATTGGTGGCGGGCGAACGGGGGAGGGGGTCGCGAACTAGGCTGCGCTCCGACAGCCGAACCGGGGACACGCCCCGGTGGGGGCGGCTCAGGTGCGCCAGCATCGCGGTCCCCCGTTCCGGTCCGTCATGACCGACCTCCCGTGCGTGCGGATGGGTCCACCCTAGAGGGGGGCGCGCGCGGGGTCTATGATGGCCATCAGGGTCGTTTCTGATCTGGGTCAGCAATGGCGGCGTCGCCGATCCGTGCCGCTCCCGCTGCGCGATTTGAGAGCCCGGCGACCAGGTACGCCTCGACCGGACCTGATACAGGTCATACCGCAACGCGGCCCATGTCATGGGTCCGCGTCGGGCGGCGGGATACGCTCAGGCCAGCTTGCAGGAAGGGGTGAACCCCATGCCCAAATTCATGATCACGCTGCCGCCCATGTCGCCGGTCGAGGTGCAGTCCACCTGAGCGGCCGTCCTCCAAACCGCTCAGGGGAGCGGTCTGACCATGGACAAAGCCTACGTCGACGCCGAGACCAACCAGGCGACCTGCGTCTGGAACGGCTCCGACCAGGTGGCCATCGAGACGCTGTTCAAAAAGGCCGGCGTGCAGTACGAGTCGATCAAGCCCGTCGAGGAGTACGACGGCTAAGGCCAGCCGGCAAAACCTGGATCGACGTTGCAGCGCTGGCCGCTAGCGCGTGATCGAATTCGGTTTCGATAGGGGAAAACCGTAGGGGCGCTTGGCGAAGCGCCCCTACAAGCAAGGTTCGGTTGCTGACCCACCGTAGGGGCAGCCCCCCGCGGCTGCCCCCCGTCGCCAGCCTAATGCTTCATCGGCGTGAGCGCCGCCAGGTGCAGCACCTGCTTGCTGAGCTCGTCCTCGAGCCACTTCTGGTTGCCCAAATACTTCTGGACCTCGATGGCCGCGATGCACCCGTCGCCCACGGCGATGGCGGCCTGGGCATACGACCCCGAGAACTGGCGCACGTCGCCCACGGCATACACCCCCGGCACACGCGTGCGGGTGCGCATGTCGGTGATGAGATAGCCGGACTCGTCCATGTCGAGCTTGTCCTTGGCGAACGCCGTGGCGGGCTTGTGCCCGATGGCGGCGAACACGCCGTGGACGTCGTCCATCTGAATCAGCTCGCCCGTGCTCAGCTCCTTGAGCACGACGCCGGTGACCTTGTCGTCGCCCTGGATCTCGTGCAGCACGACGTTCCAGACGAACTTGATCTTGGGGTGGTTGAGCGCCTGCTCGCGCAGGAACTGGTCCTTGGCGCGGATGGCTTTGGGATCGTCCTCGGGGTGGCGCACCAGCAGGCGTACCTCGCGGGCGTACTTGGTCAAAAAGAGCGCCTCGGTGAGGCCGCTGTCGCCCGCGCCGATCATGATCAGATTCTTGTCCATGAAGAAGAAGCCGTCGCAGGTGGCGCAGTACGAGACGCCGTGGCCGGCCAGCTCCTCGGCGCCGGGCGTGTCCAGGTGGACGGCGTGCGCGCCGGTGGCCACGATGATCGTGCGCGCGCCGATGTCGCCGGCGTCGGTCTTGATCGTGTGCGTGCCGCCGGGCACCTCGGAGAACTCGAGCCCCTGCACCTCGGCCAGCCGGATCTCGAGGCCGAAGCGCTGGGCCTGCTGGGCCATGCGCTCCATGAGTTCGGGGCCCTGGATGGGCTCGGCGAAGCCGGGGTAGTTCTCGACCTCGGTGGTCTCGTTGAGCTGCCCGCCGGGGGCGCCCTTGTCGAGCATGAGCGTGTCGATCTGCGCGCGCGAGGCGTAGATCCCCGCCGTGAGCCCCGCGGGGCCGCCGCCGATGATCACCAGATCGTGCGTTTCCAAAGAAGACCTCCTTGAGCGTTGGAATCGGTTCAGGATACGAAGCGCACACGGCGCTGGATATGATACGGCGCAAGGGCACGTCTGATGTTGGTCAGCTTTGCCGTAAGTGCCGAACACGGACCCGCTTTTGCCCCCTGTGCAAGATGCGTTCAGAGCGCATCACGCTTGCCTTGGGCGTAGGGGCGCGATTCATCGCGCCCTGGGCCAGGCGCTCCGGCCGTATGACACGCGCTCCGGGCGCATGGCCCCGGGGCCCATGAATGGGCCCCCTACGATCATGCCATGCCTCAGGGCGCCAGCACGAGCCGCGTGCCCGCCTCGGCCGGGACCACCTCGCCCACGAGCGCGGCGTCCGGCAGCGCGGCCAGCAGCGCGGCCAGTCGAGACTCGGGAACCGCGATCAACAGCCCGCCCGAGGTGACCGGCTCGTAGGCGAGCTTGACCCAGGCGTCCGCGACCTCCTCCGACACGCGCACGCCCGCCGAAAAACTCTCGCGGTTGGCCGCGCCGGTCGAATCACAGGCCGCTTCGGCGCAGTCGAGCGCGCCGTCCAGCACGGGCAGCGCTCGGGCCGAAACGCGCGCCGTCGCGCCGCTGGCCTCCATCATCTGCGACAGGTGCCCGACGAAGCCGAAGCCGGTCACGTCGGTGCAGGCGTGGGCGCCGCAGTGCACCATGGCGCGCGCGGCCTCGCTGTTGAGCCGTTCCAGTACGGAAAAGGCGCGCCCCACGGCCTCGTGAACGGGGTCCAACGGCAGGTGGTGGTTCAGCAGCGCCATCGCGCCCAGCGGCTTGCTGAGCACGAGCGCGTCCCCGGCGCGTGCGCCGTCGTTGCGCACGACGCGCGCGGGGTGGACCTGCCCCGTCACGGCCAGCCCGAACTTGAAGCGCTCGGACACGGTCGTGTGCCCCCCGCCCAGCGCAGCACCCGCCTGCAGGGCGATCTCCTGCGCGCCGCGCAACACGTCGTAGAGCCCTTCCAGGTCGTCGGCCGCCCCCGGCGTGCAGACCACGTTCATGACCACGAGCGGCTCGCCGCCCATGGCGTAGACGTCGCTGAGGGCGTTGGCCGCGGCGGCGCGTCCGAAGCGGTAGAAGTCCCGGCCAAACGGGTCCATCACGTCCACGGTCGAGACCAACCCCACCTCGTCGCTCAACCGCAGCACCGAGGCGTCGTCGAACGTGCCCGATCCCGCGATCAGGCGCGGGTCGCACGCCGCCGGCAACCGGTCAAGCACGGCCTTGAGCCGATTTTGCGACAACTTCCCCGCGCACCCGAAGCACGGCCTCGCGGGCGCTTCCGCTGTGGTCACGCGGCCCTCCTTGGGGCGTTGGGTTGACACCAGCGTATGACGCGCTTCGCGCCTGAGACATGATTTAGGTCAAGAGACCGGATGATCTCGATCAATCGCCCTTTGTCCCACGCCAGGGAGCGTTGACCAGAAGAAACGTAGGGGCGCAGCATGCTGCGCCCCTGCACATCGGCACCATCAATCACAAACGCGCTTACGGCCCCAGCACGACCTGACACCCGGCTTCGGCCGGGCCGACCTCGCCGAACTGGGCGGCTTCGACGCCCGTTTCGTGCAGGCGGCCCAGCAGCTCGCCGGCGCGCTCGGGGGCGATCGCGATGACGAGACCGCCCGAGGTGTTGGCCTCGTAGAGCAGGTTGAGCTGGCGCTCGTCCACGGTCCCGTCCAGGCGCACGCCCGGCGAGAAGCTGTGCAGGTTGAGCGCCCGGTCCCAGGAGTGAATTAATGCGTGCTCCAAGGCGCCGTCGAGGTAGGGCACCTCACCGGCGCTCACGCGCGCGGTGGCGTGGCTCTCCTCCATCATCTGCGAGAGATGGCCCAAAAAGCCGAAGCCGGTCACGTCGGTGCAGGCGCGCGCGCCCAGCGCGACCATGGCCCGCGCGGCCTCGCGGTTGAGTTGTTCCATCACGGCGTAGGCGCGCTCGATTTGGGGGTGCTCGGGGTGCTCGGCCAGCAGGCCGCGCAGCACCGACATCACGCCCAGCGGCTTGCTGAGCACGAGCGCGTCCCCCGGTTTGGCCCCGCCGATCGGCACGAACGCGTCGGGGTGGACCCGGCCGGTGACGGCCAGCCCGAACTTGAACCCCTCCGAGACCGTGGTGTGCCCGCCGCCGATGGCCGCGCCGGCCTCGAGCACGACCTCCTGCGCCCCGCGCAGCAGGTCGTACAGACGCTCCATGTCGTCGGCCGTGGCCGGCGTGCAGACCACGTTCATGACCACGAGCGGCTCGCCGCCCATGGCGTAGACGTCGCTCAAACTGTTGGCCGCGGCCACGCGCCCGAAGCGATAGAAGTCCTGGCCGATGGGGTCCATCACGTCCACGGTCTCGACCAGCCCGAGCTCAGCGCTCAGGCGGAACACCGAGGCGTCGTCGAACGTGCCGGATCCCGCGATCAGGCGCTCGTCCGCCACCTTTGGCAAACGACTCAGCACAGTCGCTAACTGCGACTTGTTCAGTTTGCCCGCTCAGCCGAAGCACACCGCGGGCTTGGCCTGCTCGTTCACCCCGGACATGGCGCTCACCTCCCCGCTAGCAACCAGCGTCGACATTCAAGCCCCCTCGCGCAGCACGCGCCGGTCGCCGGCGCGCAGCGTGATCCCGTGCGAGTCCAGGTACTGCATGAACGGCATCGCGAACTTGCGCGTCGTCTCCAGCCGCGCGCGCACGTCGCCCACGCGGATCTCCTCCTCGTCCCGGCCCAGCGCGCGCACGACTTGCACCCCGCGCTCGTAATCGGCCTTGCTGATATACAACCCCTCGCCCAGGTGGATCACCTGGCAGCGGCTCTCCAGCAGCGCGAACAGCCGCCGCGCCAGGGCCTCGTCGACCGCGAACTGCTTGAAGAAGCCCGCGTCGAGCTCGGTGCCGAAGCCGGGGCGCTCGAAGGCCGCCAGCATTTGGTCTAGAATCGCCCGTTGCGCCTCACTCACCTCGGGGACGTGCCCGGGCGGCGCCCACTGCGTGCCCCGGCGCACCACCGCGCCCTCGGCCTCGAGCGTGCTCAGCAGCAGCTCGACGTGCGGCGCGGTCAAGGTCAGCTTGAGTCCTTCCTTGAGCTCGTTGACCTCGATCCCCTCCAGGAAGGGGTACTGGCCCAGGCGCTCGCTCAAATAATCGAGCAGCCGCCCCTGGAAGCCGGCCAGGTCGGTGGCGCGCAGGTAGAACGTCTCGTTCTTGCCCTGCAGCGCCCGCAGCCGCCCCTGGGCCACCAGCCCGTCGACCAGCTCGCGGGCCAGGTCCTGGCGCATGCGCGCGCCCTCCTCGACCTCCCGGAAGCGCAGCGGCGTGAGCGGGCGCGCGGCGAACACGGCCTCGATCTGGCGATACGGGTCGCCGGCGGCCAGGCGCTCCAGGTGAGCTTGGCCTTCCGGGCTGAGCGTCTTGTGCTTCTGCGGGTAGGGCTCGAGCACCTCGCCGCCGCCCAGCGTGACCATGGGGGCGTACTGGCGCAGCACGAAGCGGTCGTGGCACTCGGCGATGGTCGCTCCCTCCAGGCGCAGTTGGGCCAGGCCCGACCCGCCCGGCAGGATTCGCTCGCCCTCCAGCGGGACGACGCGCGCCAGCAGCTCGCTGGTGCCGATGTGGAAGCGCACGCGCTGCCAGTGTTCTACGGGCGCCTTGGCGTGCTCGGAGACGAACAGGCGCACGTCGAGCATGTAGGTGGGCTTGTAGTAGCCCGGCGCCACCAGCACGGCGCCGCGAGTGATCTCGTCCTTGCCGGCGTCGGCCACGTTGATGCCGACGCGCTGGCCGGGGAAGGCCTCCTGGGTCTCGCTCTCGTGGACCTGGAGGCCGCGCACGCGCACTTCCTTCTGGTACGGCTGCAGCACGAGGTGGTCGCCCACGCGCACGTGGCCCGAGAGCACGGTGCCGGTCACGACCGTGCCGAAGCCCTTCATCGAGAAGGCGCGGTCGACCGGGAAGCGGAACACGTGCTCGCTGGAGCGGGTGGGCACCTGGTCCACCAGGCGCCGGATCTCGTCGCGTACGGCGTCCACGCCCTCGCCCGTCACCGACGAGGTGGGGACGATCGCACACCCTTCCAAAAACGTGCCGCGCGTGAGCTGTTTGACGTCCTCGATCACGAGCGCCAGCCAGTCCGATTCGACCAGGTCGGTCTTGGTGACCGCGACCATGCCGCAGCGGACGTTGAGGTAGCGCAGCACGTCCAGGTGCTCGATCGTCTGGGGCATGACCCCGTCGTCGGCCGCGATCACCAGCAGCGCGACGTCGATCGTGCTCACGCCGGCCACCATGGTGCGCACGAACTTCTCGTGGCCCGGCACGTCGATGATGGTGACGTCGTCGCCCAGGAAGGCAAAGCCCAGCTCGATGGTGATGCCGCGTTCCTTCTCCTCGCGCAGGCGGTCGGTGTCGGTGCCCGTCAGCGCTTTGACCAGCGCCGTTTTCCCGTGGTCGATGTGTCCGCCGGTGCCCAGCACGGTGTGGCGGGTCATATCGTCCCCTCCCAGGCACAGCCCAGGGCCGAGACGACCCACGGGAACTCCTCGGGCGCCAGCGTGCGCAGGTCGAACAGCACGGCTCCGTCCTGCACGCGCGTGAACACGGCCGGCTGGGCCTGGCGCAGGCGATTAGCGATTCGCTCCGGCGGCAGCGTCGCGTCGCGCAGCGCGAGCACGACCGTGGGCACGGGCTCACCCGGCATCGAGCCGCTGCCCACGTAGGTGACGGCCTCCTCGACCGCCCAGCGGGCCGAGTCGGGCACGGCGGCGCGCACGTCCTTCAAGAGCATGTGGGCTCGCGCTTTGAGCGTCTCGACGGGCTCGACCAGCGCCCGCACCGTGGCGTTTTCGGACAGCGCGGTTCCCTCGTCGACGAACGTCTTGAGCGTGCCCTCCATGGCCGCGTAGATCAGCTTGTCGCAGCGGACGGCGCGCATGAGCGGGTGCTTTTTGATCATATCGATCCAGGCTTTCTTCCCGACGATCAAACCCGACTGCGGGCCGCCCAGCAGCTTGTCGCCGCTAAACGAGACCACGTCGGCGCCCGCTTGGACGCTCTCCTGGACGGTGGGCTCGTGGTAGAGCCCGTGGCGGGCGAAGTCGACCAGCGCGCCGCTGCCCAGGTCGTGGTAGACCGGGATGTCGTACTTCTTCCCCAGCGCCACCATCGCCTCCAGCGGCGGCTCGCTGCTGAAGCCCACCAGCTTGTAGTTGCTCTTGTGGATCTTGACCAGCAGGCCGGTGTGCTCGTTGATGGCGTTCTCGTAGTCGCGCAGGTGGGTGCGGTTGGTCGTGCCCACCTCGCGCATGACGCAGCCGCTCTGGCTCATGACCTCTGGGATGCGGAACGAACCGCCGATTTCGACCAGCTCGCCGCGCGAGACCACGGCCTCGCGGCCCTCGCACAGGGCCTTGAGCACGAGCGTGGTGGCGGCGGCGTTGTTGTTGACCAAAATCCCGCTCTCGGCGCCGGTGACCTGCGGGATGAGTTCCTCTAAGTGAAAGTGGCGCTCGCGCCGGGCGCCGGTCTCGGTGCCGAAGGCCAAGACGGCGTAGCGGGCCATGGCCTCACGCACGTAGTCCTGCGCCAGCGGCGACAGCGGCGCGCGCCCCAAGCCCGTGTGCAGCAGGATGCCGGTGGCGTTGACCGCGCGCGGCAGGCTCGTGCGCCAGCGGCGCTCGGCCTCCAGGCGGACCCGCTCGAGCAGGCGCTCGCGATCGGCGTCGCTTGCGCCCGCCGCGCCGTTCAAAATGCGCTGACGGGTGTCGTCCAGCACGCAACGCACGCTCTCCAGCACGATCCCGCGCGGCACGCCCGATTCGGCCACGAACGGCTCCAGGGCGTGCAGCGCAACCTCGACGCTGGGCAGCTCGCGCAGCGCGGTCAGGTCAGCCTGGGCCATACCGGTCGCCTCCGTTCTCGTTTGGCGGGAGGGGTAGGAATCGAACCTACCACGGGCTGTGTTAGCAACCCGCCATCGGATTTGAAGTCCGAGAGGGCCACCAGGACCCCATCCGCTCCCAAACCTGTTTCGTGTGCATCGCCATCATCCTGCCATCGATGTCCGAGGTCAACCATGACCAAGGTCAGAGGCGGGCCTGATCTTGATCAGATTTGCAACCCCAGGGGCGTGAAGCCGGTAATAACGCGCGGTTTGGCCGGTACACGGCCACAGCAGCACCGAACTGTAGGGGCGCGATTCATCGCGCCCGCCCGGCCCGCGCGCGGCTGGGTCCGGTCGCCGATGCGATCACTGGCCAAGCGGCCACGGCGTGCAGAAGGAGGAACGCGCGCTCAGCGCCCCCGTCCATGGACCCACCGCACTCTTGAGGGTATGCATCTCTCCCGGCAGGAGGCGGCCGGTCCAGCTCAGGTTGGATGGCCAGAGCGCGCCGTCGACGAGCAGGTCGACCGCGATCACCCTGAGCGCTTGGTCGCTCTGGTTGCGCACCACCACGGTCACGTCAACCTGGCCATCCGGACGGCTCTCGGCCGTCACGCTTGCGATCTCCAGCCAGGCCGGGCCGACCGTGATCGTCGTGCTCACCGTGTCGGTGGGACCGCCGGCCGCCGCGCGCACGCTGAGGCTGGCGGTGTAGCTTCCCTGCTGGCGGTACGCGTGGCGCGGGGCGCGCTCGTTCCACTCGAAGCCGCGCGCGGTGCCGTCGCCGAAGTCCCAGGCCAGCTCGTGGAAGCCCGCGGTGGGGTCCAGAATGGGCACGCCGTCCCGGTTGCGCGAGTCCACGCCGCTGAACTGATACCAGAGCGGCGGCCGCAGGTCGGGGTTCAGCCCCATGTCCACCAGATCGTCATCGATCTCCGCGCTCATCACGGCCTGTGGCGCGCTGGCCGTCCCGTCTGGGACGATCTCTCCCCCGAGTAACTGATCGATGAACTCGCATCCAGCTACCAAGGGAAGTGCAAACACGATCAACGTCGCCAAACCAAGCAGTCGCGTCGCTGTAGAGTTTGAGCGGGGCTGCGGCACGATTGAGCCCTCCTTCCACTTCAGTCAACGGCATTTCCCACGTGTATGGCGGCCAAGCCCTCGATCGCGAGCCAGAGCCATCGGCCGTGGCCCGTCTCCCCGCCCCCATCGGCCCGAGCCACATGAGCAGCGGCGCGGACTTCAGCAGCATGGCGCGGATGAGCGCGGGCGGGAATGCGAAGCCACATGGATTCAACTGATGTGGGTCAGGTCCGGTTGCACGGATCGAGGGCGGGGGGCGTCTTTAGGAGACGGGCGCCTCGGCCTCGACGTAGATCGCGCGGGCCAGCGCGGGCTCCAGCGCCAGCTCGGTCTGGTGGAAGCGCACGACCAAGGTCGGGCGGCGCTGCAGCACGACCAGCCGCACGCCCGGCACGAGGCCGTAGGCGGCCAGTCGGACGAGCTCGCGCTCGGGCACCCCGTCGTAACCCGCCAGCCGGGCGCGCTGGCCGCAGGGCAGCGCGCCCAACGTCCGCTCGGTGGGCGCGCCGCGCTCGGGAGGAGCGGCGGGCGGCTCACACGTCTCGCATTCGCGGCGCAGCCCGTGGTAGCCGCACGCCGGGCAGCGCACGAGCTGGAGCCGGCAGCCGCGGTGCAGCCGATAGAGCGGGCAGCGCCCGCACGCGCCCTGCTGCTGCGATGCGTCCCATTCCGTTCGGCACATCGGACAGCGCAGCGCGCCCTTGCTCACCTTTTGCGTTCGCTTCAGCATCGAACCCCATCGCCTCATCCTAGAGCCCTCCCAACCAGCGCGCGACGCCGTTGACCAGCGCCCCCACCAGGAAGGCGTACGGCAGCACGAAGGCCACGATGCCGGTGGCCACGCGCCAGCCGCGCTCCTTCACGATCACCAGCAGGTTGGCGATGCAGGGGACGAACAGCGTGATCACGACCAGGCTCACCAGCACCTGGGTGGCGTCGAGCTGGCCCGCCTGCTGCAGCGGGAAGAGGCCGGCGGCGCCGTAGTCGCGCCGGAAGAACCCCATCACGAACGCGTCCGTGGCCGCGGCCGGCAGGCCCAGGAGCCCCTGGACCAGCGGCTCGGCCGCCGCGCGCAGCGCGCGCAGCGCGCCCAGCTTGTCGAGCCCAAACAGAACCACCGTGCCGAGCACGAACAGCGGCACGACCTCGGTGACGTACCAGCGCAGCCGCAGCCACGTCTTCTGCAGGATGTTGGCCCAGCGCGGCCAGCGCAGCGGCGGGAGCTCCATCACGAAGGCGGACGCCTCGCCGGGGAGCACGAACGAGGCGAGCTTGCCTACGATCAGCATTTGCAGCGCGACGATCCCGAGCACGGCCAGCAGAATCCAGGGGGCAACGCTGGCCGACATGGCCAGCAACACGGCCAACTGCGCCGAGCACGGCACGCCCAGCGCCAGCAGGAGCGTGGCGATGACGCGCTCCTTGGGCGTTTCCAGGATACGGGCGCTCACCGTGGCCATCGTGTCGCACCCGAGCCCCAGGATCATGGGCAGCACGGCTTGACCGCTCAAGCCCACCCGCCGGAAGCCGCGGTTGGCCATCACGGTCAGGCGCGGGAAGTAGCCCGAGTCCTCCAGGAAGCCAAACGCCAGGAAAAACGTGGTCACGATGGGCAGGATGAGCGCAATGGCGTAGGTGAGCGCCATGGTCACGATCCCGTACTCGCCCACCAGCAAGTCGCGCAGCCAAGCGATCGGCACGTTTGCATCGACCCAGCCCACCAGCGCCGGGTTGATCACCGCGCCGAAGAGGTCCTCCTCGACCCATCCCACCAGCGTCCCGGCGCCGAACACGCCCACGAACCAGTACATGCCGTACAGCACCGCCAGCAACACGCCAACGCCCCAGACCGGGTGCGTGGTCAGGCGGCCCAGCCGCGCCCCCCAACCGGGGTCGCGCTCGGGGCGCTCCGGGACGCTCACACAGCCGTCCAGCAAGCGCGCCACGGCCTGTCCGCGGGTCACGGCGAGTTGGTAGGGGGCGCAGTCGGCGCAGGCCCCCAGGGAGGCCGCCTCGGGCGCGGGCCGCGCCTCCACGCGCGCCACGGCGGGGCGGGCCCGCAAGAGCGCGGCCCGCAGCGCTTCGCCCCCCTCGCCCGTGGTGGCCACGGTCTCGACCACGGGGACGCCCAGCCGCCGGCTCAGGCGCGCGGCGTCGAGTTCCATCCCGGCGGCGCGCCGCTCGTCCGAGAGGTTGAGCGCCAGCACGAGCGGCAGGCCCAGCTCGGCCAGTTGCAGGAACAGCGAGAGCGTGCGCTCCGGGTTGCGCGCGTCCCCGACCTGGAGCACGACGTCGACCTCGCCGGAGAGCAGCAGCTCGCGGGCGGCGCGGGCGTCCTCGCTGGCGCCAAACAAATCGTTGACGCCCGGCGTGTCGACGGCGGTCCAGTCCGCCCCGTCCAGATGCAGCCCGCCGTAGAAGGTCTCCACGGTCGTGCCGGGGTAGTTCGAGCACGCGGCGTATCGCCCCGTGAGCCGCGAGAACACCGCGCTCTTGCCCACGTTGGGCGTGCCAACCAGCGCCAGGGTTTTGCGGGCCGTCGCCCTCGGGGCGGCCTTAGCCATGGGACGCCGCCTCCAAGGACCAGCCCGTTTGCCCGAGCTCTTGCAGCAGGTCGGCCAGCGTGAGCCCCTCCAACGTCTCGATCAAGCGCGCCGCGATCAGCCCCCAGACGGGCCGCATGGGGCAGGGCGCGTGCCGCTCGACCTCGCAGTCGGGCTCGTGCGCCCAGATCGTCTCCAGGCAGCTTACCGGGCTGAGCGACTCGAACGCGGCCACGACCTGGCGCACCGAAATCGCCCCCGGCGGGCGGCTCAGCGCGTAGCCGCCGCCGCGCCCGCGCACGGGGGTCACGACCCCCGCCGCGGCCAGGTCCTGCATCAGTTTCTTCACAAACGGCTCCGGCAGGTGGCCGCGCTCGGCGATCCACCCGGCCGAGCGCGCCCCGTCCTCGTGATGGGCCGCCAGCTCCAGCGCGGCCCGCAGCCCGTAGTCGCTCCGCTTGGTCAGTAGCATGTCGACCTCCGAATCAGGATCGATTAGGTCCTCTTAAGTGGACCACGAAACGCGCACGCGCCCCATGACCGGGATCAGGGGCGGGACTGATCTCGGTCAGGTTCCGGCGCTGAACCGGCGCAGGCCGGACGGTAGAGTGTGGGCATGAACGCGAGCGCGATCGTGCTGGCCGGCGGCGGGAGCCGGCGCTTCGGCCGGGACAAGGCCCTGGTGGCGCTGGACGGCGTCCCGCTGCTCCGGCGCGTGCTGGACGCCGCGCGCGCGGCCAGCGATGACGTGTGGATCGTGGCCGATCGGGCGGACAAGTACGCGTTCGAAGGCGTTCAACAGCTCGCCGACCGCCGGCCCGGACACGGCCCGCTGGGCGGGCTCCACACGGGGCTGGCAGCAGCGCGCCACGAACGCGCGTTCCTGCTGGGTTGCGACACCCCGCTGCTGCACCCGGGCGTGCTGCGCCGGCTGGGCGCGGAGCCGGGGGACGCCGACGCGGTCGTGCCGTACCGGCGGCACCCCGGCGAGCCCGAGACGCACCACGCCTTCCCGCTGCACGCGCTCTACCATCGCCGCTGCCTGCCCGCGATCTGGGCGCTGCTGGCGGAGCGCCGCTTGGCCATGAAGGCCCTGCTGGATCGGATCGACGTGCGTTGGATCCCGCTGGAGGCGTTCCGCGAGGTCGACCCCGAGCTGCGCAGCTTCCTCAACGTCAACACGCCCGCCGACCTGGCCCGCGCCGCAGCCCTGCTCGGGGTCGAGCCCGCTTCTTGACCGATAGCAGGCCTTCGCTTGACGGTTGACGTCCCCGTGCCCCAGACGGATCACAAACGGAGTTGCCCCGCATCATGGGACCGCGATCGCTTTCGGTCTAGGGTGGGCCGACGGGGCGGCGCGGGAAACGTCGTCGTCCCCGATCACAAACAACGAGGAGGGACGCATGCGAACACAACTCAAGCTGACGTTGACGGGGGTCGTCGTCCTCGGCCTGCTGGGCTGGGGCCTGAGCCAGGCCAGCGCGCAGGCCGACGCCGGCATGGCCGCCTACGTCGAGTTCGGCTGCTACGACTGCCACGGCAACTTCGACACCGGCGGCGCCACCGCCGAGCGCGACGCCGCCAACCCGAACGCCTTCGGCGGCATCGGCCCGGCCATCGTGGGCTGGACCGCCGAGGACATGAAGCCCGCGGTCTACGACAACCTCTACCAGGAGATCAACTACTTCAAGACCCGCGAGCCCGAGGCCACCGTGTTCGGCGAGGACGAGCTCAGCGACGGCGACCTGGCCGACATCACGGCCTTCCTGAACCCGAACTTCGCCGACGGCGACGCCGCCAACGGCGAGACCCTGTATCGGGAGGCGTGCTTCGCCTGCCACGGTTCCGACGCGCTGGGCAAGGGCCTGACGGGCCCGCCCATCGTGTTCAAGTCGCTGGACGCGGTGATGGCGGTGTCGCGCACGGGCCGGCTGCCCGAACGCATGAGCGGTCTGATGCCGCTCTACAACGACTCGCTGGACGAGGCCACGCTGGGCCAGATCGCCGACTACCTCGTCAGCCTCAACACCTGGAAGCCCGTGGCCGAGCGATAGGAACAACCGCCGCACGGAGGGACGGGGGCCGCTCAATTCAACGGGAATGCGCTTTTGACGAGCGGCCCCCGGGCGTTTTGCAAGCCCGGGGCGCGGGAGCGCGCCGAGTTCGGCACGAAAAAGGGGTAGGGGCGCTTTGCGAAGCGCCCCTACAACGACGTCACTCTGAAGTGCCCGTCCGGCGTTACTTCTTGGAGACGGCCTGCTTGAAGGCCTTGCCCGCGCGGAACTTGGGCATGTGCTTGGCGGGCACGGTGAAGCGCTGGCCCGTGCGCGGGTTGACGCGCTGGGTGCTCTTCTGCTTGCGCGCCTCGAAGGTGCCAAAGCCCGTGAACGTGACCTTTTCCTTCTTCTTGGTCGTGCTGACGATCAGGTCCAGGGTCGTGTCCAGCGTGCTGCGGGCGTCTTTCTTGCTCAGGCCGGTCTTCTTGGCGAGTTGGTCGACGAACTCCTTCTTGTTCATCTCCTCTCACGCTCCTTTGGGCTTGATGACGGCATTATAGCGAGCGGGAACGCGGATCGTCAAGGCCGTTGGCTCAAAACGCGCGAGATCACCGCGCGCCCTACAAGCGGCGGATCGACTTGATGAAGGGCTGGCGCTCCTGGGCGAACTCCAGGATTTTTTCATGGGCCCAGCGCATCGACTCGGGGGACTCGTCCTTGGTGTTCCAGTCCAGGTCGAGCACGGCGGTGTACTTGGCCATCTCCTCGATCCAGGTCTCGTACTCGCCGTGCAGCCGGCGCAGGTAGTCCAGCGAGACCGACTCCTCGCCGGGCCGGCCGCGCGTACGCGTGCGCTCCAGCGCCACCTCGGGCGAGACGTTCAAATACACCAGCACGTCCGGGTAGACGAGATAGCGCTTGTAGATGTGGAACAGGCGCTTGTAAGTCGAATAGCCCAGCTCGTCGATGTGCCCCAGGTCGTGCAGGATCTTGGCGAACATGGTGTCCTCGTAGATCGTGCGGTCCTGGATGACGGGCTCGTCCATCCAGTTGATCTTCTGGTGCATCTCGAAGCGCTTGGCCAGCAGGAAGATCTGCATCTCGAGCGCCCAGCGGTCCATGTCGCCGTAGAACTTGACCAGGTAGGGGTTGGTCTCGACGGGCTCGTAGAAGGGCGACCAGCCCGTGATCTCGGCCAAGTGGCGCACGAAGCTCGACTTGCCCGCCCCGATAATGCCCGCCACGGCCACAAACAGCTTGTCGTCGTCGTGCTGCACGCGCGCTCCTCGTTCAATCTGGTTTTAGGGTCAAGATAGCCGCTTGGCCCGGGAGCTGTCAATCAACCCAACTGCCGGATGCGCTCGATGCGCTTGTCCAGCGACGGGTGCGTGCTGAACGCGCCCGCGGCGGCCTTGCGCACCTTGGGGAACGGGTTGACGATGTAGAGGTGCTGGGTGGCGCGGTTGGTGCCGCGCAGCTCGTGGGTGTCGGCGGTGAGCTTTTGCAGCGCCGAGGCTAAGCCGTCCGGGTAGCGGGTGAGCTTGACCGCGGTGGCGTCGGCCAGGTACTCGCGCTGGCGCGAGACGGCCAGCTGGATCAGCGAGGCGAAGATGGGCGCCAGGATCGCCAGGGCGAGCCCGACGATCATGAGGATGCCGTTGCCCCCCTCGCGGTTGTTGCCGCCGCGCCGCCCGCCGCCGAAGAAAAACATGTAACGCAGCAGGAAGTCCGCGATCATCACGATCGAGCCGGCCAGCACGCCCACCATCATCGAGTAGAGAATGTCGCGGTTGGTCACGTGCGCCAGCTCGTGGGCCATCACGCCCTGCAATTCGTCGCGGTTGAGCTTGTCCAGCAGGCCGCGCGTGATGGCCACCGAGGCGTGCTCGGGGTCGCGCCCGGTGGCAAAGGCGTTCAGGGCTTCGTCCTCGATAAGAAAGATTTTCGGAACCGGAATCCCCGCCGCGATCGAGAGCTCCTCGACCACGTTAAAGAGCTGCGGGTGGTCTTCCTTTTGGATTTGCTTGGCGCCGCTGACGGCCAGGATCAAGCTGTCGCCGCCGAAGTAGCTGAACAGGCTCATCGCCACGGCCACGGCCGCGGCGATCCCGATCCCGCCGTAGGGGTTGCCGAAGAAATACATCCCGATCACGTAGCCCACGACCAGAAACAGCGCGCTCATCGCGCCGATCAGGACGAAGGTGTTGCGCCGGTTCTTGCTGATCTGCTCGAACATGGACAACGCCATGCGTCCCTCCTAGAACTGAACCTGGACCGGCTCGCGCTCCTCCTGCGTTTCGACCTCGAACAGCTCGCGCGGCCGGAAGTTGAAGGTGTTGGCGATCAGGTTGGTCGGGACCTTTTCGAGCTTGGTGTTGTAGGTCGTGGTGGCGTCGTTGTAGTGCTGGCGCGCGAAGGCGATGCGGTTCTCGGTGGCGGTGAGCTCCTCCTGCAGGGTCTGCATGTTGGTGTTGGCCTTCAGGTCGGGGTAAGCCTCGCTGACGGCGAACAGGCTCTTGAGCGCGCCGGTGAGCTGGTTTTCGGCCTGGGCGGATTCGTCCACGCCCTGGGCCGTGATGGCCTGCTGGCGCGCCCGGATCACGCTTTCCAGCACGTCCTGTTCGTGCTTCATGTAGCCCTTGACGGTCTCGACCAGGTTCGGGATGAGGTCGTGCCGGCGCTTGAGCTGGACGTCGATCTGGCTCCAGGCGTTTTCCACCCGGTTGCGCGCCGTGACCAGGCTGTTGTACATCCCCACCACGATGAAACCGACCACGGCCAGAAACCCGAGTCCCCACAGCAGCGTCATGCCGACCTCCTCGCTGTCTCAGTGCTGGCTTGAAGGTACCAAATCCCGCGCAACGCTTCAAGCAAAGGCCGATCGGATGTGTCTCAGCAACGCCCGCGCCCGCGCCCGCGTGTCGGCGGGCGACCCCGAGGTATCCAGCACGAAATCCGCGCGCCGGCGCCGCTTGGCCCGCGGGAGCTGCGCGCGGACCTTCTTGCGCGCCTCCGCCTTCGAGATCCCGTCGCGAGCCTGCAAGCGACGCAGCTGCTCGGCCTCGGCCACGTCGGTGACCACGAAGGCGTCGAAGAAGTCCCGGTCGGGCTCGCTATCCAGCAGCAGCGCCGCCTCGACGACGAAGGCGGCCGCGTCGTTTCGCTTGGCCTCGGCCGCCAGCGCGCGGTAGCGCGCCCGCACGGCCGGGTGGACGATCGCGTTCAGCCGGGCGCGCGCCTCGGCGGCGGCGTAGATGCGCCGGCCCAGCGCCTTGCGGTCGATCTCCCCCGCATCGTCCAGGATGCCCGTGCCGAACGCATTGACCAGTTGTCGATGGACGGGCGCGCCGGGCGCGTAGAGCGCGTGGACGACCTCGTCGGCGTCGACCACGACCACGTCCGGCTCCGCGTCCCAAACCCGCGCCACCACGCCCTTGCCCGTGGCGATGCCGCCCGTGAGGCCGATGACGATCATGCTCGGATTTTAACCGCGGAGACGCAGAGGGCACAGAGGGCACGTCAAGGGGGAGAAGGTGGGAGGCTTGACCTGTTGGTCAGATTGCTTTAGGATGAAGGCCGAACCCAGGTGGGATGGATTATCCCACCTCAGGAGGCCCCATGCAACCCGACGTCGCTGCAGCCCTGCTGTTCGCGCTCGAGGCCGGTCCGCTGGGCCGGCGCACGCTGGTCGAGCGCACCGGCGTGACCGAGAGCACGGTCCGCACGCACCTGAACAAGCTGCGCGAGCGCGGCTGGGTTCAGTTCGCCAAGCCGGGCACCTCGCTGACCGGGGCTGGCCGGGAGGCGTTTGCGCCGCTGTTCCGGGCGGTGCGCGACGTGGAAACCGTGGACCTGGTCGAGCTCGAGCTCCCGGGCGTCCAACTCGCCGCGCACCTGCGCGCCCCCGACGGGGAGGCGAGCTGGGCCGTGCGCGACCGGGCCATCCGGGGCGGGGCGGACGGGGCCGTGTTGCTGCGCTACGACGACGCGTTCCGCTTCCTCGACACGCGCGATTCGCTCAGGGCACCGCGTGCCGAAGCCGCGCTGGCGTCGGCCTTCCCGGACGTCAGGCCGGGCGATCTGGTCCTGGTCGCGTTCGGGGCGGACTTCGCGCCCACGGCGCGCGGGCTCTGGCGCATGGTCGTTGAGCTGCTGGACCTGCGGTTCGATTAGTCGCAGGGCCCCTGCGGGCCTGGCCGGCACAGCCGGCCCTACAGAATCTACAAAAATCCGTACCAAATCGGTCAACCTCTTGATCGGCGCGGCCGACATCGGCACGGGCGGCGACACCGTGA
>CAZNGF010000026.1:0-33970 GCA_964572855.1 uncultured Thermotogae bacterium | reverse complement strand
GACGACGACGGGGACGGCATCGTCGACGAGGGCCCGGTGGCCGACGACGACGAGGACGGCCTCGTGGATGAGGACGTCGGCAAGACCGTTTACTTCCTGGGCGAGCTGGACAACGTCTCCGGCAACCAGACGCCCAGCTTCGCCTTCGGCGACCGTTTCACGCTCACGGGACAGACCGTAAGCGGCATCACGGTCGAGCTGCGCGCGGGGCTCTGCTTTCAAATCGAGTCCAAGGTGGTCAAGAAGCGCAGCTTCAGCGGCTCGGTCAACCCCGCGTGCGTGGGCGAGCTGCTCCCGCCCGACCCCGTCAAGCTCCGGCTCGACTTCCTGCGGCTGCTGGTGCAAAACGTCTCGGTTGGGGGCTTGGTGCTGAACCTGACGGGCGACTGGGAGCCGTTGGACGAGGTTTCGTCACTGCAACTGAACACGACACTCGGCCTGTTCGGCGTGGCCAACCTGCGCGTGGCCTACGAGACAACGACGCTGGCGGACCTGGAGGCAAGCAACGCGCTCCAGCTCACGCTGGTGGGCGAGAACTTCCGCGTGTTGCTCTCCGACAGCGGGGCGGACCTGGACATCGACTCGATATCCATTCAAACGAGCTTCACGCTCAACGCCAACGAGGGCCCCGTCCGCTTCACCAGCAGCACGAGCGTGAGCAAGGGAACGGGCATCACGGGACAGAGCTTCACGCTCAGCATCACGCGCCAACCGCTCACCTTCAACAGCACGACCGCCTACGGCGGCGGGGACGCGGGAGAGGTCACCTGGCAGCGCACGACGTTCGCGCTCACGGGACAGCTCGGCACGGCGCTGGACCTGAAAGCCGAACTCGCGTTCACGCCCGAAGGCATGTCGGCGGCCGAAGCCGAAATCGGCGTCGTGTTCTAACGAGCTTTTTTCGCAAGTATGAACATCAGCATCGTGCTTCTAGCAAAAAACAAGGGGGCTAGCCATGTCTTTCATTCCACGAGAAAAACGCTTCAATTCTAATAGCTGGATCGGCCTTGCGTTGATTCTCTCTCTTGTGGCCTTCACAGGCGTTTTCGCACAGGCCCAAACCACTGCCCCCTCGTTCGTGTCGTTCAATCCGGCGTCGCCGGCCAACAGTGACACGCTTACCGTGACGGTTCAAAACGATGACGCCGATCCGGTGACCTTGACGCTTTACGCCGACAGCGCTTGCAACACCCCGATCGACTCGCAAACCGGGGTGGCTTCCGGAGGCACGGCAGGGCTCCAAGACAACAACGTGCCACAGGATGCTTCGACGGAGTACTTCGTCACCGCCGACGATGGCTCGTCGGGCGTTTCCGCCTGCACCTCGATGGGCACGTTCACCGAGGACAGCACGCCGCCGACGCCTTCGATCTCCTCGAGCGAAACCAGCCCCACCAACGCCTCGCCCATCCCGGTCAGCGTCGACTTCGGCGAGCCCGTCTCGGGTTTCGATCAGGGCGACCTCATCATCGGCAACGGCGCCGTCGGCGGCTTCAGCGACGACGGCGGCGGCCTGTTCAGCTTCGACCTCACGCCCAGCAGCGACGGCTCCGTCACCGTCGACATCAACGCCGGCGTCGCCCAGGACAACGCCGGCAACGACAACAACGCCGCCTCGCAGTTCTCGATCGAATCCGACCGGACCGCGCCCACCGTGGCCATCACGCGCAACAGCCCGTCCAGCCCGACCAACGCCGACTCCGTGACCTTCGACCTCAACTTCAGCGAGTCCGTCAGCAACGTGGACAGCGGCGACTTCGACCTCAACACCTCGGGCACTGCCTCGGGCTCCAAGGGGGCGACCTCCGGCACCTCCGGAACCGCGGTCACCCTGCCGGTCAACGCCGTAGCCGGCGACGGCGCGCTGGGCCTCAACGTCAACGCCGGCACCGACATCCAGGATGCCGCCGGCAACACGCTCAGCACCGCGCCCACCAGCGACGAGGAATTCACCATCGACAACACCGCCCCCACGGTAGGGTTCGACAGCGGCGACCCCACCGGCGACGACTTCGTCAACGACAGCGAGGACAACGGTTTCTCCGTGGACGGCACCGCCTCTGACAGTTCCGGCATCAGCTCGGTCACTCTGGAGATCACCGACACGGGCGCGGGTAGCGTGAGTCCAGGCGTGACGGGCACGACGGACTGGAGCGCCACGGCCAACGTCTCAACGCTGGGCGAGGGCACGATCACCTACACCGCCACCGCGATTGACAACGCCGGAAACAGCAATTCTATCCAGATCACCGACGTCCACGACTCCGTCGCACCCTCGGTCACGGTCGACGCCGACCCCACCGGCGACGACTTCGTCAACGCCGCCGAGGACGACTCGGTCACCGTCACCGGCACGGCTGCCGACGCCACCTCGGGCATCGACACCGTCACGGTCACCGCCACCGGCGGGGGCTCCGTGGGACCGGCCTCGACCGACAACGCCGCCAACTGGACCACGACCTCCGGCCTGAACGTCTCCGGTCTGCAAGAAGGCACCATCACCTACACCGCCACCGCCACCGACCTCGCCGGCAACAGCAACACCGCCAACGAGACCGACACCCACGACTCGGTAGCGCCAAACGCGCCCTCGACGCCCGACCTGGATGCCGGCAGCGATTCCAACATCGACAACGACGACATCACCAACGACACCACGCCCACCTTCTCCGGCACCGCCGAGGCCGATTCGACCGTCGAGCTGTTCCGCGCGGGCTCGGTTTCGCTGGGGACGGGCACGGCTTCCGGCGGGACCTGGTCCATCACGAGCAGCGCCTTATCGGGGAGCGTGCTCGGAACCGATCACGATATCACAGCCAGGGCCACGGACGCCGCCGGCAACACCTCAGCCAGCTCCTCGGCCCTGACCGTGACCATCGACACCGGCACGACCACCCCGACCATCGACCTCGACGCGGCCAGCGACTCAGGCTCGTCCAATACTGACAACCTTACCAACGACACCACGCCCACCTTCTCGGGCACGGCCGAAGCCGACGCCTCCGTGCGCCTGGACAGCAGCTTCGACGGCAACAACCGGGGCACCGACACCGCCGACGGCGCCGGCAACTGGTCCATCACCTCGGTCGCCCTCACCGACGGCGACCCGATCGGCCAGGACCACGCCATGACGGCTTTTGCCACCGACGTGGCCGGGAACGAGGCTACCTCTGTTGGGTTGAATGTCACCATCGACACCGGCACGAACACGCCGACGCTCGATCTCAGGGACTCCAGCGACACCGGGACGTTTGACAGCGACGACATCACCACCGACAACACCCCCACCTTCGACGGCACGGGCGAAGTGGGCGCCACCATCCGGATCGACAGCGACGTGGACGGTTTAGGGGTGGGCAACGGCACGGTCGGCGGCGGCGGCACGTTTGCGATCACGACGAGTGCGCTCACCGGCGGCACCAAGACCGACCATCAGTTGTCCGCAGAGGCGACAGACGTGGCGGGGAACACCGCGCTGGGCGCGTTCCTGCTCACCGTGACCATCGATGACGTGGCTCCCGCGAACTTCGCCGAAACCCTGGGCAGCCCGAACTACACCGAAACGCTCAACGGGATCGTGTTCGTGAAGTCGAACACGGCGATCTCGGTCGACGCGGACGACGCGGGCGGGACCGGCATCGACACGTGCGAGCTTCAAATCGACGGCGGCGGCTTTGCGGGCTATGGGACCGTCTCCGGTAGTCCGGCATCGCTTGCGGGCGACAACTTCACACTCCCCACCCCCGACGGCGACCACGACTACGACGTGCGCTGCACCGACGTGGCCGGCAACGCCTCGCCGAATTTCAGCCGCACGCGCAGGGTGGACGACACGCCACCCGTCATCTCGTTCCCGTTGGGCGCGCCCAGCCACAGCGACCGCTGGGTCACCTCCAACACCCAGATCACCATCGAGATCACCGACGGCACGGGCAGCGGCATCGCTTCGTGCACGTCGGACACGACGCCCACCGCGACGGTGGCCGACCCATCCGACGGGGTCCACACGGGCTCCGACGACTGCTCGGGGTTCGACACGGCCGGCGGCACGGGCGACACCGACACGACCAGTTTCACCTTCGGCGATCCGCGACCCGCGCCGAACTTGGTGGCCACGACCTTCGATCAGGATTTCACGGTCGCGGTCAGCTCGGTGACGGACAACCTGGGCAACACGGCCGACGACTCCAAACTCCTCACGCTCGACAACACGCCGCCCGTGCTCACCAAGCCGATCGTGCCCGACACGCGCACGGAGCCCAACGAATTCGGCTGGAACAACGAGGACGTCGCGCTGGAGTGGCGCTGCCAGGACCCGGCCGACACGCGCAACGCGGGGGTGGCGCCATCGGGCGTGGGACTGATTACGGCCTCGGGCGCTGCAACGGGCTCGTCGGGGGCCAGCCCGCTGCTCGTGAGCGTGACCTCGGAGGGCTTCAACCAGGAGGTCACGGGCCAGTGCTTCGACCACGTCGACAACAGCGACGACGTCACCGACAGCCTGAAGGTGGCTCAGCAGATCAACGTCGACAAGACCGCGCCGCGGATCCTGTTCGAGGACCAGACGCTGATCGCCGAGAACCGCGAGGGGATCGTGTTCGAGTACCCAGCGCTGGAGGCGGTCGACAACTTAAGCGACGTGGCCAGCGAGGTCGTTTGCACGCCGGGTTCTGAAACGCTCTTCCGCGTCGGGATCAACGAGCTCACCTGCACGGTGTCGGATTTTGCCGACAACGTGCGGGACCGCACGTTCTTCATCCGCGTCCTGCCCGAGCTGCCGCCCGGCGGCGAGGGAACGCGCGGACGGGTCGAGCCCGTGCCGGACCCGGACGACCTCGACAAGGACTTGTTGCTGTTCACGTTCGAGTTGTTCGCCGCGAACGGCGACCCGATCGTGTTCCTGCAGACCGAAGCCGTCCTCTGGCGTATCGAGGTGGGTTCGGACGGGACGAAAACCGAAACGCCAATCCGCTCCGTGGGCCACTACGCCTACAACCGGGAGACCCGACAATACGAACTGCGCTTCGATCCCAGCGGACTGGCGCCGGGCACCTACGAACTGCGGTCGATCTTTCCCTGGGACGAAACCATGTGGATCCGCTTCGAGGTTCGCTAGCGCGCCGCTCACCCCGCGTTTCCCCGAGGCGGGAGGAGCGCAGGGTGAGCGCGGGATCCGAATAAACGCGATTCCTTGCAAGCAACTGCCCTTCACGATACAATCGACGCTCGACGATTCCGAACGGACACGTCGCATTCACCGTAGGAGGCATGGGTTCATGTGTGATTACGCCATCATCGAGACGGGCGGCAAGCAGTACCGCGTCACCACCGGCGAGCCACTTACCACCGAGGTCGTCCGCGGCCTGGAGCAGGGGGACGCGGTCAGCTTCGACCGCGTTTTACTGCTCAAGCAAGGCGACCAGATCCAGGTGGGCGAGCCCTACCTGGACGGGGTCGCGGTGTCCGCCGAGGTGGAGCGGGTCGGCCGCAGCAAGAAGGTCACGGTCTACAAGTACAAGCCCAAGAAGCGCTACCGCCGCAAGCGGGGCCACCGACAGGCGTTCATGGTCAGCCGGATCAAGGAGATCGCTGCGTGATCCACGTCGAGATCGCCCGCGACGAGGACGGCAAGGTCGCGGCGTTCCACAGCAAGGGGCACAGCGGCATCGAGGGCGACGCCACCGACATGGTGTCGGCGGGCGCCTCCGCTCTGCTGCAGACGGCGGTCCTGGGCCTGGAGAGCTATCTGCGGCTCAACCCCGAGGTCGAGCACGAAACCGGGTGGCTCAGCTGCACGCTGGAGCGCGACGTCCTGCTCAATCGCGAGATCGACGCCCTAGTCGAGACCATGATCATGGGACTGCGCGCCCTGGAGAGTTCGTATCCGGACCACATCAAGGTGGAGGAGGTTCAAACCAATGTTCACGTTTGATTTGATCAACGAGCGCATGCTCGCGTTCGCCCATAAGGTGTCCTCGGGCGGCACGAGCAACGGACGCGATTCCGAGTCGAACCGGCTGGGCGTGAAGCGCTTCGGCAGCCAGCGCGTCCGCGCCGGCAACATCCTGGTGCGCCAGCGCGGGACCAAGTTCTTCGCGGGCGAGAACGTCGGCATGGGGCGCGATCACACGTTGTTCGCCAAGGTCGACGGCGTGGTCGAGTTCAAGAACCGCTTCGTCAACGTCGTCCCGAACGCTTAAGCGAACGCCGGGAGCGTCCTTGACGATTCCGGCCCCCTCTCCCCCCTCTCCGCCGTTCCCGCCGTACACGCGCCAGCCCGATGAAGGAGCAACCTGATGTTCATTGACGAAGCCAAGATTTGTACCGTCGGGGGCAAGGGCGGCAACGGCTGTATCAGCTTCCGACAGCAGGGACGCAACCGCTTCAAGCGCCGTCCCACGGGCGGCAACGGCGGCTGGGGCGGCGACGTCGTGCTGCAGGCCACCGCGCGCATGCGCACGCTGTTCACGTTTACCAAGCAGATCCACTGGAAGGCCGAACCGGGCGCGCACGGCGGGCCCAACGGCCGGACGGGCAAACGCGGCAAGGTCAGCGTCATCAAGGTCCCGGTCGGGACCGTGATCAAGGACCTGCGCAGCCAGGAGGTCTTGGCAGACATGACCACACCCGGCCAGCGGCTCACCGTGGCCCGCGGGGGGCTGGGCGGCCGCGGCAACGAGTCGTTTTTGAGCAACCGCTTCAAGTCGCCCCGCATCTGCGAGGTGGGCGACTGGGGCGAGGAGCAGTGGCTCAAGCTCGAACTCAAGACCCTCGCGGACGTCGGACTCATCGGCTTTCCCAACGCGGGCAAGTCCACGCTGCTGAGCGCGATCTCGCAAGCGAAACCCAAGGTGGGCGCCTATCCCTTCACGACGCTCGAACCGCACATCGGGATCGTGAGCCGCGATTACCAGGACTTCGCCGCCGTGGACATCCCCGGTCTGATTTCCGGCGCCCACGACGGCCGGGGCTTGGGCGACCGCTTTTTGAAACACGTCGAGCGCACGCGCCTGCTGGTCCACGTCGTCGACCTCTCGGGCTGGGAGGGACGCGACCCGCTGGAGGACTATCGGGTCATCAACCAAGAGCTGCGCGCCTTCGCGCCCGAGCTGGGCCAAAGGCCGCAGATCGTCGTCGGGAACAAGACCGACCTCATGGACGAGAACGACGTGAAGGCCCAACTCGAACGGTTCCGCCGCGAGCTCAACGTCGAGCTCCTGCCCGTCTCCGCGGCCACGCGCGCCGGCACCGAGACGGTGGTGGGCCGCTGCTTCGCATGGCTCGACAGCCAAACCGCGCCCGAACGCGCGGGGAGCGACGACGACGAGCCCACGCAACGCGTATACACCTTCGAGGAAGAAGCTCCTTGGCGCATCGTCGAGGACGAGGAGGGCTTCCTGATCCAGGGGCCGCGCGTCAAACGGCTGGGCCTGCTCCGGCTCGAGAGTGACGACGCGCTCGTTTACCTGCACGAGCAGCTCGAACACCTGGGCGTGCTCGCCGCGCTGGAGGAACAGGGCGTCGAGCCGGGCGACGTCGTGCGCATGGGCCGCCTGGAGTTCGAGTACGCCGAGCCGCACGCCCCCTCGGGCTGACGACCCTTGTGCCCCCCCTTGCACGATCCGTGCGCGCTTTCCGATAATGGCCCCATGCAACCTTGGGTGCAGGCGCTGGCCGGAAGCGCTGCGGGCGGTGTCGTGCTGGCCACGATCGCGGTGCTCATGGGCGTGAGCCGCCTGGAGCACCTGCGCGGCGTGCGCTTCTCGCGCGCGCAGAAGGCGCGCGTCTGGCTGGCCGTGTTCGGCGTGTTCACGGCCTTTGGCTTCTTTGCCATGTCGTTGGCCCAACGCTAGGAGGGTTAAGCTTGAAGCTACGTTGGATCTTGTTGGTCGCGCTGGTGGCGGGGCTGGCGGCCGGGAGCTGGTGGTTCGCCCGCTCGCCCGGGACCGCCGACGTGCCGACCGAGACCGCGGGCGCGGCCGCTGCAGGCCCCCCCGAGTCCCCTCCTGTTGGCGCGCAGCCCGCAACGAACGACGAAACCGAGACCCCGGACGAGAGCGCCGGGGGCGCGGACGCGGACGGCATCCCCGTGGAGGATCAGGTCGCGATCCAAATCGGCAAATCCGCGCACGAGGTGGACACAGCCATCCCGCCGTTCTTCGTCGTGCAGCAGGTTATGAAGGACTATCTGGCCCAAGACGACCGGGTGGAGTACGACCTCTACGAGATCCGCGTGTTCGTCCAGAACCTCGAAACCCGTTACCTGGCGGTCGGCAAGGTGTTTCGAAACGACATCGAAAAGATCCCGAGCGAGGTGAAGTCGAAGCTCCTGCCCTGGAAAGGGGCCGGCTACGTCGGCGACTTCGAACCGTACCGCCTCTACAAGCTGGAAGAATGAGCCCGTTCCTCAAGGCCGTCAGCCTCGCTGAGGCGCTCGACACAGCGTTGGCTCACACCCATCCCCTGCGGGAAACCGAGCGGATCGCGGTCGCCGGCGCCGCCGGGCGCGTGTTGGCCGGCGAGGTCACCTCGCCCGAAGACCTGCCGGGCTTCGACCGCTCGGGGATGGACGGCTACGCCGTGCGCGCGCGCGACACGTTCGGCGCCACCGAGGGCGCGCCCGCCGAGCTCGCGTTGCGGGACCGGGTCGAGATGGGCCACGACGTGTCCGGCGACCAGCCGCTCGCGCCGGGCCAAGCCCGTGGCATCTCCACGGGCGGGATGCTGCCGCCCGGGGCCGACGCCGTCGTCATCCTGGAGGAAACCGAGCTGGAGGGCGAGACGTTGCGCGTGCTCAAACCCGCCGCGCCGGGCGCGTCGGTGGTGCGGGCGGACGCCGATTTGAAGCGCGGCCAACTGATCCTGGCGCGCGGCCACCGACTGCGGCCGCAGGATCTCGGGGCATTGTTGGGCGTCGGGGTCACGCGCGTTTCGGCGTTCGCACAGCTCCAGGTCGGGATCATCTCGACCGGCGACGAGCTGATCGCGCCGGAGGAAAGGCCCCGTCCGGGGCAGGTGCGCGACATCAACTCCACCACGCTGGCCGCGCAACTGCGCGCGCTGGGCGTCAACCCCGTCCCGTACGGGATCACGCGCGATCGGCAGGCCACCCTGACCGACGCGGTCTCGCACGCGCTCTCGGAGTGCGACGCCGTGCTGCTCTCGGGCGGCTCCTCGGTGGGCGTGCGCGACGCGGCCCTCGAGGTCTTAGAGCGATTCGGGCGGGTATACGTGCACGGCATCCGGGTCAAGCCCGGCAAGCCCACGATCTTCGCGCTCTGCGGAGACAAACCCGCCTTCGGCCTGCCCGGCAACCCGGTCTCGTCGATGGTCGTGGTCGAGAAGTTCGTGGCGCCGATCCTGCTCAAGCGCGCGGGATGCGCGCGCTGGACGCGCCCGCGGCCGCTTTGTTCGGCAATGCTGAGCAAGAACGCCCCCTCGGCGCGCGGCCGGGACGACTTCGTGCGCGTGCGCCTGAGCGAGCGGAGCGGGACGACCTGGGCCGAGCCGATCTTCGCCCACTCCAACAGTATCTCGAGCCTGAGCGGCGCCCACGGGCTCGTGCCCATCCCGGCCGACCACGAGGGCTTCGAGCGCGGCGCGGAGGTGACCGTCGAGCTGTGGTGAAAAAGACCTATCTGGAGAAGACCCCGCTCGAGATGGCGCGCGCGCGCTGGTTCGCGGCGCTGGAGGAGGCGGGCTTCTTCGAGCCGGCGATCGAGACCGTGCCCACACGGGATGCGTTCGAGCGGGTCGCGGCGGCCGAGGTGCGCGCGCGCCGCGCCGTCCCGCACGTGCGCGCCTCGGCCATGGACGGGATCGCCGTGCGCGCGGCCGACACGGCCGCAGCGAGGCTCGACGCGCCGCTGGTGTTGCAGCCCGAGGCGGGTTACGCCCGCGTCGACACGGGCGACCCGATCCCCGAGGGGCGCGACGCGGTCGTGATGCTCGAGGCGCTCGAGTGGCTGGACGACGGCGCGCTCGAGCTGCGCGAAGCCGCGTTCCCGGGCCAAAACGTGCGGCCCGTCGGCGAGGACTTCGCGCGGGACGCGCTCATCCTGGCCAACCGCGCGCGCGTGACGCCCGAGGCCGTGGCCGCCTGCCTGGCCGCGGGGCACATGGCGCTCGAAGTCGTGTGCGCGCCGCGCGTCTTCGTCCTGCCCACCGGGTCCGAACTCGTCACGCCGGATGCCGACCCGCTGCCCGAGGACCGCTATCCGGAGACGAACTCCGCGCTCTTCGAGGGTTATCTGCGCCGCTGGCGCGCACTGCCCACCGTCCATTCCCTCGTGCCCGACGACGAAAGGGCCATCCGGCGCGCGCTGGAGCGCGCGTTTGCGGATCACGACGTGATCCTGATCAACGCGGGCACGTCCAAGGGGCGCGAGGACCTCTCGGTCGGCGTGATCGAATCCCTGGGCCACGTCCTGGTCCACGGCGTCTCGATGCACCCCGGGCACCCGGTTGTGCTCGGCATCGCGGGCGGTAAGCCCGTTGTGGGCGTGCCGGGCTACCCCGTGGCCACCTGGGTCACGCTGGACCAGTTCGTGCTGCCGCTGTTGGAACGCTTCTACGGCTGCGCCCTGGAAGCCCGGCGCATGCGCACCGGGCGCCTGGCGCGCAAGCTGACCTCGCACCTGGGCGAGATCGACTTCGTGCGCGTCCGCTTGGAGGAAACGGACGACCTGCCGCGCGTCCACCCGCTCACAGGCAAGGCCAGCGCGCTCTCCTCGCTGGTGGGAGCCGACGGCGTGTTGGAGATTCCGGCCGAGCGCAACGGTTACGACCGGAACGAACCGATCGAGGTGCGCCTGTTGCGCTAGGCGCCCCCCCTCACCCCTCATCAGGAATGAAACCGACCACACAGGCCGGCCCGCACAGCGGGCCCTGCGAGCTTAACCCTCGAACAGCGTCCGCTTTCCGTGACCCTTCAGGTTGAGATGTTGGTAGGCGCCCTCGGTGGCCACGCGGCCCTGGGGCGTGCGCTGGATGAACCCTTTCTTGAGCAGGAAGGGCTCGTAGACTTCCGAGATCGTGTCCTTCTCCTCGCTGAGCGAGGCGGCCAGCGTGTCTAGCCCCACGGGCCCGCCGCCGAACTTCTCGATCATCGTCCGCAGGATGCGGCGGTCGAGCGCGTCCAGGCCCTCCAGGTCGATCTCGAGCAGGGCCAGGCCGGCGTGCGCGACCGCCCGGTCGATCACGCCGTCGGCTTCGACCTGGGCGTAGTCCCGCAGCCGTTTCAGCAGGCGGTTGGCGATGCGGGGCGTGCCGCGCGCCCGGCGCGCGATCTCGACCGCCCCCTCGGTCGTGACGTCGATCTCCAGAATCTTGCCGCCGCGCAACACGATCTCCTGCAGCTCCTCGGGCGAGTAGAAGTCCATGTGGAACACGACCTCGAACCGGTCCCGCAAGGGCGAGGTGAGCAACCCCTGGCGCGTGGTCGCGCCGATGAGCGTGAAGCGCGGCACGTCGATGCGCAGCGACTGCGCGCTGGGCCCCTCGCCGATGATGATGTCGATCTTGAAGTCCTCCATGGCCGGGTAGAGGATCTCCTCGACGTTGCGCCGCAGGCGGTGGATCTCGTCGATGAACATGACGTCGCCGGGGCTCAAGCCCGTGAGCAGGCTGGCCAGCTCGCCGGGCTTTTCGATCACGGGCCCCGAGGTCGTCTTGATCCCCACGCCCAGCTCGTTGGCGATGATGTTGGCCAGCGTCGTCTTGCCCAGGCCCGGTGGGCCGTGCAACAGGATGTGGTCCAGCACCTCGGCGCGTCGGCGCGCGGCCTCCAGCGTGAGCCCGAGCTGCTCCTTGAGCTTCTGCTGGCCCAGGAACTGCGCCAGCCCCGTGGGGCGCAGGGCGTTGAGCGATTGGTCCTCGTCGCGCTGGTGGGGGTCGATCGGTTCGCGTGGCATGCGGCCATTATAGGAAGGCCAACCCGCGCGGGAAAGGCGCGCTCCAGCCGCGACTTGCATCGCCCCCCGCGTGCGCCTACCATCGTAACATTGTTTCGCAATCGTGCGTCATCGAGCCGGAAGGAGTTTTCATGAACGAAGCCGGATACTACCGCTTCCCGACGATCGCGGGCGACCAAGTCGCCTTCGCCAGCGAGGACGATCTATGGACCGTGCCGGCCGGGGGCGGCCTCGCGCGCCGGCTCACCTCGGGGCTGGGACAGGCGACGCACCCGACGCTCTCGCCCGACGGGCGCTGGCTCGCCTTCAGCGGGCGCGACGAGGGGTCGCCCGAGGTCTTCGTCATGCCAGCCCGGGGCGGCGAAGCACGCCGGCTGACGTACCTGGGCGGCGACGCCACCGTGGTGGGCTGGACCCCCGACGGGCGCGTGACCTTCGCCAGTAACCACGCGCAACCGTTTGCCAGGCTGCTGTGGCTCTACGCGGTGTCGCCGGAGGGAGGACGGCCCGCAGCGCTCCCCACGGGGCCGGCCGTCTCGGTGTCCTACGGGCGCGACGGCGGCGTGGTCATCGGCCGCAACCAGCTCGACCTGGCGCGCTGGAAACGCTACCGCGGCGGGACGGCCGGCGACCTCTGGGTCGACCCGAAGGGCTCGGGCGAGTTCCGCCGGCTGATCGCACTCGAAGGCAACGTCGCGCGCCCCCTGTGGCTCGGGGACCGGATCTACTTCGTCTCGGACCACGAGGGGATCGGCAACCTCTACTCCTGCACGCCCGCCGGCGGGGACCTACGGCGCCACACGGACCACGACGACTTCTACGTCCGCAACCCGGCGGGCGACGGACGCCGGATCGTCTACCACGCCGGCGCGGACCTCTATCTGTTCGACCCGGAGCGTGGGGCGAGCCGACGCGTCTCCGTCGAGTACCACAGCCCGCGCACCCAGCGCAAGCGCAAGTTCGTGCGGGCCGACAAGTATCTGGAGGACTACACCCCGCACCCGCAGGGCCACCTGCTGGCGCTCAGCGTCCGCGGCAAACCGTACACGCTGGGCAACTGGGAGGGGCCGGTGTGCCCGCACGGCGAGCCCGACGGGGTGCGCTACCGGCTCCCGCGCTGGCTCGGTGACGGGGAGCGCCTCGCGCTGGTCAGCGACGCTGACGGGGAGGAGGCGCTCGAGCTGCGCGCGGCCGACGGCAACGCCCCCGTGCGCCGGCTCGACGCGCTGGATCTGGGCCGCATCACGGACCTTAAGCCGAGCCCAAAGGGCGACACGCTCGCGCTCAGCAACCACCGGAACGAACTCGTCCTGGTCGACCTCGGCGCGGAGCAGGCTCGCGTGCTCGACCGCAGCGCCCACGCGCCCGTCGCCGGGCTCAGCTGGTCTCCCGACGGCCGCTGGATCGCCTACGGCTTCGGCCTGAGCCCCCACACGTCCGCGATCCGGGTGGCCGAAGCCGCCAGCGGCGAGGTCCACACGGTCACGCGTCCGGTGTTGCGCGACGTGTCTCCGGCCTTCGACCCCGGCGGCAAGCACCTGTACTTCCTGTCCTACCGCGAGTTCGACCCCGTCTACGACGAGCTCCAGTTCGAGCTCGGTTTCCCGCGAGGCGCCAGGCCCTATCTGGTCACACTGCGCCAGGACGTCCCCTCGCCCTTTTTCACCGAACCCAAGCCCCCCGAAGCCAACGAAAAGAACGGGGAGTCGGAGGACAATAACGCGGTCGAGATCGACTTCGACGGGATCACGGACCGGATACTCGCCTTCCCGGTCCCCGCGGGCCGCTACGAGCAGATCGCCGCCATACCCGGCAAGGCCCTGTTCAGCTCGACGCCGGTCGAGGGGAGCCTGGGGCGCACGCCGTTTTCCTTCGGCGCACCGCCGGCCAAGGCCAAGTTGGAGGCGTTCGACTTCTCGACCCAAAGGGCCGAGACGCTGGTCAACGGGATCACGGGCTTCAAGCTCTCGGGCGACGGCAAGACGCTTGTCTATCGGGCGGGCAACCGATTGCGCGCCGTCAAGGCGGGCGAGAAGCCCGACGAGAAGAGCGCCAACGAGCCGCCCGGCAAGACCAGCGGCTGGATCGACCTGGGCCGCGTGAGGGCCGAGGTCACGCCCCCGGCCGAATGGGGCCAGATGTTGCGCGAGGCGTGGCGGCTGCAACGGGACCACTTCTGGAACGAGACGCTCTCCGAGGTGGACTGGCAGGCCGTCTACGCGCGCTACCGGCCGTTGACCGAGCGCGCCGCCACGCGGGCCGAGGTGTCGGACCTGATGTGGGAGATGCAGGGGGAGCTGGGCACCTCGCACGCCTACGAGTTCGGCGGCGACTACCGGCCCGAGCCGCGCTACGACCTGGGGCTGCTGGGCGCGTCCTTCGACTGGGATGCAGACGGCGGGGCGTGGCGCATCGCCGCGCTGCTGCGGGGCGACCCGTGGGACGAGGCGGCCTGCTCCCCGCTGCGCCGGCCCGGGCTCGGCGTCGAGGTCGGCCAGACGCTGCTGGCGGTCAACGGCCGCGACCTCGACGCCGAGCACCCGCCGGAGGCGGCGCTCGTGAACCTGGCCGGCGCCGAGGTCGCGCTCACGCTGGGCGACGCGGAGGGGAAGTCCCCGCGCACCGTGAGCGTCAAGACGCTCAAGAGCGAGACCCGCGCGCGCTACCGCGACTGGGTCGAGGCCAATCGCGCCCGCGTGCACGAGCGCACGGACGGGCGTGCCGGCTATGTCCACGTACCCAACATGGGGCCGCAGGGGTTTGCCGAGTTCCACCGCTACTTCCTGAGCGAGATCGACCGCGACGCGCTGCTGGTGGACGTGCGCTTCAACGGCGGGGGGCACGTCTCGGAGCTGCTGCTGGAGAAGCTCGCGCGCAAGCGGCTGGCCTACGTCAAGAGCCGCTGGTTCGGGGTGGAACCGTACCCGTCGGACTCGGTGGCCGGGCCGCTGGTGGCGCTCACCAACGAGTACGCCGGCTCGGACGGCGACATCTTCTCGCACAACTTCAAGCAGCTTGGCCTGGGTCCGCTGATCGGCAAGCGCACCTGGGGCGGGGTGGTGGGCATCTCCCCGCGCGCGCTGCTGGCCGACGGCAGCCTCACCACGCAACCCGAGTTCTCGTTCTGGTTCAAAGACGTGGGCTGGGCCGTGGAAAACTACGGCACCGATCCCGACATTTCTGTCGAAGTGCGCCCGCAGGACCACGTGGCGGGCCGAGACCCGCAACTCGACCGCGCCCTGGAGGAGATCCTCAAGCGCCTGGAAACCGACCCGCCGGACCGGCCCGACATGAGCCCGCCGCCGAGCCGGGCGTTGCCGGAGCTGCCCGAATAGAGGACTGGCAATACAAGAGAGCGCCTCACAAAACCCCATCACCTTGCAGGATGTCATTCTGAGCAAGGCGAAGGATCTCTCACGGGGCCAGGAGATCCTTCGGCTTAACGGCCTCAGGATGACACGCTCCGGGGGTTTTGTTAGAGGCTTTG
The DNA here is from genome assembly GCA_964572855.1 of uncultured Thermotogae bacterium. Lineage (GTDB taxonomy): Bacteria > Bipolaricaulota > Bipolaricaulia > RBG-16-55-9 > JAJCYT01 > CAZNGF01. The sequence continues at coordinate 18,571 of CAZNGF010000026.1, read as the reverse complement.
CTACTGCTTCAAGCGGTTATATCTGCTTATCAACATCTCGTCCCCTTTGCACCCGCACGCGAAAACGCGCTACAATCGGGCCAAGGTGGTGAGTGGGCATGGGCAAAGCGGAACATCTGCGGTTTGGCGTGGTGCTGGCGGCGTTGCTCTTGGGGCTCGGCCTCACGTCGGTCGGGGCGCAGGCGCCGGTCAGCGACGACATGAGTCCGGCGTGGTCGCCGGTAAGCGATCGGGTGGCCTTCGTTTCGAACCGGAACGGGGACACCGAGATCTACGTGTTGGACCTGCTCAGCGGCGAGGTCGAGGCGCTCACGGACAACACCGCCGGCGACCTCAACCCGGCTTGGTCGCCCGACGGGTCGCGCATCGCGTTCTACTCTTCGCGCGACGGCAACTTCGAGATCTACGTCATGAGCGCCGACGGGCTCGACTTCAGACGCCTGACGAATCACACCCAGTTCGACAAGGACCCGGCTTGGTCGCCCGACGGAACGCGCGTCGTGTTCGAGTCCTGGCGCGACGGGCAGCCCGACCTGTACGCGATCGAGGTGGACTCCGGCGAGATCACGCGGCTCACCGAGACGCCGCAGCGCGAGTCGCACCCGGCCTGGTCGGCCAACGGGATCGCCTTCGGCTCGGTGCGGGACGGCGAGTGGGGCATATTCCGGCTCACGCCGCAGACCGGCGAGGTGACCCCGGTGCTCACCGGGCTGGCCATCGACCCGCACCCGGCCTGGTCCCCGGACGGCAGCTGGATCGCCTTCACGGCCGCGCGCGGCCAGCAGACCGACATCCACGTCGTGGGAGTCGACGGGGAAAATCGTCAGGAAATCACGCGAAACGACGCACAGAACGACTACGCCACCTGGGCGCCCGACGGCGAGCGGTTGGCCTTCAGTTCGAATCGGCAAGGCCCCTGGCGCATCTTTATTCGAACGGTTACACTGCCCTAGCAACCGTCGCCGCGCCCTTGCCGCGCCTCGCGCCAAGGCGTGTCAACAATCTCACACCAGCCATACGTGGCAGACGCCACCTAGAAGAGAGGGCTCCCTTGCTCGACCAGATCGTTTCGTTCATCCAAGGCCACGACCGTTTTGTGATCAGCACGCACATCAGCCCCGACCCCGACGCCGTCAGCAGCGCACTGGCCATGGACTGGCTGTTGCGCGACCTGGGCAAGAGGACGCAGATCGTGCTGCACGACGCCGTGCCGCGCCAGCTGGACTTCCTTCCCGACGTGGACCGCATTCAGCCCCCCGAGGAGCTGGACGACTCCTTCGAGCAGGTGATTCTGGTGGACTGCGGCAAGGCCAGCCGCGTGGGAAACGCGCTCCACGAACGCTTCCAGGGCCACTACGTGCTCAACATCGACCACCACCGCGACAACCCGCGCTTCGGTCACCTGCACCTGGTGCGGGAGTGGTCCTCCTGCACGCTCGTGATCGCCGAACTGGCCGAGGCGTTGGGCGTGCCGCTCACGCCGCCGCTGGCCACCTACTTCTACACCGGGCTCGTCGGGGACACCAATGCCTTCCGCAACGCCAACGTGGACGCCTCCTCGCTGGCCACGGCCGCCGCGTGGGTGGCCGCCGGCGCCGACCCGCGCCGGGTCGCGCTCAACCTGTTCGAGCGCCAGAGCTGGGGCGAGGTGCAGTTGATGTCGTACGCGCTCTCCAACCTGGATCGCGAGGACAAGCTCGTTTGGTGTACGCTCCCGTTCGGTGTGTTCGGGCGCTTCGGGATTCGTTCCACCGACACGGACTGGATCGTGGCCCAGCTGCGGGCCATCGACGAGGTCGAGATCGCGATCCTGTTCAAGGAGATCGAACGGGGCCGCATCAAGGTGAGCCTGCGCGCCAAGGGCGATCTGTCCGTCAACGACATCGCGCAGGCGTTCGGCGGGGGCGGGCACGTCAAGGCGGCCGGCTGCCTGCTCAAGGGCGAGATGGACGAGGTCGTGCAGTCCGTGCTGGCCAAGGCGCGCGAGCAGACGGCCTCGTCCCTGAGGTCGTAGCCCCGGAGGCCGCCATGCCCCTGGCGCTGAACGACTATGTCGACGAGCGGGCCGCGGTGGTCGCACTGGGCACGTTCGACGGCGTCCACCTCGGACACCAAGCCCTCTTGCATGAAGCGCGCCGCCGGGCAGAGCGGCGCGGCGCGCGCAGCCTGGCGCTCACCTTCTCGCAGCCTCCCGGCCGGTATCTGGGCCGCTCCAAGCCGCTGTTGCTGCCCGCTTCCCTCAAGTACGACCTACTGGAACGCTTCGTCGACCGGGCCGTGGTCGCGGACTTCCCCGACGTGGCCTGGATGCCCCCCGAACAGTTCGTCCGGGACGTGTTGCTCGGGCGGCTCCGGATCGAGGGCGTCGTGGTGGGCTGGGACCACCGCTTCGGCAAGGACCGCGCGGGCGATGCCGCCCTGCTGCGCACGTTGGGGAAACGCCGAGGGTTCGAGGTGTTCGAGCTCGGTCCGCTGACCGTGGCGGGCGCGCCCGTGAGCAGCACGCGCGTCCGGGAGCTGATTCGAGACGGGCACATCGCGGGCGCCCAGGCCCTGCTGGGCCGGCCCCCCCTGCTGCGCGGCCGGGTCGTGCGCGGGGAGGGCATCGGGCGCGCGCTGGGCTATCCCACCGCCAACCTGCAGCTGGACGCGGCCTACGCGCTGCCCGCCCAGGGGATCTTCGCGGGGCTGGCCTGCCTCGACGGGACACCCCACCCGGCCGCGCTCTACGTGGGCAACCGCCCGACCTTCGCCGGGGACGGGCAGCACATCGAGGCGCACCTGCTGGACGGCCCCTATCCCGATCTGTACGGGCGCAACCTGCTCGTGCACCTGACCCACAAGCTGCGGGACGACGCGACCTTCGCCGACGCGGACGCGTTGCAGAACCAGATCGCGCGCGACGTGGCCGTGGCCCGCGCGGCGCTCGCGTCCGCCGACCTGGGCGCGTACCGGGAGACGCCCTGCCCGGAAGCCGGCCGCGCCGACGGCTGACCCCGGAGACGCTCGGGCGTCCAAAACCCGGTTTCGTTGCGATCCATTGCCGGTTTCGTTACAATGCGCGCATGCTTGCCCTGGGGGTGGACACCACGACCGCCTGGTGTAGTTTGGGTTTGCGTCGTGGCCAGACCCCTCTGGGCGAGGTGGCCTGCGCACGCCGGTCCCGGCAGGACGATCCGCTCCTGCCCGCCCTGGACCGGCTGCTCGAAGCGGCCGGCACGCACAAACGGGAGCTAGAATTGATCGCGGTCGCGCTCGGCCCGGGGTCGTTTACGGGCCTGCGCGTCGGGCTGTCGCTGGCCAAGGGACTCTCCCTGGGCCTGGGAAGGCCGGTCGTCGGGGTGCCGTCCTTGCCGCTGCTGGCCGCGCGGTTCGACGTGCCCGGCACGGTGTGCGCTCTGGTGTCGGATCGCGACGACCGCGCGTACGCCGCGTGGTTCGTCGACGGCGAGGCACGCGGCGCGCCGCACGTTTACGGGCCCGAAGCGCTGGCGCGGGCGCTGCAGGACGAACCGGACCCCGTCTGGCTCATCGGCGCGATGGCCGCAGCCGTACAGCGCGCCCTGGGGGCGAGCCGGGACGTCTACCGCGTTTCGGAAGCCGCCGGCCGGCCTTCCGGCTTGGCGGTGGCGCGGGCGGGGTGGCAACGATACGAACAACACGGTGCGGACGATCTAGCGTCGCTGGAGCCTCTATACGGGTCCCCGCCGGCGATCACGCGCCCACGAGGTGATTGAGTTGAAGATACTGGTGTGCGTCAAACGCGTGCCCGACACGGGCGCCAAGTTCTCGCTCCGCGACGACGGGCGGCGCCTGGACACGCGCAATCTGGAGTTCACGATCAGCCCGCACGAGGAGTGCGCGATCGAGGAGGCCATCCGCCTGATCGAGGCCCACGGGGGCGAATGCACGGTGCTCTCGGTCGGCCCCGAGGGGACGACCGAGCAGCTGCGCGAGGCCATCGCCAAGGGCGCGGACCGCGCGATCCTGCTGCGGACGGACGACGAGGACTGGGACGCCGCCGCCACGGCCTACGCCATCGCTTCAGCCGCCCGCGACGGCGGCTACGACCTGATCCTGTTTGGCAACGAGTCGGCCGACCTGAGCCAGTACCAGGTCGGCCCCCGCGTGGCCACGGCGCTGGAGCGGCCCTGCGTGACCGGCGTCAAAGCGCTGGAAATCGCCGGGGACAAGGCGGTGGCCAAGCGCGAGTGCGGCAACGACTGGGAGGTCTTCGAGCTCACCCTGCCGGCGGTGTTCAGCGTGAAGGAGGGCATCAACAAGCCGCGCCACCCCAGCCTGCGCGGCATCATGGCCGCCAAGAAGGCGCCGCTCGATCAGACGCCGGTCGAGAAAGGCGCGGGGCGGGTGCAACACGCGGGCTTCCGCCTCCCGGAGGAGTCGCGCGGCCAGGTCGAGATGCTGGGCGAGGGGGCGGCCGCGGCGCCCAAGCTGGCCCAGGTGCTCAAAGAGCTGGGGGTGGTCTGACGTGATCCTCGTTTACGTCCAGATGACGAACGGGAAGGTGCACGAGGCGTCCCAGGCCGCGCTGGGCGCCGCCGGCAAGCTGGGCTCGCCCGTCCACGCGCTGGTCGTGGGGCCCGCCGACGCCGGCGCGCTCAAGCCCCTCGGGGCTGAACGCGTCTTGGCGGTCGAGGACGAGCGACTGGACCGCTGGGCCCCGGGGGCCCACGCCCGCGCGCTGCGCCGGGCGGTGGAGGAAAGCGGCGCGACGGTCGTGCTGGCGGGCTCCACGGCGCAGGCCAACGAGGTGTTCGCGCGCGCGGCCGCGCCGGGCGACTGGGGGGTGGCCACGGGCTGCGTCGCGCTCGAACCCGACGGCGACGCGCTCAAGCTCACGCGCGCCATCTGGGGCGGCAGCCTGCTGCAGGACGCTCGGCTCGCGGGGACGCCGAAGCTGGTCACGGTCGAGCCCTCGGCCTTCCCCGCCCAGGGGGGCGCAAGCGGCAAGGCCTCGGTCGAGGCCCTGTCGGTGCCGTTCGAGGAGGCGGACTTCGCCGACCAGCTGGCGCGCGTCGAGCCCGGCGAGAAGGAGGGCATCCCCCTGACCCAGGCCAAGGTCGTGGTGGGCGGGGGCCGCGGGGTAGGCGGCGAGGAGGGCTTCGACCTGCTCGAGGCGCTGGCCGAGCTGATCAACGGCGCCGTGGGCGGAAGCCGCGTGGCCACCAACAACGGCTGGCGGCCCCACTCGGACCAGATCGGTCAGACCGGCACGCAGATCGCGCCCGAAGTCTACATCGCCTGCGGCATCTCCGGGGCCATCCAGCACATGGTGGGCTGCAAGAACTCCAAGCACATCGTCGCGATCAATAAGGACGCCGACGCTCCCATCTTCCAGCGGGCCAACTACGGCATTTTGGGCGACCTGCACGAGGTCGTGCCCGCCCTGATCGAAGAAATCAAGAAGCTGAAGGCTTAAAGGAGATACCATGCCCAAGACCTGTGACGTCTGCGGAAAGGGCCTCGACTTCGGCCACCACGTGACCTTCGCCGGCAACCGCAACAACAAGACGCGCAAGCCCAACCTGCAGCGCGTGCGCGCGGTCCTCGGCGGCAAGCGGGGCCGATACTGGGTTTGCACCCAGTGCATCAAGAGCGGCAAGGTCCAGAAGGCCATTTAGACGGGCCCCCGGAGGGGCTGCCCGGCCACGGTGCCGCGAGGCCGTGCCCGAAGCGTCAACCCCAAGCGCGCGTGAGCGGCGGGAAAGCGATCGGCTTTCCCGCGCTTCACCGCAACCGAAACGCCTCCCAGCCCGCCGCACGCAACACGTCGGCGGCCCGTTCGGCGTCGGCCGCCTCGTGCAATCGCAGGTGGAACGTCCCGCCGTCGCCCTCGCGGATGCGCTGCAGTTCGACGTCCACCAGGTTGATGCCCCGCGCGGCCACGACGCCGAGCACCTCGGCCAAGGCGCCGTGCCGGTCCGGGACGACGACCGACACCCGGTGTACGGGGCGCAGCAACCCCTTGGCGCGCTCCGGCACCGCTGCCCGAAAGGCGGCCGCGCGCCCGAAGCGCGCCGCCACCTCCTGGTCGTCCCCCAGCGAGCGCCGCAACGCCTCGATATGGACCTGCAGCGCGCTCAACGCGGCATCCACGCGTTGCCGGTTGTCGCGCAAGATCGGCCCCCAGGTCGAGTGGGGCGAGCTGGCCACCCGCGTCAGGTCGCGGAAGCCACCCGCCGCCAGCGCACGGTAGAGCGGCTGGGCCTCCGCCCGGTCGGCCACCAGCGAGCAGAGCGCGGTGGCCAACAGTTGGGGCAGGTGGCTTACGTGAGCCACGACGTCATCGTGCAGCTCCGGCCGCATGGTCACGACCTCGGCGCCCGCGCCCCGCAGCAGCAGCGAGAGGCGCCGCGCGGCGCGGGCCCCTGGGTCGTCCGGCGTCAGTACGTAGAGCGCGTTCTGGAACAGGAACGGGTCGGCCCCCTCCAGCCCGCCGCGCTCGGCCCCCGAGAGCGGGTGACCGCCCACGAAGCGCGCGCCCAGCTCGCGCGCGCCCAGCCGGCAAATCGACGCCTTGGTCGAGCCCACGTCGGTCACGAGCGCCTCCGGCCCCACGGCGCTGGCCACGCGCGGCAACAAGGCGAGGTTGGCATCCACAGGGGCGGCCAGCACGACCAAATCGGCCTCCGCGGCCGCGACCGCCAGCGACGCGGTGACGTCCACCACGCCCTCGGCTTCGGCGCGGGCGCGCACGGCCGCGTTGGCCTCGACGCCGACGCGCGTCACATCGGGCCGGAAGCGGCGCAATGCCAGGGCCAGCGACCCCCCGACGAGCCCGAGCCCGACGATGGCGACGCGGCGCGGCCAAGGGCTCATGAGCGCCCACCCCGGCTTCGGTTCGATCCCAACCCCCGCGCTGCACACCGCGACGTGTTGGCTTGATATCTCAGCAAAACGATCATGGCGACCCTCCTGTTCAGGACGCACGGAGCGCGTCCACGCTCGCGCGGACGGGAAAGCGACGGCTTCGGTTGGCGTCGGGGCGGGAGAGGTTAGCGGGTGGGAACCCACCCATAATAGAAGTCGGGCCGGATTCGAGGCGAGGCGGACGCGGGGGTCAGCTCGGTATGGAGCGCGTCATTCGGGCTGCTGCAAGCGGCCACGGGCATCACCTCGTCGCAGGATGGGCGCCATTGTTGGGTACGCGGCGCGCGATGTCAAGCGGGGTCCGAGTGTCCCTGCAGCGCGCGCATCTCGGCCATGACGGCCCGATAGATGGTTCCAATTGCCTCCGGGGACAGCGGTCCGCCGTTGCGCCCCGACAGGCGCGCCAGCACCCGCGCCTCGCGCTCGGGGTCCGCGACGGGCAGGCCCCGCCGGCGCTTCTCGTCCGCCAGTTGCAGCGCGATGCGCGCCCGCCGGTTGAGCAAGCACAGGATCTCGTCGTCGATCCGATCGATCTGGTCGCGTCGGTGCCGCATGAGGCCTCCTTGGGTCCCCATTGAAGGCGGGCGGCGCGCCCGCTGTCAAGGCAGGCCGGGGCGGGGTTGGAACGGGACGCGCCTAGGAGAGCGTGCAGGCCTTGCGCGACAGGCCGCCGAGGAAACCGCCACCGACCGCCCGCTGCAAGTCGACACAGGCATGACGCTGCTGGTAGGCCAGCGCCTTGCTCCGGACCTGCTCGGCCGTCAGGAGCGGATGCTGGCGGTAGTGCGCGATGACGCTGGGCGGGAAGAGCCAGCGTGACGACACCGGGGCCAAGCGGCCCGGCGCGCTGGGCACGTTGTCGGCGGTGTAGACCCCGCCGGCGAACAGCGCGTCGCCGATGAAGGTGGCGCAGTTGTAGCTGAACAGGTTGTAGTCCACCCCGCCGCCGTACCAGATGTCGAGCCCGAGCTCGTCGTAGCTGGCGTGCGCGTCGAAGGCGGCGGTCCGGGCGTGGAGCCAGTCGTTGATGCGTCCCCACTGGGCGCGCGTGACCGGAAGGCGCACCTTGACCTTGGAGGAGCGCTTGAATTCCTCCAAGGTCATGTTGAAACGCTTGGTGGGGTCCCAAGCGCGCATCTCGCCCTCGGTGGTGCCAAACAGCAGGCTCACGTTGTTGAGGCTGCCGAACCAGTTGCGCTCGCCCGTGACCCACTCCTCGTCCTTGTGCTTGTAGTGGTTGCGGGAGCCGAAGTCCCAGACGCGCACGCTCACCGGTTGGCCGGACGCGTCCAGCACGTCCAGGCCCACGCCGATGTGGGCGATCCGGCCCAGCAGGTAGACGTAGAGCTGCTCCTCGTCGAAGGACTCGATCGCCTGGGCGTTTTGGTCCGGCGCGTTCACCGACGCCGCGAAAAACGCCAGGTAGATTCCCAGCGAGATGAGCAGCGCCTTGGGTCGCTTCGGTCGTCGCATGTCTTCAATTTTACGCGCGCCAAGCCGCTCCTGCAAGGGGTTATCGCGACATCTATTCGGTACGGCCGCCCCGAGGACGGGCGCATCTTCCATGCGGGAATAATGGGGATTGTAACGAAAGCGCGGGCGGGGGACGTTAGCGCTGGCTGAGCTCGAGGGCGAGGAACACGGGCCAGAACAGGACAAAGGTGATCATCTGATAGAATAACGCTTCCGGCACGGCCCGAAAGCCGATCCACGCGGTCTCATCCAGCCGGGTCAGCCCGAGGGCGAACAGCACAAACCCGATCAGAAAGTAAAACAGCGCCAGCTCCACCCGGATCGCCTACCTTTCTCGCCCCACCATAACAGATCACGCCCCCGAATGCGACAGCCCCGACAGCGGGCTCCCGCCGGACAACCGTCAGAACCGTTGACATCGTCTTTATAATCGTGCTACAATGAAACGCTATAGGCGATCATGGGCCAGGAATACAACATCGAAAGCGCGCGGTTGGCGTACGGGGAGCAAATCATCCGCTGCACCAACCCCCCGCCCGAGCAGGTGGAGGACTTCCTCAGCCTGGACGGGGAGTTGGCCAAGGCGCGGCAATGGTTGGCGTTCGCCCACGCCAAGCGTGAGGGCAACGCGGACGCCATTCGAGGCCTGCTGGTCTATCTCTGCAGCCACGGCGCGGAGACCGTGGACCGGCCCAAGCGTGCGTGGCTCTTGGAACAGATCACTGACAGGCGCATCCGCATGGAGCAGTTGACCCTGGAGATGATCTCCGGGACGCGGCTGAACTGGAGCCACGTGTTCGCCCTCGTCGGCAAGGAGTTCAACCCCACGCGGGAGAAGGAACGCGTCGCACAGATTTTCGAGGGGTTAATGGCCCAGGACGCCGGGGAAAGAGGAGAACAGACATGACGCAAGGCCCAACCCACAATCACGACCACGGGGTGCTGGAGGCGTTTCGGGACATGGTTCGGTCGCTGGGCGCCCCGAAGCGGCACTTCGACTTCCATCCGTCGCTGGCGATGCTGCAGGCTTACATGAGCGGCGACCTGGAGGATCGCTGGCCCCCCGAAACGGCGCGCGATTGCACGCGCGCGCCCGAAGCTTGGAGTTTTTCCGACGTGTCGCTGCACGTGCAGGCGTGCGTCAAGTGCAGCCAGAAGGTGGCCGAATGGCGCCGCCCCAGCCGCAGCGGCTGGGTCGAGCGCTTTTTCGCCTTCGGCGGCACGGGCCAGTTCGTGCGGGCGTGGGCGTGGTCCTCCGCGGCCGTGGCACTGCTGTTGATCGCGGTGAGCGTGAACTGGAGCAGCCAGATGAACCCGGGGTCCGCGCCGCCGGCGCGCACCGAGCGAGCCGCTCCCACGGGCGCCTCGCACATTGTGGCCGAGCACGACCGAGGGTACGGCCGCCCGCAGGCCCAGCCCGCCCCCCGGACCCAGAAGCTCAACGTCTCCCCCCTGCTGAACAAAAACATCGTGCTCTAAAGCGGGTCGGAATCGAACGCGAACCAGAAAGCGCCCTTGCGAGGGCGCTTTTCGTCATTGCCGGCCGTATGGGGTTAGGCCACCGCGGCGGGCTCGTCGGCCTTGGCAAACACCGACTGCTCATCGTCGGGGTCGAAGGCGTGCATGTGTTCCATTTCGACGCCGAGCCGTAACGTTTGTTCCGGCTCGAGCTGGGCCCGCGGGTCGAGCTGGGCCACGACCTCCTGTCCCCCCACGTCGCCGTAGATGACCTGTTCGTCGCCGAGCGGCTCCACCACCGTGATCTGCACCTCGACAAAGGACTCGGCCGCGCCGTCGGGATCGAAGTTCAGGTTCTCGGGGCGGATGCCAAAGGTCACGGTTCGGCCCTTGTAGGGCAAGAGCGCTTCGGCCCGGTCCTCGGGTACCCGGACCTGATACCCCTCGCCGCGCAGGACGAGGACGCCCGCCTCTTCGGCTACCTCGGCCCGCAGGAAGTTCATGGCCGGGCTGCCGATGAAGCCCGCCACGAACAGGTTGGTGGGGTGGTCGTAGAGCGTCTGCGGCGTGTCGACCTGCTGGATGACGCCGCGGCGCATGACGGCCACGCGCTGGCCCAGCGTCATGGCCTCGACCTGGTCGTGCGTGACGTAGATCGTGGTGGTCTGCAGGCGGCGGTGCAGGCGCTGGAGCTCGGCGCGCATCTGGACGCGCAGCTTGGCGTCCAGGTTGGACAGGGGCTCGTCGAACAGGAACACCTGCGGGGCACGCACGATGGCGCGGCCCACGGCCACGCGCTGGCGCTGCCCGCCGGAGAGCTGGCGCGGCTTCTTCTTGAGCTGGTCCTTCAGTCCCAGGAGGTCGGCTGTTTCCTGCACGCGCGAGTCGATCTTGGCCTTGGCGAACTTGCGCAGCTTGAGGCCGAAGGCCATGTTGCTGTAGACGTCCATGTGGGGATAGAGCGCGTAGTTCTGGAACACCATGGCGATGTCCCGGTCCTTGGGCGTGACGTTGTTGATGAGGCGCTCGCCGATGTAGAGCTCGCCCGCGGTGATCTCCTCCAGCCCCGCTACCATGCGCAGCAAGGTGGTCTTGCCGCAGCCCGACGGCCCCACCAGCACCATGAACTCGCCGTCCTCGATCTCCAGGTTCGCCTGGCTCACCGCCTCGAAATCGCCGTACTTCTTGGTGACGTCTTTGAAGACCACTCGCGCCATGTGTTTCTCACCTCGGAGGGCATTGTAGCACGGTTCCAAAGGGGCGACAACTGTCCGCAATCCGCGCGGGATCGGGAGAAGCGGACGGGCGGGCGCCCGGGCTACGCGCCGGGGACGTTTGCGGCAAAGGACTTGTGCATCAGGTAAGCGTCGTCGCCGTTTTGGTAATACCCTTTGAGCAGGCGCTTGGTGCGGAACCCTTCCGACTCGTACAGGGCGATCGCTTCCCGGTTATCGACGCGCACCTCGAGCTCGACCCGGGCGGCGCCCAGCTCGCGCAGGTACCCGAGCCCGCACCGCAGCAGAAAGCGCCCGAGCCCGCTTCCCCGAAAGCCGGGATGGATCGCGATGTTCATGACGTGCCCCACGGTCTCCTCCGGCGGCGGGCTGCCCAGAAAGCTCATGGTCACGCGCTCCAGCCGGTGGAGCAGCGAGGGAATTTGCAGGCCCACCAGCACGTAGCCCACCAGCTCGCCCTCGTAGAGGCATACCTGGAAACCGTCCTCGCCGATGTAAGCGTTGAGCGCGGTGCGGGACCACGGCGTCGGAAAGGAGCGCTCCTCGATTGCCACGATCACGTCGAGATCGACGGGCCGGGCCGGGCGGAGCTCGGTGTCCTGCGGGGAGAGGGTGGGACGTTGGGCCATGCGGGGAGTGTAGCGCCACGCTTGCGCGCCGACAAGCTCCGGTGGCGTGCCCGAGTGGGCCCCGCCTATAATGCCGGATCGGGCGGCGCGCGGGTTCGCCAGCTAGCCGGCCCGAACGGCTGTGCCAATGCAAGGGAGGGCGGATGGATTCGGTCGCGTTGCTGCAGCAGCTCTCCGACGCCTTCGGGCCGCCGGGGTTCGAGGACGAGGTCCGCGAAGCCGTGCGCGCGCTGGCCGCGCCGCTGGCGGACGAGGTGCGCGCCGACGCCCTGGGTAACCTGATTGCCGTAAGGAAGGGGCGGAGTGAGCGGACGCTCATGCTCGACGCCCACCTGGACGAGGTCGGCTTTCTGGTGAGCCACGTCGAGGAAGAGGGCTTCCTGCGCTTGGCGCCGCTGGGCGGCTGGGACGCGCGCGTCGTGCCCGCGCACCGGATCGCGATCCGGACCCGCCAGAGGGGGCACGTGTACGGCGTGGTGGGCTCGCTGCCGCCCCACGTGCTGACTCCCCAGGAGCGCAAGCGTGCCCACGCCCTGGAGGACCTGTTCGTCGACGTGGGCGCGCGCGATGCCGACGAGGTGCGCGCCTCGGGCGTGCGCGTGGGCGACCCGGCTGTGGTCCACTACCCGTTCGAGCACGTCAACGAGGACACCTGCGTCGGGAAGGCCTTCGACGACCGCGCGGGCTGCGCGGCGGCGCTGCGCGTCCTCGACGCCCTCCAGGGGCACGAGCTCCCCTGGACGCTGGCCGTGAGCTTCTCGGCGCGCGAGGAGGTGGGCCTGCGCGGGGCGCGCACGGCGGCCTACCAGCTCCGGCCCGAGCTCGCGCTTGCGCTGGAGGGCACCATCGCGGCGGACGTGCCCGGCGTGGCGGCGGCCAAACAGACCACGCAACTGGGTAAGGGAGCAGCGATCAGCGTGGCCGACCGTAGCCTGGTCGTGCCGCGCGAGGTCGTGATCCTGCTGGAGGAACTGGCCCAGGCCGAGGGGATCGCTTACCAGCACAAGACCCCGGTCTTCGGGGGGACGGACGCGGGCGCGATCCAGGAGTCGCGCGCGGGCGTGCGCTGCGGCGTGGTGAGCGTGCCGTGCCGCTACATCCACGCGCCGCTCTCGCTGCTGCGGCTGGGCGACTTCGAGGGGGCGTGGCGCCTGGCGCGCGCCTTCGCCCTGCAAGCCCCGGAGCGGCTGGCGTGAGCGGGCGCGCCTTCCGCACCGAGATCGTGGTGCGCTCCTACGAGCTCGACTCCTTCGGCCACGCCAACAACGCGACCTACCTCAACTACCTCGAGGCCGCGCGCTGTGACTGCATGAACCAGGTCGGCCTCAGCTTCAACGACTTTGCGCGCTGGGACGCGGCCCCCGTCGCCGTCGAGGCCCACCTGCGCTACCGCGCGCCGGCCTTCGCCGACGACCCGTTGACGGTCGAGACGCGCATGGCCGAGCTGCGGCGCGCCTCCTTCCGCATGGGCTACGAGATCCACAAGCCGGACGGGACGCACGTGTTGAGCGCGTGGATGGAATTCCTGTTTCTCAACGGAATGGGGAGACCCGTGCGCGTCCCCGAGCTGTTTGCGACGGCGTTCGCGCCGCCCCGCTGAGCAGGCGCTCCGCCCTGCGTGCAGCATGGCTTGTCGCTTTTCGGCGCCCCCGCTACAATCGGGACTCCGAACAGGGGAGGGGTCCATGCTCGACATCAAAGCCATTCGCGAGAACACGGATGCCATCGAAGCACAACTCCGGCGGCGCGACCCCGACGCCTCGCTGGCGGAGGTCGTGCGGCTCGACGACCGCCGCCGGGCGCTCATCCAGGAGGTCGAGGAGCTCAAGGCCCAGCGCAACGCGTCCTCCAAACGGGTCGCCGAGCTCAAGCGCGCCGGGAAGGGCGGGGAGGCCGAGCGGCTCATCGGCGAGATGGGCGAGGTGGCCGACCGGATCAAGGGGCTCGACGGCGAGCAGCGCGAGGTCGACGAGCGGCTGGAAAGCCTGCTCGCGCGCCTGCCCAACCTGCCGCACGAGAGCGTGCCCACCAGCCTCAAGAAGGAGGACAAGGTCGTGGTGCGCGCCTTCGGGGAACGGCCCGAGGGGGAGCCGCCGCACCACATGGAGATCGCCGAGCGCCTGGGCCTGCTGGACTTCCCGCGCGCGGCGGCCATCGCGGGCTCGCGCTTCCCGCTGTACGTGGGCTGGGGCGCCCGGCTCGAGATGGCCCTGATCCAGTTTTTCTGGAACTTCCACTGCACGGAGACGGGATACACGCCCGTGTTCCCGCCGTTTTTGGGCAACAGCGCCTCGATGTACACGGCCTCGCAACTGCCCAAGTTCCAGGAAGACGTCTACTACGTCGAGAAGGACGACCTCTTCCTCAATCCGACCTCGGAGACGCTCCTGTGCAACCTGCACCGCGACGAGATCCTGGAGGCCGAGCGACTCCCGCTCAAGTACATGGCCTACACGACCTGCTTCCGGCGCGAGGCCGGCGCGGCCGGGGAAGAGGAACGCGGACTCATCCGCATGCACCAGTTCAACAAGGTCGAGTTGTTCAAGTTCACCGACGCGGACAGCTCCTTCGACGAACTGGAGCGCCTGGTGGTCGACGCCGAGGCCGTGTTGCGGGCCCTGGGCGTGCACTACCGCCTCGTGCTGCTGCCCACGGGCGACATGGCCGGCCAGTCGGCCAAGACCTACGACCTGGAGGTCTGGATCCCCTCGCAGGGGCGCTACTACGAGGTATCCTCGTGCAGCAACTGCACGGACTACCAGTCCCGCCGCGGGGACATGCGCTACCGGCCCGCCGAGGGGGAACGCCCGCGCTTTATGCACACGCTCAACGGCTCGGGCCTGGCCACCTCGCGCCTGTTCGCCGCGCTGCTGGAGACCGGCTGGCAGGCGGACGGGTCGGTGTGGCTGCCCGAGGCGCTGCACGGGCTGGTGGGCGCGGACAGCCTGCGGGCGTAAGCCCGCTTACGGCAAAACGCTTGCCGATCCGATAAACTGTGCGTATTGGCACCCAAAACAGACCCTCGCAAGGAGTGAGCATGAAGCGAACCCCCTCGCTCGTCGCAGCGTTCGTCGTGTCGTGCGCCCTTACCGTGGCGGCACTCGCCCCCGCGGCGCTGGCCCAGCCCTCCGAGACCGCCCCGCTGCCCGATCTCGTGGTGACGGGGCTGCGCCTGAACCCCGAATCGCCCGAGCCCAACGAGATCACCCAGATCCTGGCCACGGTCCGAAACGAAGGCGACGGCGCGGCCGAGTTCTTCCGCGTCGTGCTGCGCATCAACGAGCGCATCCAGGGCTCGAAGACCGTGCCGGGCCTGGCGCCGGGGGCCGAGACCGAGCTCGCCTTCTCCTGGGTGGCGCGCGCCGGCCGGCAGGTCCTGGTGGTGGAGGCCAACGGCTTCGACGACGTCGAGGAGTCGAACCGCGACAACAACGTGCTCGAACGCACGGTCGAGTTCACGCCGGACCTGATCGTGGACGGCGTGCGCTTCGAGCCCGAGTTCCCCAAGCCGGGGCAGAACGCGCGCATCTTCGTGACGGTCAAGAACCGCGGCGGCCGCGCGGTCGAGCTGCGCCCGGCGCTGCGCGTCCAGGACGGGCGCAACACGCTGGCCACGCTGTTCGTCGACGGGCTCGCGGCGGGCGCCTCGGCCGAGCTCGAGGTGCGCTGGCAACCCGAGGCGGGCTCGCACCTGCTGCGCTTCGAGATCGACGCGCTCACGCGCGTGGACGAGTCCGACGAGCTCAACAACCTGTTCACGCGCGCGCTCGACGTCTCCAGCGCCGCCCCCACGGGGGCCGACCTGACGCTACGGGACGTGCGCGTGGAACCGGAGCACCCGCAGCCCGGGCAGACCACCACGGTCTCGGCCCGGGTGGCCAACGTGGGCAGCGGGCCCGCGCGCGAATTCCGCCTGGACTTCTCCGTGGACGGTGAGTCGCTCGGCGACGTGCGGGTGCAGTCCCTGGCACCGGGCGAAGAGCGGCTGGTCGAATTGGTCTGGATCGCCGCGGACGGCGAGCGGCTCATTCGCGCGCGCGCCGACGCGGGCGGGGCCGTGGTCGAGCCGAACGAGGAGGATAACGCCTTCACCCGCTTCGTGGACGTCGGGGCGGGTCTCAACCGTTGCGGCCAACTCATCTCCCTCGAGCTCGAGCCGGCGGCGGCGCAGTTACTCTCGCGCGAGTTCGGTTTGAGCGAGGACGAGATCCAGAACGGCTTCATGCCGCTGGTCAAGACCATCATGGAAGAGGACTTCGCCGAGGTGAACGTGCGCTTCACGCTGCAGCGCGCGCAGGGCATCCACAGCCGGGTCGAGTTCGTGGCCGAGGAACGCCAGAACGTACTGGGGCTGGCCCCGCTCGACTTCAACAACCGCAACCGCAGCGACGCCGGCCGCGTGTTTATCGGGAGCTTCGTGGCCGTGGGGCAGCTCTCGAGCCGCTCGCTCGAGGTGGCCGCCCAGGCCGTGGCCAACACGGCCTCGCACGAGGTGGGTCACTTCCTCGGGCTCGAGCACGACGACGAGGCCACCACACGGCAGTTCCGCAGCCGCAACATGATGGCCCCCAGCAACGAGTCCGGCACGTTCTTCCAGGACGCGTTCTTCACGCCCGAGAACCTGGAATACCTGCAGGGCATCCTGCCGCTGGCGTGCGAGCGCTAGGCCGTTTGGCGAGAACCGATCGCGCGAAGGGCGGGCCACAATGCCCGCCCTTCGCCTTTTGCGGGCGGGGGCGGCCGTGAGCCGCCCCGTTTCGTCCGAGGCGCCCATCCGCGTCGAGGGGCTTTGCAAGCGCTTCCGCGACCGCCAGCGCGGGACGTTCGACGCGGTGTCCGACCTCAGCTTCAGCTGCGAGCGGGGCGAGATCTTCGGGCTGCTCGGCCCCAACGGCGCGGGCAAGACGACGGCGCTGCGGCTGTTGGCCACGGTGCTCACGCCCAGCGCGGGGCGCGCGCTGGTCGGCGGGTTCGACACCCGGCGCCAGCCCAAGCGCGTGCGGGCGCACATCGGCTTCCTCTCCAGCGACACCGGCCTCTACGACCGCTTCACGGCCCGCGAGACACTGCGCTTTTTCGGGCGCATCAACCGGCTCGGACGACGCGAGACCGACGTCCGCATCGCCGAGCTCTCGGACTGGCTCGGGATGGCCGACTTCCTGGATCGCCGCGTCTCGGGCTACTCCTCCGGGATGCGCCAAAAACTCTCGATCGCGCGCAGCCTGATGCACGCGCCCGAGGTGCTCATTTTCGACGAGCCCACGGCGGGCCTGGACGTGGCAACGGCGCGGGGCGTGCTGGACTTCGTGCAGAGCTTCCGGCGGCGCGGCGGCACCGTGGTCCTCTCCACCCACGTCATGCGGGTGGCCGAGACGGCCTGTGACCGGATCGGGATCATCCACGCCGGGAGGCTGCGCGCGCTGGGCACGCTGGCTGAGCTGCGAACGGCCCACGGCCGCCACGACCTGGAAGACATCTTCTTCGAGGTGACCGGGTGAACGTCTGGCACGTGTTCCTCAAGGAGCTGCGCGGCGCCGCGCGCGACCGCCGCACGCTGCTGGTCGTGCTCGTGTTTCCGCTCGTGCTCTACCCGGCCATGTTCGGCGTCCAGGGCCACTTCCAGGGCCAGGCGCTGCGCCAGCGCGCTGTGCGCACCCCGCAGGTGCTGGCCGTGGGGCTTGAGGACGCGCCCGGCTTGCGGGACGGGTTAGAGCGGGATGCGGTCGTGATCCCGTTCCGCGACGAGGCCTCCGCCGAGGCCGCGCTGCAAAACGGGCTGGGGCACGTGATCCTGCGCGTGCCGCCCGGTTTCGAAGCCCAACTGGGCACGACGGACCCGCCCCGGCTCGCGCTCCGCTTCCCGGCGACGGAGGCGGAGGCGCGCGCGGCGGCCGTTCGGGTCGAGCTGCTGCTCGAGGGCTTCGCCGACCGCTGGCTCGGCACGCGCCTGGCCGAGCGCGGCCTCCCGCCGGAGCTGGTCACGCCGTTCGCGCTCGAGCGGGGGACGGTGGCGCTCGAGCCGGCCACCTCGCCGCTGCTGGTCGCCCTGCTCCCTTTCCTGATCGTCGTGATGGTCACGGGCGGGGCCATGGCCGTCGGGGCCGAGCTCACGGCCGGGGAGAAGGAGCGCGGGACGATCGCCACGCTGCTGGTAAGCCAGCTCAGCCGCGGCGAGATCGTGCTGGGCAAGTTCCTGACCATTTTGCTGATCGCGCTCCTGTCGTCGCTGGTCAGCATGGCGGGCCTGGCCGCCGGGGTCGCGGTGCTGGCCGGGACGCTCTCGGACGTGGCGCCGGGCGCGGTGGGGCTGAAGCTGGACTGGACCGCCTTCCCGTGGATGGTCGCCGTGCTGGTCCCGCTGGCGGCCATGCTGAGCGCCGTGATCCTGATCGTGGGCACGTTCGCGCGCAACGAGAAGGAGGCCAACGTCTACGCCTCGCCGCTCTACTTCGTCATCATCCTGCTGGGTCTGGTCACGACCACGGACGCCGTGCCCCTGAGCGGGGCGGCGTTTCTGATCCCGGTCGTCAACTCGCTCACCGTCCTGCAAGAGGTGCTGCGCGGCCAGCTTGACCTCGGGCACCTGGCGCTGACGCTGTGCTCGTCGATCGGGATGGCCGGCCTGTTGATCGGGTGGGCGGCCGCGCTGTTCAAGCGCGAGAGCATTCTGTTTCGCGTGTAGCGCACGAGACAGGCACAGACGCCGCTCCGCGGCTATGGTGGGGTCAATTGCATCTGCGACGAGGCAGAAGAGCTTGGCCGCGCGCGCCGCTGGGGAAAAATCCGCCGTGTCGGAGGAAACACGACGGCAAAACCCTGACGACTCGGGAAGACGCTGCCTTCAATCTTCGTGTGCGGCGGCCAAGCTCTTCGGTCAAGGAGGTC
>CAZNGF010000025.1:0-34473 GCA_964572855.1 uncultured Thermotogae bacterium | reverse complement strand
GCCGCGCGCTACTTGGCCGCGCACGCGCCCACCTCGCGCTCGCAGGGGCAGACCTACGCGATCGCAGCCCGCCTGCACCGCGGCGAGCGAATCCACCATCCGGCTTAGGGCGCAAAAAACGTCGCCAGCACGTCATCTCAAGACCTCGATATATGGTCATCCCCGCGAAGGCGGGGACCCAGAAAAACCGTATTCAGTCTGGATTCCTGCTTTCGCAGGAATGACGACACAGGAAACAACCCTGCCAAAAAATAGGTCGCGCAACGCCGTCAAGCCAGCAGATCCCGGTCGCGGCCTTCGGGCCGATCTGGTATCGTCGCCCCGATCTCCGGTTGGGAAGGACGCTCCCCATGAGCCAGCCCGTGACCGTCAAGCGCGTGTTCCAGTCGTGGTGGCCGCTGGCGGCCAGTTGGGGCCTGATGGGCTTGGAGTTGCCGCTGGTGAGCGCCGTGGTCGCGCGCCTGGCCGACCCCGAGGTGCACCTGGCCGCCTACGGCGGCGTCGTGTTCCCGCTGGCGCTCATCATCGAGTCGCCCATCATCATGCTGCTGGCCGCCTCGACCGCGCTCAGCAAGGATTTCGCCTCCTACCGCAAGATGCGCGCCTTCATGCACTGGACCGGCGGCGGGCTCACCGCCCTGCACGCGCTGATCGCGTTCACGCCGCTCTACGACGTCGTCGTGGTCGGGGTCTTTAGCCCGCCGGCCGCGGTGGTCGAGCCCGCGCGGCTCGGGCTCATGATCATGCTCCCCTGGACCTGGGCCATCGCGTTCCGGCGCTTCAACCAGGGCGTCTTGATCCGCTTCGGCCACGCGCGCGCCATCACCAAGGGGACGTTCGTGCGGCTGCTCACCAACGCGGCCGTCCTGGCGCTCGGCTTCTGGCAGCAGTGGCCGGGCATCGCCGCCGGCGCCAGCGGCGTGGCCGCCAGTGTGATCGCCGAGGCCGTCTACGTGGGCTGGCGCGTGTTCCCGGTCATCCGCCAGCGCCTGTTGCCCGCGCCCGCGGTGCAGCCCCCGCTCACATTACGCGGCTTCATCCGCTTCTACGCGCCGCTGATGGCCACCTCGTTCCTGTTATTGTTCGTCCAGCCGCTGGGCGCGGCGGCCATCAGCCGCATGCCGCAGGCGCTCTCGTCGCTGGCGGCCTGGCCCGTGGTCTCTGGCTTCCTGTTCCTGCTGCGCAGCACGTGCGTGGCCTACAACGAGGTCGTGGTCGCCATGCTGGAGGAGCCGGGCGCGCAAGGCGCGCTGCGGCGCTTCACCGGCTGGCTCGCTGCCGGCACCACGGTCCTGCTCGTCGTGCTCGTCGGCACGCCGCTGGCCAAGCTCTGGTTCGAGGACGTCTCGGGCCTGCGCCCCGAGCTGGCCGCGTTCGCGCGCGCGGGCCTGTGGTTCGGCCTGCTCGTGCCGGGGCTGACCGCCTACCAGAACTGGTACCAGGGCGCCATCGTCCACCACGGCCGCACGCGCGGCGTCACCGAGGCCATGGGCGCCTTCCTGCTGGTCACGGGCGCGATCCTGTTCGCCGGCATCGCTTGGGGGACGTTCGACGGCCTGTTCGTGGCCTTGTTCGCGCTGGCGGTCGGCACGGCGGTGCAGACCGGCTGGCTCTGGTGGCGCAGCCGGGCGGCCTTCGCCACGCTGGACGCGCCCGGGGCTCCGTGATCTGGACTCACTGAAAGGGTTTGACCATGCGCACATACAATCCACTTGGGCTTAAAGCCTCTAACAAACCATTTGACCTTTGCGAAGTCATTCTGAGCGAAGCGAAGCATCCCCCACGGATTCAGGAGATCCTTCGGCCTAAGGCCTCAGGATGACGTGTTCACGAAGATTTTATCAGACACTCTGACTGTGACGGAAGCGGCCAAGGCCCTTGGTGTCAGACGCAAGACGCTTTTAGCCATCATCAATGGCCGTGCCCCCGTTTCTCCGGAGATGGCGGTTCGGCTCTCGATCGCGTTTGATACCTTTACCGAGAGCTGGCTCAAACAGCAGAGGCAGTACGACCTGTGGCGCGCTGAGCAGGGGCGGAAACAGCTCAAGGTCAAGCGCTTGGCTGCATAAGTGGTCGGCGTGGGACAGTCGGCGATTGGAGCACACACGTTAAAGGATGATGTTGACGTTCAGCGCGAGATGGACTACGTTTATGGCAAATCTCGTTGAGCGCGAATACGTATGACGTCCCCGCAAGCAGGGTGGCCATACCCAACAAAGTAGGGCCCGCCGCGCGGGCCGAATCGGTTCAAAAGGCTGCCTGCACAGCAAGCCCTACTGACTACCCGGTCGAACCCAGCGCGTTGGCGATGGCGTTGACGGTGAGCAGGAGTTGCAGCAGCACGTCGTCGTCCCCGTCGGGGGCGTTGCGCCACCGGCGCAAGAGCGCGATCTGCTGGTGATGCAGCGCCTTCAGTCCCTGCCGGCGCAGCGCCAGGAAGTGCTGGACGTTGGGGCGCTTTTCGGCCAGCGGGCCCGCGTAGACGTGTTCGATCATCCGCCGGGTGCGCGCGTATTCGGCCTCGATGGGGCCCATGACGCGGGCGCGCAGGTCGCCGTCGGGAACCAATTCCGCGTACGCCCGCATGATTTCGGGGTCGGCGGTGGCCAGGCTGGTGGCCACGTTGCTGAGGATGTAGTGCAGGGGCGCCCAGACGAAGTTCTGCTCCTTGACCGCCTCGAACGCGGCGGGGCGTTCCTCGCGGAGCCAGGAGAGCGCCGTGCCGACGCCGTACCAGCCGGAGAGCACGAAGCGGGCTTGCCCCCAGCTGAACACCCAGGGGATCGCCCGCAGGTCCTCAAGGGTCTGCTGGCCCGTGCGGCGCGTCGGGCGCGAGCCGATGCGGCTGGATTCGATGGCGTCGATCGGGGTGGCCTGCCGGAAGAAGCGGATAAACCCGTCGGTGGCCAGCAGGCGCTCATAGGCCTGCCGGCTCCTTGCGGCCAGTTGGTCCATCTCCCCCGCCAGCGGGTGGGGCTCGTGTTTGGTGTGCCGGTGCCGGCAGGTGGCGCCGGTCGTCCCCGCCAGCAGCAGCTCCAGGTTGTAGGCGGCGTTCAGCCGGTTGGCGTACTTCTGGGCGATGCTCTCGCCCTGTTCGGTCAGCCGCAGGTCGCCCTCAAGCGCGGCGTGCGGCAGGGCGTTGATGAAGCGGTGCGTCGGGCCCGCCCCCCGGCTGATCGTGCCCCCCCGGCCGTGGAAGAAGCGGATCCGCACGCCGCGCTCCCGCCCGATGGCGGCCAGCGCGTCCTGCCCCCGATGGAGGTGCCACAGGCTCGCAAAGATCCCCCCGTCCTTGTTGCTGTCGCTGTAGCCGACCATCACCTGCTGGACCGGCCGGTCCAGGCCGCGGCGCTCCCTGAAGTAAGCCAGGCTGCGCTGCGTCATCGGGTGCGCGAGAAACCTCTGCAGGATCTCGGGCGCGTGCTGGAGGTCGTCGATGGTCTCGAACAGCGGGACCACCGGCAGTTTGCAGACGAGCCCGTCGTCGGCGTGCAGCGTCAGCCCCGTCTCGCGCGCCAGCAGGTAGACCACCAGCAAATCCGACAGGCTGCGCGTCATGCTCACGATCAACGCCCCCAGCCCGTCGGGGCCGTGCCGCCTGAGATGGCGCGAGACCTCGCGGAAGCAGCTCAAGACCGCTTCGGCCTCCGCGCCCAGCGCCATGTCGGGGTGCGCCAACGGGCGCGGGCTCGCCAGCTCGCGGTTCAGGAACGCCAGACGCTCTGACTCCCCCCACCGCAGGAACGCCTCCCCGTCCAGGCCCGCCGCCGACATGAGCTGGGCCACCGCTTGCTCGTGGAAGCGGCTGTTCTGGCGGATGTCGAGCGCGGCCAGGTGAAACCCAAAGGTCTGGACGGTCCGGATGACCGGGTCCAGGTCCTTGGCGGCCAGGCGCCCCGCGTTGACCGCCAACAGCTGTCGGCGCAGAAAGCTCAGGTCGTCCAGCAGCGCCTCCGGGGTCGTATAGGCCTGCGAGCCGCTGTCGGGGGCGTCTTGGCGTGGCAACCGGGCGAGCATCAGATTGACGAACTGGCGCCAGGGCTCGTTGGGGTTGCGCGCCACGGCCTGGTCGCCCGCGTCGCCCAGCGCGGCGGCGGCCCGTTCGATCTCCCTCAGCAACTCCGCGGGCGGCGTTTGCAAGAACTCCGACAGGCTCAGCCGCCGGGTCAGCTCGGTGAGCCGTTGTCCGAGCAGCGCAAGCGCGTTCTCCCGCAGCTCGGCCAGCGTCTCCCGGGTCACCTCGGCGCTGACCAGCGGGTGCCCGTCGCGGTCCCCGCCGACCCAGTTCCCGAACGAGAGTTTGGGCAAGCGTTCTGGAGCGTCGAGCAGGGCGGGGTCGAAGCCCGTCGATTCCCAGGCGACCCGCAGCCGCCGGTCCAGCTCCGGCAGGGCGTGGGGGAAGACGTGGCGCAGGTAGTGAACGACGTTGCGCCGTTCCGAGGCCACGTCCGGCTTCTCCAGATAGATCTCCCCGGTGCGCCACAGGCGCTCCAGCTCCGCCTTGATCGAGGCCCGGATCTCCTCCCGCTCCGAGGGCGTCCAGACCTCGTGTTCGCGCTCGGCGAGCAGCAGGTAGATGCGGCGGTGGTGCTCCAGCACGGTGGCGCGCTTGGCCTCGGTGGGGTGGGCCGTCAACACGGGCTCGACGCGGACTTCCGCGAGCGCCTCGGCGACCTGTTTGTCGGACAGCCCTTGCGCTCGCAGCCGTGCCAGGTTTTGCTGCCACAGCCCGGAGACGTCGGCCAAGTGGCCGTCCCGTTCGGCCCGGCGTCGCTGTTGCACGGCCGCGTTCTCCTCCACCATGCTCAACAGCTGAAAGGCGATGGAATACCCTTGCGCCGTGTGGCGCGGACGCTGGTTCTCCGCTGGGGTGGCGTCCCCGCTCGGGTGCAGTTGGTCCGCGAGCTGCCGTTGGCCAAGCTCCCGCAGCACGTCTTTGAAGCAATCCATGACGAACTGCAGGTCCTGGCGAACCTTTTCCGAGTACGCTTCCAACCACCTATCGCTGACCATCTATTGAAATCGCGCCTTCCTTCGGTGTGGTTGCCCGCAGAGGAACCGCAGGGAGTTCCCAGCCACCTTAGTGTAGTGAGGCATGCACGGCGCCGGCAACCCAACGGGCGCTTGGCGGCCGCCCCGACAGACCCGCCGTGGCTCGGAAAGCATGACGACGAGCATTTGGTTTCGTATCACCCGTCCTCGCGCCCGCTTGGCCGCAAGCGCCGTTGAGTTTCGCGTCAGGCGCGCTTATGATCGGGCGCGTCGTCCAAAGGAGCGAGATGAGCGCGACCGGCAGCCTGTTCACGCGGCTGGAGTGCAGCGGCTGTGCCCGCGAGCACGATCCCCATCGATTGCAAACGGTGTGCGAGGCGTGCGGGCAGCCCCTGTTGGCCCGCTACGACCTCGACCGGCTCAAAGCGCGCTGGACGCCTGCCGACCTGCGGGACCGCCCCGCGACGCTGTGGCGCTATCGCGAGCTGCTGCCCGTGCTGGACGAGCGCCACGTCGTGAGCCTGGGGGAGACGATGACGCCGCTGTTGCGTGTGCCCAGCCTGGGCGAATCGCTCGGACTGGAAAACCTCCGCGTCAAGGACGAATCGCGCCTGCCCACGGGCACGTTCAAGGCGCGGGGACTGGCGCTGGCCGTGTCCAAGGCCGTCGAGCTGGGCGTCACGCGCGTGGCCATCCCCTCGGCGGGCAACGCGGCCGAGGCGTTGAGCGTCTACGCCGCGCGCGCCGGGCTCGAATGCTTCGCCTTCATGCCCCAGGACGCGCCGTTGGCCAATCAGCGCATTTGCCAGGCGGCCGGCGCCAAGGTCTTCCTCGTCGACGGCCTCATCAGCGACGCGGGCAAGATCGTGCGCGAGGGGATAGACACTTGCGGTTGGTTCGACGTCTCGACCTTCCGCGAGCCCTACCGCTGCGAGGGCAAGAAGACGATGGGCCTGGAACTGGCCGAGCAACTGAACTGGACCCTGCCCGACGTGATCGTCTACCCCACCGGCGGCGGCACGGGGCTGGTTGGCATGTGGAAAGCCTTCGAGGAACTGGAGGCGCTGGGCTGGATTGACTCAAAACGGCCGCGCATGGTGGCGGTGCAGTCCAGCGGCTGCGCGCCGATCGTGCGCGCGTTCGAGGCGGGCGCCGAACGGGCGGACTTCTGGCAGGGCGCGGCCACGGTGGCCGGCGGCCTGCGCGTGCCGGGGCCGCTGGCGGACCGGCTCATCCTGCGGGCGATTCGCGCCAGCCACGGCCGCGCGCTGGCCGTGGACGACGCCGACATTCTGGCGTGCATGACCGAGTGGAGCGCGGCCGAAGGGCTGCTGCCCTCGCCCGAGAGCGCGGCCACGCTGGCCGGGCTCAAGCGGCTCGTGGGCGAGGGCTGGATCCGCCCCGAGGACTCGGTCGTGCTGTTCAGTTGCGGCACGCTGCTGAAGCACGTGGACCTGATCGACGCGCGCGAGCCGCCCGTGCTCGACCCGGACGCTCGTCTGGATTACAGAGCGCTGCTGGGCTAGCCGCTACAATGGGGCCGGTGCGCGCGGATGAACGCGCGCCGGTGAGGAGCATGACCGCAAACATCTTCCCGCAGAACGTGATCGCGCTCATCTGGGATTTCGACAAGACCCTGACGCCCGCCTACATGCAGGAGCCGCTGTTTGCGCACTACGGCGTGGACGGGACGCAGTTCTGGACCGAGGTGGACCACCTGCCCGAGTTCCACCGCAAGCACGGGCTCGAGCGCGTCTCGCGCGACACGCTCTATTTGAACCACATGCTCACCTACGTGCGCCACGGCCGCTTCAAGGGGCTCAACAACGCCAAGCTGCGCGCGCTGGGCGGGGAGATCGACTTCTTCGAGGGCATCCCCGAATTCCTCCAAAGCGTTCGCGAGCGCGTGGCTGCCAACCCCACCTTCAAGGCCTTCCGCGTCGAGGTCGAGCACTACGTGATCAGCTCCGGCCTGATCCAGATGATCCTGGGCAGCCGCATCGCCCCGCACGTGGACGGCGTCTGGGGCTGCGATTTCGTCGAAACGGTGCCGCCTCCCGGCTACCTGAACGGCACGCAGCAGGCGCTCATCGAGGAGCACAACCGCATCACCGACATCGGCTACGTGATCGACAACACGACCAAGACGCGCGCCGTGTTCGAGATCAACAAGGGCGTCAACAAGGACGCCTCCATCGACGTCAACGCCAGGGTCGCGCCCGAGGACCGGCGCGTGCCCTTCCAGCACATGATCTACGTGGCCGACGGGCCCAGCGACATCCCGGTGTTCTCGGTCGTGAACCAGAACGGTGGCCGCACCTACGCGGTCTACAAGCCGCAGTGCGACCGCGCCTTCGCCCAGGCCAACCAGCTCCAGCGCCAGGGCCGCGTGCACGCCTTCGGCGAGGCCGACTACCGCGAAGGGGCGCACACCGCCATGTGGATCACCCACGCCGTGGACGAGATCGCGCAAAAAATCGTGCAGGAACGCAAGCTCGCGCTCGACGCCCGCCTGGGTCGTCCGCCGCGCCATTTTTGACCAGCTCACAAAACCGGACCCGATCATGCACAATGGGCCGACGGATCGGCAATTGGATTCGAGTTTGTTAGCTGGCTTAAGGAGGCTCCCGTGAGCCGACCGGACCGCATCCACGTGCGCGACCTGCGCGTGCCGACCTTCATCGGGGTCAACCCCGGGGAACGGGAACGACAGCAGGACGTGGTCATCAACCTCGCGCTCTTCGTCGACGTGCGCAGGGCCGGGGAGAGCGACTCGATTGCCGATGCCGTCAACTACGACACGCTCGTCCGGCGCGCGGTCGCGTTCGTCCAGGCATCGCAGTACGGGTTGCTGGAAGCGCTCGCCTCGCAGCTGGCCCGCCTGATCCTGGCGGAGTTTCCCGTGGAACGGGTGCGCGTCCGCGTCGACAAGCCCGGCGCGCTGGAATCCGCCCGCTCGGCCGGGGTCGAGCTCGAACGGTCTCGGGCCGACTTCGGTCGGGGCCGTGCCTGGCGGGCTTGACGCGACTAGTACAGGGCCACGCTGTTTTTACTCAGCCGACAAAGCCCCCGACTCCTGTCGGGGGAGCTTCACTGTGTAGGGGTCCCATTCATGGGACCCGGCCTACACGTCTGGTTCATGACCCGATGGACTTCGCGGGCGACCAGCACGCGTGGCTGCGGGCGCGATGAATCGCGCCTCTACACCCGAGAACCACTGTGGTCGTCTACTAGCGCCTCCAAACCGGGCGGGCTACGATGGGCCCAATCCCTTCGAAACAAGCAAGGAGTCGACATGGCC
This sequence comes from uncultured Thermotogae bacterium, assembly GCA_964572855.1. Classification (GTDB taxonomy): domain Bacteria; phylum Bipolaricaulota; class Bipolaricaulia; order RBG-16-55-9; family JAJCYT01; genus CAZNGF01. The sequence goes on along the minus strand of CAZNGF010000025.1, from coordinate 26,180 downwards.
CAAGCACAGCGCAGCCGCATCCCGCTGGAGGAGCTGGCCAAACTCCCCAGTTTTTACTTCCCGACCGTGAGCTGGAAGCGCGATCAGCTGGCCTTCTATTGGGACAAGCCAGGGCGCGTCGAACTGTTCGTGCTGGACCTAAACGGCGGCGAGCCGCGCCAGGTGAGCGGCGGCGAGGTCCCGCGCGCGCTGCGCGCCGGCTTCGTCTGGACGCGCGACGATCGACACATCGTGTTCGCCAAGGACAAGGACGGGGACGAACAGCACGACCTCTATCGCATCGAGGTCGAATCGGGCGCGGTCGAGCAACTGAGCGACAACCCGAACGCGCAGGAATACCCCGCCCAGGTGAGCCCCGACAACCGTTGGCTCAGCGTGCTCAGCAACAAGGGCGGCCAACTCAACCTGTACAAGTTCGCGCTTGACGGGTCCGACTACGTCCAACTCACCGACCACGCCAACCCCGTGCTGGGCGGCGCCATCTGGAGCCCGGACGGGGCACAGATCGCCTACGTTTGCAACGAAACCGAGGATCTCAACAACGTCGACGTCTACCTCATCGGCGCGGACGGGAACGGCGGCCTGCGCGTCTTTCAGGTCGAGGTCGGATCACAGGACTCCGTTTCCGACTGGCATCCCGATGGGAAAACCCTGGCCGTGACCTCGGACGCTTCGGGCGTAAACCGGCCCGGCCTGCTGGAACTGGCCAGCGGCGAGGTGCGCTGGCTGGGCGCGGAGGGGGTCGACGAGACCGCGGTCGGCTTCTCCGACGACGGCCAGACGCTGGCCTGTCTGCGCAACCGCGACTCCCAAATCCAGCCCGTGCTCTACGACGTCGAGACGGGCCGGGCGCGCGAGCTCGACCTGCCCGCCGGTGTGGCCCAGGGCGGCGAGTTCGCCCGCAACGACCGCAAGCTGGTCGTGCTGCACAGCACGCCGACCCGCCGGGGCGAACTCGGGCTCTACGACCTCGAAAACGACGCCTACGAAACCCTGCTCCCGGCCGAGTACGGCTCGATCGACCCGGAAGCGTTTACCGACTGCCAGCACGTCTGGTACCCCTCCAGCGACGGGCTCGAGGTCCCGGCGCTGCTCTACCGGCCCAAACACGTCCCGCCGGGCGCTCAATTGCCGGCCATCGTGATCGTGCACGGCGGGCCCACGGCGCAGTGGTACCGAAACTTCAACCCCTACGCCCAGTTCCTGACCGACCGCGGCTTCGTCGTGCTGGAGCCCAACGTGCGCGGCAGCACGGGCTACGGCGTGGAGTTCCGCGACCTCAACCGCGAGGACTGGGGCGGCGGCGACCTGGAGGACGTGGCCGCCGGCGCGGACTACCTGAAGCAGCTCCCGTACGTGGACGGCGAGCGCCTGGGCGTGTGCGGCGGCAGCTTCGGCGGCTACATGACCTTCATGCAGGTCGTCAAGAAGCCGCGCCTCTGGAAGGCGGCCTCGGCCTGGGTGGGCGTCTCGGACCTCAAGCGGCTGTACGATTCGTCCATGCAGCACTTCAAGTATTATTTCCGCCTACAGATGGGCGATCCCGAGACGAACGCCGAGCTCTGGAAGGAGCGCAGCGCCATCACGCACGCCGAGCACCTCAGGGCCAAGCTCCAAATCATCCACGGCGCCAACGACCCGCGCTGCCCCGTGGAACAGTCCCGCCTGTTTCGCGACCGTTTGATCGAATTGGGCTACGAGGAAGGCGAGGACTTCGAGTACGTGGAGTTCGAGGACCAGGGCCACGGCAGCAACGACATCGAACACAAGGTCAAGTGGTTTACCCTGCTGGCCGACTTCATGGGACGCTCCCTGTGAGTCATGTTTGACGGGAGAACAGATCATAGAGGCGTACACACTTGAACTCAGGCGAATCCTGCCCATAATCGGGCGCATCTTTGAAAGGGGGGACCATGCCGGGAGACTTCACGCGCATCTCGATCTACGTTCCCAAGGGCCGGCAGGACGACAAGCCCCTGGAGCGGCTGCAGAAAATCGCCGATTCCCAGGATCGCTCGCTCAACTACATGATCGTCCAGGCCGTGCTCGACTACGTAAACCGGGAAGAGAAGAAGCAGAGTTGAGGGACGGGAGGAGCGTTCCCCATCGTGGGCGCTCCTCCTGCATCCCGCGCATCCGCGCATGGCTCTACCTGAATCAGCCAAATCCGCTTGCGCATTAGGCCTTCCTACGGGTGCAGGTTGCTCAAGTCGATCAACCGCTCGGCGATCCGTTGGAACACCGAGCCGGCCGTGCGGCCGCCCCAGACCGGGGTCGTGCCGACCTCGTCGAGCACGACCAGGATCATGAACTCGGGGTCGTCGGCCGGGAAGAAGCCGGCGAACGAGGAGATGAACTTGTCCTCCAGATACCCCCGGCCCGGCACGGCCTTTTGCGCGGTGCCCGACTTGGCGGCCACCGAAAAGCCCTCCAGCTGCGCCTGCGTGCCCGTGCCGGCTTCGACCACAGCCTCCATCATCCGCGTGAGGCGCTCGGCGTTGAGCGGGGAGGCGATGGTCTTGTCCAGGCGCGGGTGGTACTGGCGCACGAGCGCCCCGTCGGGGCGACGCGTTTCCTTCAACACGTAGGGCTGCATGAGCCGGCCCCCGTTGGCGATGGCGGCCATGCGCGAGGCGAGCTGGATGCCGGTGACCGAGACGGCCTGCCCGATCGAGACCGCGCCGATCTCGAGCGTGGACCAGCGTTCCAGCGGGATGAGCGAGCCCGGCAGCTCGCCGGGAAGCCCCAGGCCCGTCTTCTCGGCGAAATCGAGTTTGGTCAGGTAGCCGTGCAGGCCGCGTTCTCCCAGCCGCTGGGCCACGCGGATCATCCCCAGGTTGATCGAGTTCTGGATGATGCCCTTGAGCGTGACGGAGCCGAACTTGATGTGGCTTTCGGCGTTGCCGAAGCTGTGCCCCGCGATGCGCACGGGGGTGTCCCCGTCGAAGCGCTCGCTCAGCCCCACGGCGCCCGCCTCCAGCGCGGCCAGCGCCGTGAACACCTTGAACAGCGAGCCCGGCTCGTAGGCGCGCGCCACGGCTTGGTTCAGGCGCTGGCCGGCGCTGGAGGCCCCGTAGCGGTTGAGGTCGTAGCGCTGCGCCTGGGCCATGGCCAGCAACTCCCCCGTGCGCGGGTCGAGCACGACGACGAAGCCGTCCTTGGCCCGGAATTCGCGCAGACCCCAGTCGAGCTTTTGCTCGGCGATCCGCTGCACGCGCGCGTCCAGCGTGAGGGTGAGGTCGAGCCCGGGACCGCCGTCCTCGGTGACCTCGCGCTCGAGCTCGGTGCCGTGGGCCGTGCGGCGCACGTGGACCCGCGTGTCCTTCCCGCCCAGCAGGCCGTCGTAGGCCAGCTCGACGCCCTCGAGCCCGTGATGGTCCAACCCCGTGAACCCGACCACGTTTGAAGCCAGCTTGCCTTCTGGATACGTACGCCTGGGCTCGTGCGTGAACAGCAAGCCGTCGACCCCGGCCTCGCGTGCCGCGGCCTTGAGCCGTTCGGCCGCGCCCAAATCGACCTGACGGGCGATCCAGGTGAAGTAGCCCTCCTTGTAGACCCTGGGCTCGAGTTCGGCGCGCGCGAGGCCCAGGTGCTCTTGTAGCAGCGCGATCAAGACCTCGGGCTGGCTCATGTGGTAGTTGTCCAACGCGATCGAGACCGCAGGCAGGTCCTGGGCCAACAGCACGCCGTTGCGGTCATAAATCCGGCCGCGCACGCCGGGCTCGACGAACTCGTCCTCCTGGATCCGCTTGGCGTACTCGGCCCACTGCGGCTGGTCCACCACCTGGATCGCCACCAGGCGCGCCGTCAGCCCCAGGAACAGCAAACCGAACAGAACGGCCATCAAGAGAAGTCGTCGTTTCATGGTGTCAACGGCCAGTAACGCAATGCGTCGGGTTCGACCAGGCCGAGCTGGCGGGCGACGCGCGCGACCCGCTCCAGCGAGAACGCCCCGGCGACCTGGGCTTCCAGCAGGCGGTTCTGCGTTTCGAGCTCGCTCAGCTGCGCGCGCGCTTCGGTGACGCGGTCGGCCCAGTACACTTTCTGCCACGAGAGCCAGAGGTAGAGCACGATCAGGCTCAGGGCGCCGGCAAAGACGCCCAGCACGGTCAGTAGCGTCGCCAGCGCCTCGCGCCGCCGGCGCCGCTCGACGGGGGTAAGGGCATGGCGGTTGCGCGCGTCCGAAGCTCGTGCCATCACCTCTCGACCATGCGGCCGGCCGGGCGCCGGAGCAAGGACACGGGTCCGAGCCCAAGCGGATGGTTGGCACGCGGCGTCTTGATGAACGGGGGGCGGTGTGCTACCATGAAGCAAACAATGCGAATTCAAGCCAATTTTGGGAGTTCAACGGATGCGGATGGCCTGTCCTTCGGGACGCAGCCCTCAACCGGTACCGCCCCGCCAACGCGGCAAGCGGCTTCCCTTTTCCACCCCAGTCCCGTCGCTGCGGACGCTTCGTTCGAAGGGGTCGGCTTCGGCGGCGGATCTCCAGCTTCTCGAGGCGCGCAACGCGGTTCAACGTCGTGAGGGGACGGCTTCAATTTCAAAAACCATCTGGAGGTTCTATGCGTTTCACCATTCGTGCGGGGAGCGGCGTGCTCCTCTTGCTGACCCTGTTCCTGGGGGCCCTGCTGCTACCCGGCCCCACGGGCGCCTCGCAGGACAACGTCTCGGGCAGCATGCGGGTTGCGATGCAACCGATCGACCAGACCGACCCGGCGTTCATCTCGGCCGACAGCGAGATCGCGTTTGCCAACGCGGTCTACGACTACCTGGTCGACGTCGACGCCGACAACCAGATCCAGCCGCGCCTGGCGGCCGACTGGAGCGTGAGCCAGGACGGGCTCACCTACACCTTTGAGCTGGCCGAGGGCGTGACCTTCCACGACGGCAGCGCGCTCTCGCCCGCCGACGTGCTCTGGACGTTCGACCGGCTGCGCGATCCCGACGTGGGTGGGGCCACCGTCGACCTCTACAGCAACGTCACCTCGGTCGAGGCGACGGGGCCGAACGAGGTCACGTTTACGTTGGCCGAGAGCAACCCGTTCTTCCTGTTCGACCTGAGCGACAACCACGCCGTGATCGTGCAGGAGGGCAGCACCGACCTGGCCGACCTCAACGGCACGGGGCCGTTCCGGGTCACCAACGAGAACCTGGGCGACCGCGTCGACATGGAAGCCAACCCGGACTACTTCGTCGAGGGCCAACCCAAGCTGGCCGAGCTCTCGTTCGTGTTCTTCAACGACCAGACCGCGGCCATCGACGCGGTGCGCAGCGCCCAAGTCGACCTGGTCTGGCGCATCTCCAACGCCCAGCTCCAGAGCCTGGAGGGCGTCCCCAGCGTCAACACCATCGACGTGCCCACCAACGGCTTCGACCTCGTGCGGCTGCGCACCGACCGCGCGCCGGGGGACGACCCGCGCGTCGTCAAGGCGCTCAAGATGGCCACCGACCGCCAGCAGATCGCCGAGTTCGTCCAGCTCGGCCTGGGCGCCGTCGGGCGCGACACGCCCATCGGGCCGCTGTTCTCCGAGTACTTTTTGGCGGACTCGCCGCTGCCCGCCCACGACCCCGAGGGCGCGCGCGAGCTGCTGGCCCAGGCCGGCTTCGAGGACGGCTTGGAAATGGACCTGCACGTGCCCAACACGGGCGGGCGGCCCGACTTCGCCGTCATCCTGAAGGAGCAGTGGGCCCAGGCCGGCATCGACGTCAACATCCTGCTCGAGCCCGAGAGCGTCTACTACGGCGAGGGCAACTGGCTCGAGGTGGACCTGGGCATCACGGGCTGGGGCTCGCGCCCGACGCCGCAGTTCTACTTCGACGTCATGCTGGAGTGTGGCGCGATCTGGAACGAGTCCAAGTTCTGCGACGAGCAGTTCGATTCACTCAGCGAGATCGCCGGCTCGACGCTGGACGAGGCCGAGCGCAAGGAAGCCTACGCCGAGATGCAGCGCATCCTGGCCGAGCGCGGGCCGGTCATCATCCCGTACTTCTTCGCCATGACCGGGGCGATCCGCGACGGGTTCGACAACTTCCAACTGAAGGCGTTCGCCGGCCGCTCGGACTTCCGGGCCGTGAGCGCCAACTAGCCAGCGCGGCATGAAATCGTCACAGGCGGGCGGGGGCGACCATACCTCCGCCCCGCCTTCTTCCGCCGTGGCCCGGAGGCTGCGTGGCGCGGGGCGGCTGCTGGGCCAACTCTACCGCAAGCCCACCTCGGCGGTGGGGGCCTCGCTGGTCCTGCTGTTCCTGACGCTGGCCCTGCTGGGACCCTTCGTCGCCCCGTACTCCGCGACCCAGATCTCGCCGTTCCGCTCCGAACCCCCCTCGTGGGAGCACCCGTTCGGGACCGATCACTTCGGGCGCGACGTGTTCAGCCGCGTGATCCTGGGCGCGGGCAGCATCCTGGCGCTGGCGGGCGTGGGCACGCTGCTGGCCGTGCTGCTCGGCACGCTGTTCGGGCTCGTCAGCGGCTATCGCGGCGGCTGGCTCGACGAGGTCGTGATGCGCGCCTTCGACAGCCTGCTGGCCGTGCCGGCGCTGCTACTGGCCCTGCTGCTGCTGGGCACGATCGGGCCGGCCAAGAACAACGTCATGATCGTGCTCGTGGTGGTCTATACCCCGATCGTGGCCCGCGTGGTGCGCAGCGAGGTGCTGGGCGTCAAGACCAAGGGCTTCGTGGAGTCGGCCCGGCTCCAGGGCGAGTCCAGCGCGCACATCCTCTCCAGGGAAATCCTGCCCTCGGTGCTGCCCGCGCTCTCGGTGGAGGGCGCGATGCGTTTCACCTACGCCATCTTCCTGGTGGCCTCGCTGGGGTTTCTAGGGGTCGGGGTGCAGCCGCCCACGCCCAACTGGGGGCTCATGGTCAAGGAGGCGCGCGACTTCGCGGGCCTGGCGCCGTGGTCGCTGCTGTTCCCGGCGCTGGCCATCTCGGTGCTGGTCGTGGCCATGAACCTGCTGGCCGACGGGCTCAAGCGCGTGCTGCAAGCCCCCACGCAGACCGGCACCGTGCCGCGCGCGCTGCGCCGAGCGCGCGCCAGGGCCCCGCGCTCGCCCGCGGGAAACGGCGCCGAGCCGGTGGTGGCGCTGCGTGGGGTTACGGTCTCGTACTTCCAGGGCGGTCGGCGCTTGGACGCGGTGCGCGACGTCGACCTGACCGTCGCGCGCGGCCAGACCTACGGGCTGGTGGGCGAGAGCGGCAGCGGGAAATCGACGCTGGCCATGGCGCTCATGCGCTACCTGAGCCCCAACGGCGCCGTGACCCGGGGCGAGGTGGCCTTCGAGGGCGACGACCTGCTGGCGCGCGACCGGGCCGGGATGCGCGCGGTCTGGGGCCGGCGCATGAACCTCGTGCCGCAGGACCCGCTCTCCTCGCTCAACCCCTCGATCCGCGTGGGCGAGCAGATCGCCGAGATCCTGCGCCAGCAGCTCGCGCTTTCCCGCCCCGAGGCCGAGCGCCGCGTGACCGCGCTGTTGGAGAGCGTCCAGATCGCCGACCCCGAGCGCGTGGCCCGCAGCTACCCGCACCAGCTCAGCGGCGGGATGCAGCAGCGCGTCATGATCGCGATGGCGCTCAGCACCGACCCGCGCTTCCTCGCGCTCGACGAGCCGACCACGGGGCTCGACGTGACCACCGAGGCCACGGTGCTGGATCTCGTGCGCGACCTCATCCGACGCCGCGACACCGCCGCGCTCTACATCTCGCACGACCTCGGGGTCGTGGCCGGCATCGCCGACCGCGTGGCCGTGCTCTACGCCGGCGAGCTGGTCGAGGACGCCGCCACCGAGGACCTGTACCGCCAGCCGCTGCATCCCTACACGCAAGGGCTCCTGGACAGCGTCCCGCGCCTGGGGCAGAGCAAGCGCGCGGTCCAGCTCACCTCGATGCGCGGCCAAATCCCCTCGCTTGCGGACCTGCCGAGCGGGTGCGTGTTCGCGCCGCGCTGCCCGCTGGCCGTGGACCGTTGCTGGGAGGAAAGGCCCCAGCTGGAGACGCCCGACGTGGACGGCGCGCCCCGGCGCGTGCGCTGCCACCGCTGGGAGGAGGTTTACCGGGGCACGGCCAGCGCCGAGCGCCGTCCCGTGTCGGCCGCCGAGGGCGTGGAGGAGCGACGGGACGGCCTGCCGGCCCTCGCGCTGCGCGGCCTGAAGAAACATTTCCGCTTTCGCGGCGCGCTGCTGGATCGGCTCAAGGGCCGCCCGACCCCGGCCGTGCGCGCGCTCGACGGGGTCGACCTCACGATCCGGCGCGGCGAGACGCTGGGCCTCGTGGGCGAGAGCGGCAGCGGCAAGTCCACGCTGGCCCGCTGCGTCGTCGGGCTCGAAGAGGCCAGCTCAGGCGAGATGGAACTGCTCGAGGTCGCGCTGCCGCGGAGCTTGAGCGAGCGCGGCCGCCAGACGCTGCAACAACTCCAGATGGTGTTCCAGAACCCGCAGGAGGCGCTCAACCCCTACATGACCGTGGGGCAGACGCTGCGGCGCACGTTGCGCAAGCTGGGCAGGTTGAGCGCGGCCGACGCGCAGGCCGAAGCGCGCCGGCTGCTCCGGCTCGTGCGGCTGGGCGAGGAGTACGTCGACCGCCTGCCGGCCCAGCTCAGCGGCGGGGAGAAGCAGCGCGTGGCCATCGCGCGCGCCTTCGCGGCCCGCCCCGAGCTCGTGCTGTGCGACGAGCCCACCTCGGCGCTGGACGTCTCGGTGCAGGCGCGCATTCTGAACCTCCTAAACGACCTGCAGCGCGCGGGCAACAGCGCCTACCTGTTCATCTCGCACGACCTGTCGGTGGTGGGCTACCTGGCCGACGTCGTCGGGGTGATCTATTTGGGCCGGCTCATGGAGGTCGGGCGCACCGAAGCCCTGCTCGCGCCGCCCTATCATCCCTACACCGAGGCGCTGCTGTCGTCGATCCCGCTGCTCGATCCGTCGCAACGGGAGGCGCGCGTGCGGGTCCAGGGAGACATCCCGAGCGCGACGGACGTGCCCAGCGGCTGCCCCTTTCACACGCGCTGCCCGCGCTACCTGGGCGCGGTGTGCAAGGCCGAGACGCCCCCCTGGCGCGAGACCGGGGACGGACACCGCATCTACTGCCACATCCCGCTCGACGAGCTGCGGCGGATCCAGCAGCCGATCTTCCAGGCGGAGGGGGAGGGCTGATGGGCCGCTACATCCTGCGCCGCCTGGGCTTCTTGGTCCTCACGCTGCTGCTCACCTCGATGCTGATCTTCGCGGTGACCCAACTGCTGCCCGGCGACATGGCCAGCATCCTGCTGGGCCGGGAGGCGAGCGAGGCGGCCAAGGCCGAGCTGCGCCGGGAGCTGGGCCTGGACGCGCCGCTGCCCGTGCAGTACGCCCGCTGGCTGGCCGACTTCGTGCGCGGGGACTGGGGTGTCGCCCACACCTTCATCGGTAAACCCGCCATCCGCGACCTCGTGCTGGGCAAGCTGGCCAACTCGCTGCGACTGGCGCTGCTGACGCTATTGATCGCCGTGCCGCTCTCGATGCTGCTGGGCGTGATGGCCGGACTCAAGGAGAACTCGCTGACCGACACGGCCATCAGCGTGGGCTCGCTCTCCGTGGTCGCGCTGCCGGAGTTCGTGACCGGGTTGCTGTTGATCCAGCTGCTGGCGCACGGCCTGGGCTGGCTGCCGGCCACGGCCACCTTCGCCAGCGAAAAGCCGTTCTTCGAGGCGCTGCCCGAGCTGATCCTGCCCGCGCTCACCGCGACCTTCGTCCTGCTGGCCTACATCGCGCGCCTGGTGCGGGCCGGCGTCATCGAGGAGCTGAAAAACCCCTACACGCGCACGGCCCGCCTGAAAGGCCTGCCCGAGCGGCGCGTGCTGGTCAAGCACGTGCTGCGCAACGCGCTCTTGCCGACCGTGACCGTGCTGGCCATCAGCTTCAACTGGCTGGTGGGCGGCATCATCGTGATCGAGAACGTGTTCAACTACCGCGGCCTGGGGCTGCTGCTCTCGGATGCCATCGACAACCGCGACCTGCTGCTGCTGCAAGCCATCACGATGGTGATCGTGCTGGGTGTGGTGGTGGCCAACCTGGTGGCCGACCTGCTGTACGCCTACCTGAACCCGCGCATCCGACTCAAGTAGGCGGGGGCGTGCCGGAGTCGCACGCCCCCGTCATTCGCCTATCGCAACAAAATCACCTTTTGCAATGCGCTGCGCCAGCGCGTCCCGTCCAAACCGCGGGCCGTGACCGCCACCAGATACGTCCCGTTGGCCAGCGGCCGGCCGGTCGCGTCAAGCAACTGGAAGCGCAGCGTGGGCCCCGCGCCGTGCGCCCTCAACACCCGCCGCCCGCCGAGGTCGAACACCTGCACCTCCGTGTCGCTCACGTTGCGGCCGCGCACCGTGAGCGTCCGGCTCAGCGGTGTGGGCTGTGTCCAGGCCAGCGACCGCACGCGCAGCGCTTGGCTGATAGCGGCAGCGTCTGCCCGCGCCGAAGCGCCCACGGACTCCCCCAGTATCCAAATCTGAATCAACTCGCGAATCTTGGCGTCGCTGATCGTCTGGCCACCCGTGTCGGGAACGGCCCCCCCGAGAATCCAAAGCTGGATGGCCTGACGGATTTCGGTGTCGTCCAGCCGGCCGTTGCCGTTGAGGTCCAGCGCTGCCGAAATGCTGAGGAAGCCATTACCGGAAGGAGGCGGCTCGGGAATGTCGTTGAGCGAACCGGAAAACGCTTTCAGGGACTGCGCTCCCTTGCGAAGAGCGGATTGAATGGCATCGCCCGCCAAGGCGTCCAGCAGGCTTCTCGAATTGCTAGGAAGGCCTTCGTTCAGGAGTTCCTGCCGGTAGGCCTCCAAGTCCGCCGTCGTGGCACCCCACTGCTTGAGCCAGTTGGTCAAGCCCGACGGAAGGCCTTCGCTTGCGAGCTTCTCCTTCGCCTCAGCAATATCGCCGTCGCTGACTTCGAGGTCCGGCAGATCCGAGTTCTCCCAAGCGGCCCGGAAACTTCGCATAAGATCGGCCTGCTGGTTGAAGAGCTCGGCGAGTTTGTTGCTGAGATCGGAAGCAGCGGCAGATTGCCGTGCGGCCCACGTCTCATCCCCGGCCAAATTCGCCCCTTGTCCCCGTTCGAGGGCATGTAACAAGGCTTCAGCAACCGCGATGGCATTTGCTTGGGTTTCAAACATGGAATCGAGGAGGCTCCTAAACGACTGGGGAAACCCACTGTTTTCTGGCACGGTGAAGATTGGCCCGTTTTGGGGTTGGGAGATAGTTTTGTAGTTTGGATCAGCGGGATCGCGGGCAAGTTTCAGCAGTCGACTCTCCTCCAAACCAGCGGAACCGGCGGCTGCGGCCACGACCAATTCGCACGCTGCGGCACTGAGAGGGTTGGCCGTAAAGAAGCCAAAGGTGATACAGGTAGCCGTTCCTCCCCACCCGGCCAACTTGGAGACGATGTCCCAGTTCTCTGCGATTTCGGTCAACGCGTCCTTTTCGGGCTGAGATAGTCTGGGCTGCAAAGGTCCGCCGTCGCACTCGTACGTATAGACCACTTTGTTGCTGGCCCCATCTTCGGTGACCAGGGTGACGCGGTAGAGGAATGTTCCGGGTGCTGCACATCGGTCCCACGAAACCACCTGGAACTGTCCCTTCCCGTTACGTCGCAGGGAAACGGGAAACGCGCCCACCTCCGTCCATTGGGTTAGCGTGCCGGTGCCTTCGAAGACGAGCGTCCCGTTCCCGCTCGAACCAGGATTGTCGTATTCCACGGTGACGGTAGGAGTAGCCTCTCCCATTCGGATCTTCGGGGCGATGGATGCGCTGATGATTTTTGGCTCGGCATTACACGAACCGACCGCGACCTGTTGAGGGCGCGAGTTGACCGCCGGTATGTGGGGACGCAGTAAGGAACGGGCCGCTTCGGTTTCACTGCCCGTATCGGGTGTTTCACAGCCCTCAACCATGAAGGTCAGGCTGTCCCGATCCGTTCCCCCTTGTCCATCCGAAACCTCCACTGCGATCGTGTGTTCTCCGGCCGTGGGTTCATTCCAGACCACGATGGCGGAAGACGCTCCCTGCGAAACCCCGTCCAGGGTCCAGCTATAGGTTAACTCGTCGTTGTCGGGATCGGTCGCGTCAGCGATGAAGCTGACGGGAAATCCCTCGATTGGCGATTCAGGATCGAGTGACAAACGGACCCGAGGGGGCTCGTTGTCCTCCGGCGCCACCCGGATCGTGACCGTTTGCTCCGTTGAGGTGCCACTGGGATCGCTGACACGGACCGTCAATTTGAGAAACCCTGCTTGGCTGAAGGTCAAGTTGACGCTTCTCGACGTGCCGTCGCTCAAACTGCCGTTGAGAAACCACGAGTAGTTCAATTCATCCCCGTCGGGGTCGGATGCGTTGACCTGAACGGAAATTTGGTCGCCCACTGCCGGGGTGTCGTTCGAGACGTCGACGTTGTGGATGACGGGCGGGCGATTGCCGGCGCCGATTCCTTCCACCAGGACTTGGCCAATCAGGCCGAGGCGCTGGTCGTTGATTTCGATGATGTCTCCTTGCAGGCCGATGCGGTCGACACTTGAGTTCAGTTCTATGGCCGTCCACGTTTCGAGCCAACTCGACGGGAAGCGCGGCGTTGGTTCACAGTCCTCGGCCGGGCCTTCCACCACCCCCAGCAGCGTGCTCATTTGCTCGGCCGTGTAAGTGCCAAGCAGGAAATCGCCGCTGCCGTTGGAATTGGGACCCTTACCCGGACCCAAATCGTAGGTCACGTCCACCTGGCGGCGGCAAACGGCGTCCCCTTCGACGACATTTCGGGTGTAGACGAGGTGGATCTCGCCGTCCACGCTGTCGCCGGTGGCTGGGTCATACTCCAGCCACGCCTCCGAGACGCTGACGCTGGTGGATTCCGCCTCGAAACTGTCGCCGGCCTGCACCGCTCTCCGCTGCCCGAACTCCGAGCCGGGCCAGCGGATCGCGCCGATGCCCTCGTAGGTGACGACCTGCGCCTGCGCGACCGCCGTCCCCAGGCTCAAGCTCAGGAGCACGACCGTTGCGACAACCGCTTGGAATCGATTGGCTTTCACGTATCCTCCTTCAGGGTGTGGGGTTGGAATTCCGGAATCCAACGAGACACGGCGCCGATGAGGCCGTTGGGGCCGGTAAAATGCGCTTTCTGGCAGTCACCGACGCATTCGAGCTGACCGCGCCATGGGGTTGGCTCGGCGGTGGGCTCGATCCATAAACGCAACACGAACGAGTGGGTTTGGCGGGGATGGGATGCGTCCATGCGCTAACCTCCTCAGAGTGGGGGTGAGACGATGCTACGCCGGGGAGGTTAATTTATTGTTGAATGCGCGCGGTGCGGCTAGCCGTTTTGGACGTGCTGTTCCCACGTTTGTACGATTTCCCGGTTCAACCGGACGCCGTGCAGGAAGCCGTCCGCGTCGTCGCCCAGCTTGCTTGCCGTATCCATCAACGAGGCGTGTGCGCGTTCGAGGAGGCCGGTGGCCGCTGGGTCGCCCTTGGCGTCAAGCGCTTGGAAGCGGCGGAAGCAAACGGCCGGATCGTCCGGGGCGTCTGCGACCGATTCCATCAGCGTGGCCGCCTCTCCCGAGCGCGCCAGCGCCCGATCGATTTCTCCGCGCGCCAGATGGACCGAAGCCAGCCCCGTGAGCGCCTCGATGCGCTCGTGGGTTACGTCCAGTTTCACGGCCTGCGCCAAGCCCCGCTCGAAGCACGCCAGCGCCTGGCCGTGTTCGCCCAGAGCGCAGAGCGCCTCGCCCTGCGCGAGCGGCGTGTAGGCCAGCGCCCGTTGGTCTCCGGTCTCGACGCTGATCGCCTCGCTGGCGCGCGCCAGGCGCAAGGCTTCCTCGGGATTGTCGAGTTCAAGCTGGACGCGGCTCAGCTCGTACAGGCTGCCCGCCTCCTCGTCCCGGTGGCCCAGGTCGCGGCAGAGCGCCAGCGCGCGCTGCTGGAGCTCCAGCGCCGCCTGCGGGCCGCCCAGCGCCAGGTGGAGGCGAGCCCGCGTGTCGAGGCTGAGCATCATGCCCAACGGATCGTCCATCTCCTCGCAGAGGCCGTAGGCCGCCTGCAGGTGCTCGAACGCCTCGCGGTGCTTGCCCAAATGCAGCGTCCGGTAGACGTTGCCGATGTTCTGGAGCGAGGTCGCCTGGCCCAGCTTGTCGCCGATCTCGCGGTCGATCGCCAGCGCCTCGCGATAACAGCGCACCGCGTCCTCCAGCCTGCCCAGGTGGTAGTAGAGCACGTTGCCGACGTTGCCGAGCGTCCGAGCCTGACTGGCGCGATCCCCGGCCCGCTCGAACAGCGCCTGTGCGCGCTCGAACAGGTCGAGTGCCTCGGCGTAGCGCGCCAGCGAGAAGAAGTGGACGTGTCCCAACGCCACCAGCGCCCGCGCCTGGCCCGCCGGGTCGTCCACGCGCTGGCAGAGCGTGAGGGAGGTGTGGAGCGCATCCTCGGCCCGCTTCGGCTCCCCGAGCTGGCCCCAGGCACGACCCAGCAGTTCGAGACAAGCCGCCCGGCCTCGGTCGTCTCCCAGCGCTTGAAACGCCTCGGCGCCTCGCTGGGCCGCCTCCCGCGCACGCGCGAATCCGCCCGTAAGCCAATGCAGTTGGGCGCGCTGTTGCAGCGCCAGCGCGCCCCGCGACGGGTCGTCTAGAGCGTCCGCGAGCTGGGCCATGCGCTCGACGTCGCGCGCCTCCTGCTCGCGATCCCCCAGGAGTCGTACGATGCGGACGCGGTGTTTGAGCAGCGCGAACAGGTGCGCTTGGGCAAAGCGCTTGTCCTTGCCCGATTTCAACAGCACGTCGGCCGCCTCGACGCCGCGTTCGGCCAAGCACAACTGCTCGTGCAGTTGGACGCACTCGTCGCGCGCCAGAGCTTCGACGGCGTATTCCAGCGCCTTTTCCCACACGCCGGCGCGGTAGGCGTGCTCGACCAGCACGGGCAGCCAGGCGGCGCGCTGGTCGCGATAGCGCCGTTCGAGCGCCGCCAGCGCGCGTGCGTGCAGCACGGCCCGCAACGCGGGCGGCGTCTCGTTGTAGACGACCTCCGCCAGCCGGCCGTGGCTGAACGCGAAGCGGCCCTCGGCCTCCACCAGCACGTGCGCGCCGACCAATACCGACAGGGGCGCGAGGCAGTCTTCTTTTGACTCCCAGGCGGTTTCCAGCAGCGCCCATTCGGCCTCGCCCAGCACGGCGCACAGGCGGGCCAGCCGCAGGGCTGGTTCGTCCAAGCGCGCCAACCGGTGTGAGAATAGCTGTTGCATCGTTGTGGGCACGCCGACCTCGACCGGGGCTTGCCGGCGCCATTTGCCGTCCTCCGCCACGAGCGTGCCGCTTTCGAACAGGTGTTGCAGCGTTGAGACGAGGAAAAGCGGGTTGCCTTCCGCCTCACGGTGGAGTCGGGCGGCCAGCGGGGCGCCCGTGCCTTCCGCCCAGGGGAAGCGCCGCAGCAGGGCCGCGCACGCCGTCGCGCTCAGGCGGGAGAGCGCGAGGTGGGCTGATTCGGGAACGCTCGCCAAGGCGCGGGCGAGTGAGGGCGTGCGCACGCCGCTGCGGCAGGTGATCAGCAGTTGAATCGGGCGTTGCGCGACCCTCGGGGCGAGGTAGGCGAGCAGCGCGAGGCTGGCTTCGTCCATCCAATGCGCGTCGTCCAGCAGGACTGCGAGTGGCTGCTCGGCGGCGGCGCGCGCCAACAGCGCCAGGACGGACTCGTGCCGGCGCAGTCGCGCCCGTTCGGGGGGGAGGGCTGGGTTGCCGGGCAGGTCGGGGGAACGATCCCGCAAGCTTGGCACGAGCGAAGCGAGTTCGGCGCGTTGGACGGGGAGCAGCGCGTCCAACGCGTGGGCTGGGAGGCGAGACACGAGCCGTTGGACGGCCCGGCGCCAAGGGGCGTAGCTGGACGTCGCCTCGAGCTCCCGCCCGGCGACCTCGATGACACCGCCTCGAAAACCTCGTTCGAGCGCCTCGTGAGCGAGGCGCGTCTTGCCCACCCCGGCCTCCCCGCTCACGAACGCGACGCCGCCGCGGCCGCGGCTGGCGCGCTCGAGGTGGTCGATCAGGGAGGCCAACTCGGCCTCCCGTCCCACAAAGGGCACACTCCCGGGGGAGAGGGTGTAAGGCAGCTGGGGAGCGGCGTCGGGGGTTGGGTAGCGGGCGTCCGCCCCGGCGACGCGCCGCGCGCGCACGCCGTCGGCCAGCGCTTGCGTTTCGCGACTGACCCCAACGTCCAGGTGTGCCCGCAGGGCCGAGGCGCACGCCTCGTAGGCGCGCAGCGCCTCGGCACACTCGCCCACGAGGTAGTGGTACAGCATGCGCTGGCGCCAGACGCTCTCGCGACACGGGTCGTCGCTCAACAGTTCGCGACAGAGCGCGATGGCGCGGCGATAGCGGCCCGCCTGCGCGTTCCACTCGGCCATACGGGTGAGGAGCGCGTAATACGCCTCCTGGAGTTGTTCGCGCCGCGCCGTGGCCCAGTCCTCGTAGCGGTCTTCCGGCAGGTAGGGCCCGCCGTAGAACGCCCTGGCGCGCTCGGCCTGCGCCAGGCGCTCGGCCGGCGCGTTTTGGGCCGCCTCCAGCGCCGCGCAGGCCGTCTCAAACCTCTCGACGTCCCACCAAAGGTCCGGGGTGCTCCTCCAGGCGTAGCCGCCGTCGGTCGTGACCACGACGCGCGAGGCGGCGGGCTTGGCCAGGTCCGGCTCCAGCAGCCTGCGCAGTTGGCTCACCGCGACCCGCAGGTTGCGGGCGGCGGCCTCGGGGAGGAGGTCGGGCCAGAGCCACTCGACGAGCCGGTCCTTGCTTACCGCGCGTCCGGCCTCGGTGAGCAGGATCTTGAGTAGCTGCTTGTTTTTCTGCGTCTTCCAATCCCGATCAGCGATCGGCTCGTCGTCGCGACGCAGCTCGAACCGCCCCAGAACATTGAGTTGCAACGCCATCGGGCCAACGACTCCTTCGGGAACCTGATGGCACGATCATACCCCATCGGGCTGCCCGCGACCCGGACGGCGCGCGTCCGGGCGTTGCCCTCAGTTGAACTCCCAGCGCCGGCTTTCCTCCAGCAGGCTTTCGAGCGTTTCCAGCGCGGGGCTCAGGCGCTCGGATCGCAGTTTCTCGAACGCTTCGTTCTGGATCTGACGCACCCGCTCGCGGCTGATGCCGAAGGCGTGGCCGATCTCCTCCAGGATCATGGGCTCGTCGTAGGCGAGCGAGGGGCCGCAGGCCGTGTCCCGCAAGCGAATACCAAAGCGCAGTTCCAGCACGCGCCGCTCGCGCGTGTCGAGCTTGCCCAGCAGCCGGTGCAGCTCCTCCACGCGCAGGCCGGTCACGGCGCCCGCCAGCCCGCTGGAGAACGCGTCGTCGCCGATCGACTCGCCCAACTGGCCGTCGTCCTCCGTGCCCGCCACCGTCAGGGGCGCGTCCAGCGAGCGGCTGTGCGGCTGCAGGCGCTGGATTCGCTCGACCTCGGCCACGGGCAGGTCGAGCCGGCGGGCCAGGTAGCCGGGCGTGGGCGGCTTGCCGTGCGCCTGGACGTGGGCATGCTCGAGCTCGGCGAGCTTGCGGCGGTACTCCTGGACGTGCTGCGGCACCCGCACGGTGTGGTTCTGGTCCGCCAGCGCCCGGCCCACGCCCTGGCGGATCCACCACGTCGCGTAGGTCGAGAAGCGATAGCCCTTGGCGGGGTCGTAGCGGTCGATGGCCTTCATGAGACCGATGTTGCCCTCCTGGATCAGGTCCATGAACGACACGCCCAGCCCGCGGTAGCGCTTGGCCACCGAGACCACCAGGCGCAGGTTGGCCTCGGCGAGCCGCTCGCGCGCGCGTTGGTCGCCGCGCCGGACCCGTTTGGCCAAGTCGATCTCCTGATCGCGTGTCAAGAGCGGCACGCGGGTGATCTCGTAGAGGTAGAGGTCGAGCAGCTCCTCCCCGCGGTCCGGCTGCGGGGGAGGCGTGCGTGGTCCCGAACGGGACAACGCCTCCAGTTCGGCCGCGACGTCCGCATACAACGTGCGTTGGGCGGGCATGCGTTCACCCCTTTTCGGATGAAAGGCTCTTAATTCGGATCGTTTTGGTCCGCTTTTAAGGTAGCAAACAAACACAGGGGAAACATGACGCAGATCATGGCGGACGATGATCTGCGTCATGTCGCTACGGAAACGTCTTGGTCAAGGGCGTGCCCGACCGTTACGAACGGTCGTTCGACGAAAGCGTCAGTCGAGCGTCGAAAACAGGTTGTTGAGCGACTCGATCAGCGTCGGGTGGGCGAAGGCGCCGTCGCGAATGGCGCTGTAAGGGAGCTTCCCCATCATCGCGATCTGGAGCGCGCCCATGACCTCGCCGCCCTCGATCCCGAGCACCGCGCAGCCCAGGATCTGTCCGCTGTCGGCGTCGACGACGGCCTTCATGAAGCCGCGCGTCTCGTCCAACTCCAGCGCGCGGGCGACGTGGGTCATCGGGAGCTTGGCCACCTTGTAGTTGCGCCCTTGTCGCTCGGCCTCGGCCTCGCTCAAGCCCACGCGCCCGAGTTGCGGGTCGATGAACACGGTGTAGGGCACGATCCGGCCCGCGATCGTGCGGTCCGCCCCGTCCAGCAGGTTGGCCTTGAGCACGCGGAAGTCGTCGTAGGAGATGTGCGTGAACTGCGGACCGCCCTTGACGTCGCCCAGGGCGTAGATGCCGGGGGCGGTCGTCTCCAGCCGATCGTTGGCCCGAATATAGCCTCGCTCGTCGGTTCCCACGCCGGCGGCTTCCAGGTTGAGCAGGTCGCTGTTCGGGACGCGGCCCGCCGCCACCAGCAGCTGCGAGCCGCGCAGGGTGCGTTCCCCGTCGGGCGCCTGCACGGCGAGTTCGATTGCCCCGGCGGCGCCCGCCGCGCGCGTCGCCTCGGCCTCAAGCAACACTTCGATCCCGTCTTGCGCCAAGATCTCGCCGACCGCCTCGGCCACGTCGGCGTCCTCGCGCGGCAGGAGCTGTGCGCCCCGCTGGACGATCGTGACCCGGCTGCCGAAGCGGCGGAACATCTGGCCGAACTCGAGGCCGATGTAGCCGCCGCCCAGCACGATCAGGTGCTCGGGCACTTGGTCCAGTTCCATGATCGAGGCGTTGTCGAGGTACGGGACCTGGTCCAGCCCGTCGATCCGGGGCACGCGCGGCCGCGTCCCGACGTTGACGAAAACCTGGTCGGCCCGGAGCCGTTGCGTCCCGCCGTCGGTGAGCGCGACCTCGACCGTGTTCGGGTCGACGAAGCTGGCGGTCCCGAAGAGCAAAGCGAGCCCCTCGGTGCGCTCCAGCGACTTCTGGCTCCCGCCGCTGAAGTCGCTCACGATGGCGCGCTTGCGCTCGCGCACCCTGCCCAGGTCGACCGAGACCGAGCCCGCGTTCACGCCGTAGTTTGCCCCGCGTCGGGCCAGGTGCGCCACGCGCGCGCTGGCCACCATGGTCTTGGTGGGCGTGCAGCCCACGTTCACGCACGAGCCGCCCACGGGACCCTTCTCGACGATGGCCGTCTGCCAGCCCGCTCCCGCAAGCGCTTTGGCCAACGGATGGCCGGCCTGCCCCGTGCCGATGATGATCGCGTCGTGTTGTGCCGTCATTCGGGTTCCCCCTGTTTGCTTGGTGCCGGCAGTGTAACGCCCGCCCGCCGGGCGCGCCGTGAGGTGTCTTACGTCGCAGGCTGCACCGGGCGAGGCGCGCGCGTATGCTTGCCACCCATGCGCATCGACGTCGAAAGGCTGGCCAAGGCGTTCGGCCGTCCCCCCGCACGAATTCCCGTGTTGGCCAGGATCGATTTCACCATCGAGCCGGACGCGCCGATCTCGCGCTCACGATCGCGCTCGACCTCGTGATCACGCGCGACCGCGGCCTGAACTTGACCTCCGTGGGCTCGCTGATTCAGCACCCGCTGGGCGGCCTGATAGCCCTTTCGGAGGCGGGCATCCGGAAGCTGTCCGATTGCCTGAAGGTTGTTGAAGCGCACGGGGAAGACGTGGGTCCGCTGTGAGGGCGGAATCGCCTCCCAACCGGCCTGCACAGCAGGCCTTACAGGTTGCGAAATCCCTCGAGCGAGGCTTGCCAGCCCGCCTCGTTCTCGCCCGGTTGGAAGGGGAAGTAGTAGCTGAGTCGATCCAAGAGCCCGTCGTACTTGTGGTTCAAGAGCGCGGGCAATGCGGCCCATGCCCCGCGCACGGCAAACGCGTCCAAGATCTCGTCGGTGATCAGGCCCGGCAGCTCGTCCCAGCGGCCGCGGGCGGCGTGACGGCTCAGGCGTTCGGCCACGTTCGCCCAGCCGTGCGTCTCGAACACGACGCGGTAGTTGGGGGTGCTGGCGTAGAAGGCGATCTGACGGCGCGCGTCGCGTTCGTACGCGGCCTCGCGCTCGGGGTCGTCGGTGGGCACGACGAAGACGCTGCTGGAGAGCGCCACGTCGTCCAGCGAGCGCCCCGTCCGCTTGGCGCCCGCCTCGACCTGCGGGATCACGACCTCTTGCAGATACCGGGGCGTGTGCAGCGGGTGCACGTGGACGCCCTGGCACAGCTCGCCGGCCAGCTGCAGCATGGCCCGGTTCACGGCGGCCAAATAGATCGGAACCTGCGGATACGCGTGCGCCCCCGGGTTGAAAAACGGCGACATCAGGTCGAGCCGGAAGAACTCGCCGCGGAACTCGAGCGCCGTCCCGTGCTGCCAGCAGTCCCAGAACGCGCGCAGGGCCAGGACGGTTTCGCGCATGCGCTGGACGGGCCGTCCCCACGGCACGCCCAGCCGGCGTTCGTTGTGGGCCTTGACCTGCGGCCCCAGGCCCAGGACGAAGCGCCCTTGCGAGTAGCGGGCCAGGTCCCAGGCCATGGAGGCAAGCGCCCCCGGCGCGCGCGCGAACGCCACCGCGATGCTGTTGCCCAGCGTCAACGTGTGGCTGTGCTCGGCGGCCAGCACGAGCGGGAAGAAGCCGTCGTGCGCGGTCTCCGAGACCCACAGTCCGTCGAAGCCGAGCGCCTCGGCCCGTCTCGTCAGATCCGGCATCGCGGCTAGGTCCGTCGTCAGCAGCGTCGTGTCGAACTTCATAGCTCCTTTCCGGGGGGCGGGAACGGGCTGTTTAGCACGCGGCTCGGGAGCGTCTTGCCCAAAACCCCTTCCAAAAAGCGCGAGGCGGCCATCAGTTTGGGAAGTGCGATTCCCGTGTCATAGCCCATGTCCTCGAGCAGATAGACCAGATCCTCGCTGGCCACGTTGCCCAGCGAGCCGGGCGCAAACGGGCAGCCGCCCGCGCCGCCGGCCGCGCTGTCGAACGTCCGCACGCCGCGCTCCAGCGCGCGCACGGTGTTTGCCAGCGCCGTGCCGCGCGTGTCGTGCAGATGGAGCGCGATGGCCTCCACTGGATTGCGCGCCAGGGCCGCCTCCAGCACCCGGTCCACGTCCCGCGGCGTGGCCGCGCCGATCGTGTCGCTCACCGACACCTCGTAACACCCCAGCTCGAGCAGGCGCGCCACAAGCTCGGCGACGCGGGCCTCGGGCACGAATCCTTCGTACGGGCAGCCGAAGCAGGTCGACAGGTAGCCGCGCACGGGCACGTCCGCCGCCCGCGCCATTCCGACCACATCCGCGATCGCCTCGAACGAGTCGTCGAGGCCCATGTTGACGTTTCTCCGGTTGAACGTCTCGCTGGCCGCGGTGAACACGGCCACCTCGCGCGCGCCCGCCGCCAGCGCGGCTTCCATGCCCTTGGCGTTGGGGACCAGCGCCGAATAGGCCACGCCGGCGCGTGCCGGAAGCCGGGGGAAGAGCTCGCGCGCGTCGGCCATCTGCGGGACCCACTCGGGACGGACGAACGCGCTGGCTTCGATGCGAACGATGCCCGCATCGGCGAGGAGATCGATGAAGCGCAGCTTGTCCTCGGTCGAGACGGTTTTTTCTTCGTTCTGGAGCCCGTCGCGCGGGCCGACCTCGACGAGCTGCACGCGCGCGCGGCTCACGCGTCCTCCAGCTCGATCAGCGGGACGCCGGGCTCGACCGACTGGCCCGCCCCGCAGTGCACGGCCTTGACCGTGCCGGCGTGCGGGGCCTGGATCGCCAGCACCATCTTCATCGATTCCAGCAGCACGAGCTTGTCGCCGCGCTTGACCGCGTCGCCGGTTCCTACGAGCACGTCGGTGACCACCGCGGGGATCGCGCTGCCGAGCGAGCCCGCATCCGTCCCGCCGCCCGCCTCGCTCTCGTAGGCGCGCCGGTAGGCCCAGCTGTGTCCCTCGACCCAAGCGTGGCGCGCGTCGCCGCTGGCCGCCCCGCTCACGCGCACGCGCGCGCCGTCGATCTCCAACTCGAAGTGCGGCCCGTCCCGGCGGCGCACCCGGACCTCGTGAGCGTTGCCCTCCGCGTCCACCAGCCGCAAGCCGGCGGCCGTGCGCTGGCTCGTAAACGTGCGCGTCTGCGCGCCCAGGCGGAGCGTAAACCTCACAGGTTGCGCCACCCCCTGACCCGCTGCCACGGATCGGGTACGGCTCCCCCGTTGGCGATGGCCTCTTCCTCGCCGCGGCCCAGCACCTCGAAGGCCGCCAGCGCGGCCCAGGCGCGTTCGGCGGGCTCCGGCGGTAGCCAGCCCTCGAAGTGCGCCGGGATGAAGCCCGTGGTCGTCTCCCCGCGCGCGAAGGCGGGATGTTTGGCCACGGCCTGCAGAAAGCTCAGGTTCGTGTTGACGCCCAGAACCACCGTGCGGTCCAGCGCGTCTTGCAGGCGCCGAATCGCGCCGGTTCGGTCTGGCGCCGAGACGATCAGCTTGGCCAGCAGCGGATCGTAGTGGGCCGTGACGGCCAGCCCGGTTTCCAGCCCGCTGTCCCAGCGCACCCCCAGGCCCTGAGGCAGGGAGAGCGTTTGCACGGTCCCGGTCTGCGGCACAAAGCCCTGCGCGGGGTCTTCGGCGTAGAGCCGCACCTCGATGGCGTGGCCGCGTTGCGTGATCCGGTCTTGCGCCAGTGGCAGCGGCTCGCCCGCCGCGACGCGCAGTTGCCACGCGACCAGGTCCAGGTTCGTGACGCACTCCGTGACGGGGTGCTCGACCTGGAGCCGGGTGTTCATCTCCAGGAAGTAGAACGCCCCCGCTTGGTCCAGGATGAACTCCACCGTGCCCGCGTTCGCGTAGCCGGCCTCGCGCGCGAGCCGCACGGCTGCCTCCCCCATCTCCCGGCGCTGCTCGGGCGAGAGCGCCGGGCTCGGGCTTTCCTCCAAAACCTTCTGGTGGCGCCGCTGGATCGAGCACTCGCGCTCGAACAGGTGGACGACGTTTCCGCAAGCGTCGCCAAAGACCTGCACCTCGACGTGTCTCGGGTTTTCCAGATATTTTTCGACGATGAGGTGGTCGTCGCCGAAGGCCGAACGCGCCTCGCGGCGCGCGGCCTCCAGGCCGTCGGCGAAGTCGGCCACGCGCGCGACCACGCGCATCCCCTTGCCGCCGCCGCCGGCGCTGGCCTTGATTAACACGGGAAAGCCCAGCGTTTGGGCTTGCGCGAGCAGGGTCTCGTCGCCCTTGTCCCCCTCGCTCCCCCCCGGCACGACCGGGACGCCGGCTCGCTGGGCCAACTCGCGGGCGCGGGCCTTGGAGCCCATTTGTTCCATCGTCTCCGGGGAGGGGCCGATCCAGGTGATTCCCGCGTTCCGCACGGCGCGCGCGAACCGCACGTTTTCGGACAAAAAGCCGTAGCCCGGATGGATCGCGTCGGCGCCCGCGCGCTCGGCGGCTTGGATGATGGCCTCGATGCTCAAATACGTCTCGGCCGCCGAGGTGCCGGAGAGGGGCACGACCTCGTCGGCGTCGCGGACGAAGGGGGCGTTGTGGTCGACCTCGGAATGCACGGCCACCGTCCGCACGTCCAGCAGCCGGCAGGTGTGCATCACGCGCCGGGCGATCTCGCCCCGGTTGGCCACCAGCACTTTCTTGAGGGGGAAGTCGCTCACGGCCGACCGCCGTGCCAACTCGGTTCGTGTTTGTCCAAAAACGCCGCGAGGCCTGCCCGCCCCTCGGCACCGGCGCGCAGGCGGGCGATGAGCGCGGCCGTGTCGTCACGCACCTCGACCGGGTCCCGGAAGGCGACGGACCGGATCAAGCGTTTGATCTCGGCTTGCGCTTCGGGACCGCCCTTGAGCAGGAGGCCGACCTCGATTTGTACCGCCGCGTCCAGCCCTTCGAGCGGCACGACCTCGTGGACCAGGCCGAGGCGGCGGGCCGTGCGGGCGTCGAACCGGTCGCCGGTTAGGGCCCAACGCCGTGCCTCCGAAGGCCCGATCTTGCGCAGCACGAACGGGGAGATGACGGCGGGCGCCACGCCGAGCCGTACTTCGGTGAGGCCGAATACGGCCTCGTCAGCGGCGACGGCAATGTCCGCACAGGCCACCAGCCCCACGCCGCCGCCCAGCGCCGCGCCCTGGACGCGGGCGACCACCGGCTTCGGGCACGTGTCGATCGTCTCGAACAGCGCCGCCATGCGCCGCGCGTCGGCCTCGTTGTCGGCTTCCGAGAAGCCAGCGGATTCCCGCATCCAATTCAGGTCCGCGCCGGCCGAGAACGACTTGCCGGCCCCGGCCAGCACGACGACGCGCACGCCCGGCTCCGCGCCCAGCGAGGAGAACGTCTCGGTAAGCTCAATGATCAAATCGGGATGGAACGCGTTGTGGATGCCGGGGCGGTTGAGCGTCACGGTGGCCACGGCGCCGTCGCGGGTCAGCTGAAGCGTTTCCATGCGCTCTGCAACCTCCTGGATGCGCCCATATTGAACGGATCGGTAGAACGTTTCAAGCGCGGGCTGCCGACAGCGGCGTGCCCAGGATCCAGAGCCGCACCAAGCGCAGGATCGAGGCGTCGTCGAGCGCCCGGTCCGCGCCGGGCACGTCTTTGCCCAGGATCCAAAGCTGCACGGCGTTCAGGATCTCGGGGTCGTCCAGCGTGTCGTTGCCGTTGGCGTCGAGGGCGCGTTCGACCGGGACGGGCCCGGTCGGCGGCTCGGGGGGCGCCAGCACGTTCAGTTGCTCCACGTCGCGGTAGGCGACCGGCCGGCGCCCCCCCGCCAACAACGTGTCGCGCCCCGCCTCCAGCGGCAGCGTGCCCGCGTGGAAGTTCAACACGTCGTCGCCCCGGCCGCCCTCGACCTCGACCCGCGTGCCCAATAGCGGGGTCACGTCGAAGGTGTCGTCCCCGCCGGTCCCAAACGCTTCCAGTCGTTCGATCCCGCTCAGGATCAGCTCCCCGCCTGTGACGGCGTTCCCGCGCCGCACGCGGACGCGCGCCGCGTCCATGTCGCTCGGTTCGATCGTCCAGTTTTCCACGCCGGCGGTGCCCAGGACCGCGACCCGGTCCGACCCGCCCGCGCCAGAGACGATCAGGGTCTCGACCCCGTTGAGGCGGAGCGGTTCGTCCTGCTCGAAATCCACCTCCTCGTCGATGAAGCTGAAGGCCGAGCGCGCCGTCACGCCGGGCGCGCCGCCCTCCAGGCCCAGCACGGTGAGCGAAAGCGCGCCGTCTTCCCGGAACCGTACGGCGTCCATGCCGGTGCCGCCGTCCAACTCGATCTCCGGTGCGTCGACCAGCGCGCGGGCGCCGAGGATCAGCTCGTCGTCGCCGGGGCCCCCGAACAGCCGGTTCAGCCCCGCCCCACCGTCGAGCCGGTCGTTGCCGGGGCCGCCTTCGAGCGCGTCGTCGTCCTCGCCTCCGTCCAGTTCGTCGTTTCCTTCACCCCCGTCGAGCTGGTCGTCCTCGTCGCCGCCAAGCAGCGCGTCGTCGCCCGCGTCCCCGCTCAAGCGGTCCGGGCCGACGCCGCCCCGCAGCCGGTCGTCCCCCTCTCCGCCCGAGAGCGCGTCCTCGCCCTCGTTCCCGTCGAGCCGGTCGTTGCCGGGGCCGCCCTGCAGCCGGTCGTTCCCCTGGCCGCCGCCGAGCTCGTCGTTCCCCTGGCCGCCGTCGAGCCGGTCGTCGCCGGTCGTCCCGTCCAGCAAATCATCTCCGTCGCCCCCGTGGAGCACGTCGTCGCCCTCGCCGCCGTCGAGTTCGTCGTGGCCGGACCCGCCATCCAGAGAATCCTCGCCGTCCTCGCCCCACACGAGGTCGTCCCCCGCCCCGCCCCGCAGCGAATCGCGGCCGGCGTTGCCGTGGAGCACGTCGTCGCCCTCGCCGCCGTCGAGCGTGAGCGTGCGCACCGGCTCCCACTGCACCTGCGGCAGCGTCATC
>CAZNGF010000024.1:0-35099 GCA_964572855.1 uncultured Thermotogae bacterium | reverse complement strand
CTGGGGTTCACCACGCCCGCGGCGGCGCTGGCCGACGGGCTCGACGCGCTCTTCCGGCCATTGCAGCGGATCGGGGTGCCCACGCGGCGCGCCGCGCTGGTCATCGGCGTGGGGATGCGCTTCGTGCCCACGATTCTCGAGCAGGGCGAGGGGATCATGAAGGCGCAAAAGGCGCGCGGCATCGACTTTTCGGAGGGGTCGCCCGTGCGCCGGGCCAAGCGGCTGCTGGCCGTGTTCATCCCGCTGCTGCGCGCGTGCCTGCGGCGCGCCGACGAGTTGGCGCAGGCCATGGACGCGCGCGGTTACCGTCTGGATCGCCCGCGCAGTCGCTGGCAACCATTGCACGCCGATCGGCCCGATTGGGTCGCCCTGCTGCTCTGTCTGGCGCTCGGCGTCGGGATCGTCCTGCTGTGATGGGTCGGGGCTGAAAGGGGGAGAGCATGGAAACGCCGACCTCGCAAGGGGCACCTTTGCTGCACGCGGACCGGCTCAGCTACGCGGTCGGGGACGCGGCCATTCTGCACGAGGTCAGCGTCCGGGTCGCGCGCGGCTCGGTATGGGCGGTGGTGGGGCCCAGCGGCTCGGGGAAGTCGACCTTCCTGCGCCTGCTGAACCGGCTGGACGAGCCCACCGGCGGGACCGTGTTCCTGGAAGGGCGGGACTACCGCGAGCTCGCGCCGCGGGAACTGCGGCGTCGGCTGGGGATGGTGATGCAAAGCGCCCACCTGTTCCCCGGCACGGTGCGGGACAACCTGCGCTTCGGCCCGCGCCAGCGGGGCGAAGCGCTCAGCGACGAACGCGCCCGCGCGTTGCTCGAGGGCGTGGGGTTGGCCGGCTTCGCCAAACGCGACGTGAGCAAGCTGTCGGGCGGGGAGGCGCAGCGCGTCTCGCTGGCGCGCACGCTGGCCAACGAGCCCGACGTGCTGCTGCTGGACGAGCCCACCTCGGCGCTGGATCGGGCCGCACTGCGGGACGTCGAGGCGCTCGTGTCTCGCGTGATCCGCGAGCGCGGGCTCACGGCGCTGATCGTGACGCACGATCACGCCCAAGCCGAGCGGATGGCTGACCACGTGCTCGTGCTGGAACGGGGCCGCGTGGCCCGGCAGGGGGATCTGGAAGGGGGATGGGATGCTGACTGAGCTGTTTTCGGACCGGCTCGTCCTGGGGTGGGCGCAAGCCGGCGTGGCCTGCGCGCTGGCCCTGGGCGCCGTCTGGCTGCTGCGCGGGCGCGGCGTGCACGTCGAGCGGGAGGCGGGCGTGGCGCTGGCGCGCGGCCTGGTCCAGATCGCGCTGGTGGGCGCGGTGCTGCTCGTGCTGCTGCAGGGGCCGGCGTGGACCAGCGCGTTCCTGCTGGCCGGCATGTTCGTGGCCGCCGCCTTCACGGCCGCGCGCCGCGCGCAGGGCATACCGGGCGCGTTCTGGGCCTCGTTCTACGGGATCGCGTTTTGCTCGGCGCTCGTGATCGGCCTGATGACCTGGGCCGGTTTGATCGAGACGACGGTCACCTCGCTGGTCCCGGTGGGCAGCATGGTGATCGCCAACGCCATGAACTCCAACGGGTTGGCGCTCAACCGCTTCAAGTCCGAGGTACTGGCCCACAGCGGTCAGATCGAGGCCGCGCTCGCGCTCGGGGCGGCGCCGGCCCGCACCGTGGAGCCCTACGTGTCCACGGCCACCTTCGCGGGACTGCTGCCGCGCATCGACTCGCTGCGCTCGCTGGGCATCGTCTGGATCCCGGGCCTGATGACGGGTATGGTCCTGGCCGGCGCCGACCCGATCTACGCGGCCGTGTACCAGTTCGTGGTGATGGCCATGATCTTCGCCACCGCCGGGCTCACGGCCATCGTTACGCTCGTGCTGATCCGCGCGCGCGTCTTCTCGAACGCGGACCAGTTGCTGTTGCGGCCGGGCTCAAATGGGGCGCAAAGGGCGGGCTAAAGGCGCTTCAGAAACGCCCGCAGCGCGTCGTTGAGCGCGTCGGGCTGCTCCAGCATGGGCATGTGGCCGGCGTCGGGGATCGTGACCAGCTCGGCGTCGGGAATGGTCTCGGCCAGGAAGGACGCGTACTTCTCGGGCGTCATCTGGTCCTGGCTGCCCACGCAAACGAGCGCCGGCACGCTGATCTCGCCCAGCCGCTCGATGACGTCGAACGCGTCGCAGGTCTCGAAGTCGCGCAGCAGCGCGGCCTGGCCGTTGCGGGCCATCTGGGCGCGCGCGTCCCCCACGGTGTCGGGGATCGAGCGGTGGAACAGCAACCCCAGCAGGAAATCGAGCGCGCCGTCGAAGTCGTCGCGGATCAGTTGCAGCAGCTTGGGCAGCACGCGCAGCTTGGCGCCCGTGTCGACCAGCCCGAGGCCGACCAGGTTGCTCGGTTTCTGCAGCGCGACGTTGAGCGCCACGGCCCCGCCCAGCGAGTGGCCGGCCACCACCGCCTGCCCGTCGATCGCGGCCAGCACGGCCAGCGCGTCCTCGGTGTAGGTCCGCAGCCCGTCGCCGGCGCGCGCAGGCGTACGCCCGTGGCCGTTGAGGTCGAGCGGGACGACCTCGCAGGCGTCCTTGAGGCCCTTGAGCTGCCAGCCCCAGAGCGTGTGGTCCCCGCCCGAGCCGTGGATCAGCACGAGCGCGGGGCGGCCGCTACCGCTGCGGGTGAAGTGAACGGGTTGCGTGCCGACGTGTGCGGTGGGCACCGGTACTCACGACCTCTCGCAGAAAGTTGGTCGGGGCGACTGGATTTGAACCAGCGACCTCATGGTCCCAAACCATGTGCGCTACCCCTGCGCTACGCCCCGATGGTCGAGGGAATTGTAACGGCGCGCGGGCGAGGCCGCCAAACGCGCGGCTGTTGAGCGCACGGGCCGGCGGCGTATACTCGGGCCAGCGACGGTGGGTTGCACGCAAGAGGAAACCGAGCCCGAAACACGAAGGAGTGGTGGATGCAGACGATCAAGCGCGCGATGGCGTGGGTGTTGGTGGTATCGGTGATCGGGTTCGCTCAGGCGTCGGGGCCGCCGGATTTCCTGTTCGATTGGGGGATCGTCGGGTTCGACGGCGGGCAGTTCCTGTTCCCCGTGGGCCTGACCGTGGACGGGGCCGACCGCGTCTACGTCACCGACGTGTCGCAGCACCGCGTCCAGGTCTTCGACGCCGAGGGGCGCTTCCTGCGGCAGTGGGGCGAGCAGGGCGGCGCGCCGGGTCAGTTCAGGCAGCCGCAGGACGTGGCGGCCGACTCGAACAATCACGTCTACGTGACCGACGGCAACAACGGGCGGGTCCAGAAGTTCACCCCGCAGGGCGACTTTCTGACCGCGTGGGGCCGGCTCGGACACGGCCCGGGCGAGTTCTCGCTCATGCGGGGCCTGGGGACCGACGCGCAGGACCGGGTCTACGTGGCCGACTTCAACAACGGGCGCGTGCAGCGGTTCGACCCGGCCGGTGAGCTGCTGGGGATCCTGGGCGAGGGGACGCTGGCCGATCCCGTCGACGTGGCGGTCGACGACGACGGCAACCTCTACGTCACGGAGTACAACCGCGGCACCGTGGTCAAGCTCGACCCGCGGGGCAAGCCGCTTGCGGAGTGGGGCCGGCGCTTTGACTCCAGGCCGGAGAACCTGCAGAACCCGCAGAACATCGCGATCCGCGACCAGCGCGTCTACGTCTCGGACGCCGGGCACCACCGCGTGGTCGCCTTCACGCTTGCGGGGGCTTACGTCACCGAGTGGGGCAGCCGCTGTCACCTGAGCTTTTTGGACGGCTGCGTGGACCCCGACGGGGCGGGGCCGCTTGAACAAGGCGACGGGCAGTTCCTGCAGCCGCGGGGGCTGGGACTCAACAGCCGCGGCGAGGTGTACGTGGTGGACATGTTCAACCATCGCGTCGAGGTATTTGAGCCCGTCCGGCCATGACGCGCGCGCGCTTGGCCGTGTCGTTGGCCCTGTTGCTGGCCGGGACGCTGGGGCTTGGCGGACCGGCCTTGTCGCGAGGCGAAGAGCCGGCCCGCTTGCAGGGCGCGCTCTCAGCGCTCGTGCGCACTGCGCGCCTGAACCCGCTGGCTCTGGAAGGGGCAGCGCGGCAGCGCGGCGCGGCGCTGCGCGAGGGGCGCGTCGACGTCGTGGTCGAGGCCGACGATCCAGATCGCGCGCTCGCCGCGCTCGCGGCGGCAGGGGCCGAGGGCGTCTCGCGCCATCGCGACCTGTTCAACGCCTACGTCCCCCTCGCCCAACTGGTCGCGCTGTCCCGCTCGGCCGGCGTGCGCTACGTGCGCCTGCCGTACGCGCCGCGGCCCGCGGCCGTGGTGAGCGAGGGGGTGGCGCTCATCGGGGCGGACGGGTATCACCGCGTTGGCCTCACCGGCGCGGGCGTCAAGGTGGCCGTGATCGATCTGGGCTTCCAGGGGTTGACCCAATCGTTTGCCAACGGCGAGCTGCCCGACGACGTCCGCCAGTTCGACTACACGGGCACCGGGATGGGCGGCATCGCGCACGGGACGGCCGTGGCCGAGTTGGTCCACGACGTGGCGCCCGGGGCCGACCTCTTTTTCATGAAGGTGGCCAACGAGGTCGACCTGGGCGAGGCCGTCGAGGAAGCCCTGCGGCTGGGCGTCCGCGTGATCAACCACTCCGTGGTCTGGTACAACACCGAGTTCGGCGACGGGCGCGGCGAGGTGTCGCAGGTGGCCGAGCAGGCCGTGCAGCGCGGCGTGGTGTGGACGAACGCCGCGGGCAACAACGCCGTGCACCACTGGCGCGGCGACTACCGCGACGTCGACGACGACGGCTGGACCGAGTTCGACACGCGCGGCGGCGAGTCCCTCAGCCTGCACGCCGACGGCGGGGCGCTCGTCGAGGTCTTTTTGAACTGGGACGACTGGCCACGCACGGGGTTCGACTATGACCTCTACCTCACCTTCGACGCCAACGGCAACGACCGCGCCGACGTCGGCGAGATCCAGGTGAGCTCTACGGATCCGCAGCGGGGCTCGGACCCGCCCACCGAGCGCCTCTCGATGATCGCCCCCTCGACGGGCCAGTACCTCATCTCGGTGGCCTACCAGGGAGCGCGCACGCCCCCCGCGCTGGAGCTGTTCACGGCCGCGCACACGCTGCGCACGCCCGTGCGGGCCGGCAGCGTGCTGGCCCCGGCCACGGCCCGTTCCGTGCTGGCCGTGGGCGCGATCAACCGCGCCCACTGGCGCGCGGGCACGCTGCAGAGCTTCAGCGCCCAGGGGCCCACCAGCGACGGGCGCATGAAACCCGAGCTCGTCGGGCCCGACGAGGTGCGCACCTTCACGAGCGAGCGCTTCGCGGCCCAGTTCGGGCAGGGCGGGCGTTTCCTGGGTACCTCGGCGGCCGCCCCGCACGCGGCCGGCGCGGCCGCGTTGCTGTTCGAGGAGGCGCCGGGACGCACGGCCAGCCAGGTGAGCCTCAAACTCAAGCGCGAGGCGGACGACGTCGCGCCGTCGGGGCCGGACAACCGCGCGGGGTTCGGCCAACTGCGGCTCGTGCTCGAGCCCACCACGGAATTGGAGCTGGCCGTGTCGGGGTTCGAGCTCTCGCACGAGGTGATCGAGCGCGGCGGCACGCTCACGGCCTCGGCGCGCGCCCACAACCCGCACGGCCGCCCCGTCGGGATGACGCTCACGCTCGAGGTGGACGGCGTGATCGTGGCCGGGCGCGAGCTGGCGCTCGACCCCGGCGAGAGCGAGACCGTCGCGTTCACCTGGAGCTTCGACGCCACCGGCAGCCACACGGTCGCGATCGGCGCGCTGCCCGGGCGCACGGTCGAGGTCGTCGAGCACCTCGACGTGACCGGGCTGGCGACGCGCGCGCGGCCGGACCGGGTGTTGGAGGTGACGCTGGAGGGGGAGGGCATCGTGCGGTTGGGCGTCGAACTGTTCGACCTGGCGGGCCGGCGCGTGCTCGAGGCCAGCGGCGCGGGCGCGCGCCTGACCGCCCCGCTGGTGGCCCCGGACGGACGGCCGCTGGCCAACGGCGTCTACCTGGTGGCGGTCACGGTCGAGGGCGCCGTGCGCACGCTGCGGCTGCCGGTGGTGAAGGTGCTCGTGCTGTATTAAAACGCGACCAGCGCGGCCAAGTCGTTCAGCACGTACGTCGGCTGGAGCGGGCTGCGCGCCAGCCCCGCGCGGTCGGTCACGCCGCTGAGCACGAGCAGGCTGTCGACGCCCGCCTCGCTGGCGCCCGCCACGTCGCTGTCGAGCCGGTCGCCGATCAGCAAGACCACCTCGCGCGGCAGGCCCAGCAGCGCGAGCGCGGCGTCCATGCAGTAACGCGACGGCTTGCCGGCGATTTGCTCGGGCTCGAACCCCATGCCGCGGAACGCGCCCACCACGCTGCCGGCGCCCGGCATGAGGCCGTCGCGCGCGGGGTAGGTCCCGTCGGCGTTGGTGGCGATCCAGCGTCCGCCGCGCAGGAGCACCTGCAGCCCCCGGGCCAGCTTGGCGTAGTCGAGCGCCCGGTCCATGCCGGTGACGAGCCAGGCGCCGTCCGGGGTGAGCCGATGCCCCGCCGCCTCCAGTTCCCGCCGCAGGCCGGTTTCGCCCACGACGCAGGCCGAGGTCGCGCCGCCGGCCTCGGCCAGGTAGCGCGCGGCCAGGTAGGCGCTGTTGAGCACGTCTCCAGCCGCCACGCGCAGGCCCAGCGCCGCGAGCTTCTCGGCGTAGGCCGCGCGCGTCAGTGTGGCGTTGTTGGAGAGGAACAGGACCGGCCCGCGCGCCTGGAGCGACCGGACGGCCGCGAGCGCGCCCGGCAGCGGCGTGCGATCGCGCACGACGACGCCGTCCACGTCCACCAGGAAGCCGCGATAGCGCGCCAAGTCCTCCGGACCGTTCATGTGCCCGACTATAGGCCCTGGGGCGGGAAGCGGCAACGGCGCGGCCGTTGCCCCGCTTGGGGAGTTGGGGTAACATCAAACCAGACCCTAACGACTGTCCCGCCGATCGATTCGGCGGGATCCGGGAGAGGAGAGCGATGAACAACGTCTGGATTTGGGTCGCGGCCGCGGCCGCGCTGCTGCTCGGGGGGGCGTTGCTGTTCTACGCGATGGCGCCCTCGTCGGGACCGAGGACCGAGGAAGGTACCCTGTCGGACCACGACGAAGCGACGGCCACCGAGCTGGCCGAGCCCGTCCAGGAAGCGACCTCGGCGGCACGCGAGTCGGCCGGCGACCACCCGACCGTCGTGGTGGAAACCGGCATGGGTACGTTCCGGATCGAGCTCTACGCCGAGCGGGCGCCGGTCACGGTCGAGAACTTCGTCAAGCTCGTGGAGCAGGGCTACTACGACGGGCTCATCTTCCACCGCGTGGTGGAGGGGTTTGTGATCCAGGGCGGCGACCCGTTGTGCAGCTCGGACGACCCCGCAGAGGAAGCCCGCTGCGGCCAGGGCGGTCCCGGCTGGAGCATCCCGCTGGAGACGCATCCCGAGCTCACGCACGACGCGGCCGGCGTGGTGGCCATGGCCCGCTCTCAGGACCCCGACAGCGCGGGGAGCCAGTTTTACGTGACGTTAAGCGAGCTCCCCTCGCTCGACGGGAACTACGCCGTCTTCGGCCGCGTGATCGAGGGGCTCGAGGTCGTGAGGGCCATTGGATCGGTGCCGGTTGGAGAGAGAGACCAGCCCGTGGACGACGTGGAGATGGTCCGGGTGTATCTGGAGGCGTAGCCGGCCGCGCACGCGCGGAAACCAGCGAGCGGCTGTCCCCCTTGGGGGCGAACAGGACCCAAGGAGCTGGGATGTTTGGCTTATTCGAGCTGTTCAACGGCCAGTTGACCGTGGTCATCACCATGATGGCGGCGGTCGGGGTGGGCTTCGCCGTCTGGGGGCTGATCCGCGCGTTCTGGGACCAGAAGGAACGGCAGGACGAGCGCGTTCGCGGCGAACTCCGCGGCGTGCCCTGCCCGCACTGCCGGTCCATGGTCGATCGCCGCAGCACGCTCTGTCCGCACTGCTACCGCGACCTCAAGGTGAACTGCCCCGGGTGCGGCGAGACCGTGTCGGTCAAGGCCGAACGCTGCCCCCACTGCCAAAGCGCGCTCGAACCGCAGGACGACCCCCGCGACCGCCAGGCCCACAAGCACTAGTACAGAGCCACGCTGTTTTTACTGCGTAGGGGTCCCATTCATGGGACCCGGCCTACACGTCCGGTTCATGACCAGATAGACTTCACGGGCGGCCAAAGCGCGCGCACACGGGCGCGATGAATCGCGCCCCTACACCCAAGAACCACTGTGGTCGTCTATTAGTCCTGCCGGTGGATACGCCCCGGCGGCACGACCGTGACCGCAAACGGCAGGTTCCAACCGGCGGCCTCGGCCTCGAATCCCTTGAGTCGTCGCTTGTAGCGCGAGGAGACGTGGATCAGCATCAGCTCCCGCTTGACGCCGGCGGCAAGCGCCACCTGGACGGCCTCCTTGAAGGTGGCGTGCTTGTACTCCTCGCGGTCGGCTTGGTCCAGGAAGGTGGCGTCGTGACAGAGCACCTCGGTGCCCTCCACCTTGGCCGGGTCGATCGGTACGGAGTCGCCGCCGAAGCTGAACAGCTTCTGCGGGTATTCCTCGCTGAGCGCGACGCCGGCCTTGGCGCGCTCGCGCAGCTCGGCCTCATCCAGCCCCTGATAGTCCGGTTTGAGGCGCCTGCGAAGCTCGACGACGTTGTAGCCCAGCGACGGGTCGCGGCCGTGTTGGGTCGCAAACGCCTCGATGTGGCGGTCGAGCTGGCCTTCGAAGGCCGGCACGCGCGCGCCGGGCTCCAGGGGGTGCCAGGACAGCCGGTAACTCAGCCGCCGTTGCGTGCGCGTGACGTACTCCTTCAGGAGTTCCACGGGCCGGTTCCCCTCTGGATAGTAGATCTGCAACGGTTTCTCGGTGTCGCCCATGCCGGCGTTGCGGATGTTGACCAGCGTGAGCAGCCCGGCGGTGTGATCCGTGTGCCCATGGCTCAGGAACACGCGCTGGATCGCGAAGCATTTGTTGCCCAGGTAGCTGCTGGCCCCCTCGCCGCAGTCGAACAGCAGCCGGTCCGGGCTGTAGTAGAGCCAAGTCGCATACAGCCCCTTGGAGTAGACGAGCAGTTTCACGTCAGTACCTCGCGCGCGCTGCTTGGAGAGATGTGCGCATTGTAAGCGGGCTTTCGTGTGGTTTCAACTGGCTGGCGCGGGGCGCGGCGCGCGGCTAAGGTGGCGCCATGCGGGTTTTAGGGTTGGACGAGGCCGGGCGCGGACCCGTCATCGGGCCGCTGGTGGTGGGCGGGGCGCTGGTCGAAGCCGAGCAGCTCGACGCGCTGGTCGCGCTGGGCGTGACCGACTCCAAGGCCTTGAGCCGCGCGCGGCGCGAGGCGCTCCACCCCCAAATCACCGCCCTCTGCACGACCCGAACGCTGGCGCTGGCCCCCCGCGAGCTGGAGGAAAACCTGACCCAGGTCGAGCTGCGTGCGCTGGCCGCGCTCATCGACGAGCTGGCGCCCGACCTCGTCCAGCTCGACGCCCCCGTGCCGCCTGCGGCGATCCCGCACTTCGTCGCCCGGCTCCGAAGCATGCTGGCGCGCGAGGTCGAGATCGCGGCCGAGAACAAGGCCGAAGTCAAGTATCCCGCCGTGGCCGCCGCCTCGGTCATGGCCAAGGTGGCGCGCGACCGGGCCATGCTGGCTCTGCACGCGCGCTACGGCGACCTGGGCTGGGGGTACCCGGCCGAGCCCAAGACGCAGGCGTTCCTGGCGCGCTGCGCCGCCGCCGGCGCGTTTCCGGACTGCGTGCGGGTGCGTTGGGCCACGGTGCAGCGACTCAAGCAGCGCGGCTTGTTCGGCTGATGTAAAATGAAAAAGATTGACACCGGTTGCCGCTCGCAAGCGTCTTTCCCATAATGCAAGATGACGTCCCGTTTGCTGCGGGGCGAACCGGGCGGAGGGGGAAATCTTTTTTGGTTGACAAGGCGCGAGCCAACGGGCACCTGGCCGAGCCAAACGCGCGCGATGTCACGTTGCGGGACGCGTTCCGGCGGCCGTTGCAGGATCTGCGCATTTCGGTGACCGACCGTTGCAACTTCCGCTGCGTCTACTGCATGCCCAAGGAGGTCTTCGGGCCGGACTTCGCCTTCCTGCCGCACGCCGAGCTGCTCAGCTTCGAGGAGATCGCGCGCCTGGCGCGCACCTTTGCAAGCCACGGCGTCCGAAAGCTGCGCATCACAGGGGGCGAGCCGCTCGTGCGCCGCGACCTGGAGCAGTTGGTCGCGCTGCTGTCTTCCATCCAGGACATCGAGGACATCGCCATGACCACCAACGCCTCGCTCTTGCCCCACAAGGCCGAGGCGCTCAAGGCCGCCGGTCTGGACCGCGTCACGGTGAGCCTGGACGCCATCGACGACGACGTGTTCGCGTCGATGAACGACGTCAAGTTCCCCGTGGAGCGCGTGCTCGACGGGATTCGGGCAGCTGAGGAGGCGGGCCTGAGCCCCGTCAAAATCAACACCGTGGTCAAGCGCGGCCTCAACGAGGGCCAACTCCTGAAGCTGGCCGGGCATTTCCGCGGGACAGGGCACATCCTGCGTTTTATCGAGTTCATGGACGTGGGCAACACCAACGGCTGGCGCCTGGAGCACGTCGTGCCGGCCAAGGAAGTGCTCGAGACGATCCACGCCGTATGGCCGCTGGAGCCGGTCGACCCCAACTACCCCGGCGAGGTGGCCAACCGCTACCGCTACGCCGACGGCGCCGGCGAGATCGGCCTGATCGCCTCGGTCACACAGCCCTTCTGCCGGGGCTGCACGCGCGCCCGCCTGAGCGCCGAGGGCAAGCTCTACACCTGCCTGTTTTCCGCCCGCGGCCACGACTTCAAGGCGCTGCTGCGCGCCGGCGCTTCCGACGAGGAGATCGCCGAGTTCCTGCGCGGGGTCTGGACCCGCCGCGGCGATCGCTACTCCGAGCTGCGCAGCTCGGAGACCGCCCAGCTCCCCAAGGTCGAAATGTCGCACATCGGCGGGTAGGCTAACGCTCCAGCACAAGCCGCACCGCCGCGGAGATCGTTCGAGGAGGGGAGCCGCGTGCAAGAGGACCTAAAGTCCCTGTCGCAGGCGCGTTACAGCCGTTTTGCCGCGGGTTATGTCCAAAGCGAGACCCACGCCAAGGGCCATGAGCTCGAGCGGCTGCTGGCGCTTGCCAAACCGCAGAACGACTGGACCGTCCTGGACGTAGCCACCGGCGGAGGGCACACCGCGCTCGCGTTCGCGCCGCTGGTGGCGCGCGTGGTGGCCACCGACCTTACAGAAAAGATGCTGGCGGCGGCCGAGGCGCACCTGAGCGGGCGCGGCGTCATCAACGTCGAGTTCCAGCGTGCCGACGCCGAGGACTTGCCGTTTGCGGACGTATCGTTTGACCTGGTCACCTGCCGCATCGCGGCGCACCACTTCCCCCACCCCCAACGTTTCGTGGGCGAAGCGGCGCGCGCCCTCAAACCCAGCGGCCTGCTGCTGATCCAGGACCACGTCCTGCCCGAGGACGAAGTGACGGCACGCGCCGTGGACGACTTCGAGCGGCTGCGCGACCCGAGCCACGCGCGGGCCTTCTCCGAGCCCGAGTGGCGCGCGATGATTGCCTCAGCCGGACTTGAAATCGAGCACGTCGAATGGGTCGTGAAGCGCCACGGTTTTCGGTCTTGGGCGGAGCGGCAGGGCAACGACGCCGCCACCGTGCGGGCTTTGAGCGACATGATGGAGGCCATGCCGCCCGCCGCGCGCGATTGGCTCGACCCGCACGACTGGGGGAGCGAGGGCGCTACGTTCGTGAACCGCCATCTGATCGTGGCGGGGCGCAAGCCGGTTTGACTTCGGCGGCCCCCAGCCGTTATCCTCGGCGGCGGTGAGCGCCATG
Source organism: uncultured Thermotogae bacterium (assembly GCA_964572855.1). Taxonomy (GTDB): domain Bacteria; phylum Bipolaricaulota; class Bipolaricaulia; order RBG-16-55-9; family JAJCYT01; genus CAZNGF01. The sequence continues at coordinate 23,226 of CAZNGF010000024.1, read as the reverse complement.
TATACGTCTGAGTTCATGCGGCACGTCTCCTACAACGTGATCACACCCGCCGCCTCCGTGGCGTTGCCCGCTTGGACGCCGCCCCGCCCGGGGCGATAACACCTTCCATTCGCACCGTCTGTCCATTTTGGTTACAACGGGAGCCACGTCTTTCCCACGCCAGCTAGACATGAGGAGGATTGTGCCATGCGCATGTCCCAACTGTTCAGCCAGACCTTGCGCGACGCCCCCGGCGACGCCGAGGTGACCAGCCACAAGCTTTTGACCCGCGCCGGCTTCATCCGGCAACTGGCCGCCGGGGTGTTTTCGACCCTGCCGCTGGGCCAGCGCAGCGTCGACAAGATCGCGGCGATCATCCGCGAGGAAATCGACCGGATCGGCGGGCAGGAATTGACCATGCCCGTCGTGCACCCCGCCGAGATCTGGAAGGAGACGGGCCGCTGGTACCAGATCGACGCCGAGATGAGTCGGTTTAAGGACCGGCGCGACAGCGAGATGGTGCTGGCCATGACCCACGAGGAGGTTGTGACCGACTTGGCGCGTCGCGAGATCAGCTCGTATCGGCAGCTGCCCCGCCTGGTCTACCAAATTCAGACCAAATGGCGCGACGACCCCCGGCCCCGCGCCGGGCTCATCCGCGTTCGAGAGTTCTCGATGAAGGACTCTTACAGCTTAGACGCGGACTGGGAGGGGCTCGACCTGCAGTACCGCAAGCACTACCAAGCGTACTTCAACATCTTCGCGCGCTGCGGCCTGCCCGTGATCGCGGTCAAGTCCGACGTCGGCATGATGGGCGGCAGCGAGGCGCACGAGTTCATGTACCTGACACCCATCGGCGAGGACACGCTCGTGCTGTGCGACGCGTGCGGCTACGCGGCCAACCGTCAGAACGCGCGCTTCGTCAAGCCCGAAGCCGCAGCCGAGGAGTTACAGCCCATAGAAAAGGTGGAAACCCCCGGTGCCGAGACCATCGAGGACTTGGCCAAGTTTCTGGACATCCCCAAGTCCAAGACCGCCAAAGCCGTCTTCTACGTCGCCACCGTGACCGAGGGCAAGGAAGAGCTGGAGAAGTTCGTGTTCGCGATCGTGCGCGGCGACATGGAGTTGAACGAGACCAAGCTGGCCAACGCCGTGGGCGCCAAGGCGTTGCGCCCCGCGCGCGAGGAGGAGATCCGCGCCGTGGGCGCCGTGCCCGGCTACGGCTCGCCCGTCGGGCTCACCGAGAAGGTCCTGATCATCGTCGACGACGCTGTGAAGGACTCCTTCAACTTGGTTGCCGGTGCCAACGAGGCCGGGTACCACGCGCGCAACGTCAACTGCGGGCGCGACTACGAGCCCGACGTCGTGACGGACCTGGCCGCCGCGCAGGCGGGCGACGCCTGCCCCGAGTGCGGAAAGACCCTGCGCACCTCGCGCGGCGTCGAGGTGGGCAACATCTTCAAGCTCGGCACGCGCTACAGCGAGGCCATGGGCGCGACCTACCTGGACAAGAACGGCGAGGGCAAGCCCATCATCATGGGCTCCTACGGCATCGGCCTGGGCCGCGTGCTGGCCTGCGTGGCGGAGGCGTTCAACGACAAAGACGGTCTCATGTGGCCCGTGTCGGTGGCGCCCTATCAGGTCCACCTGGTCGGGATCTTCCCCGAGGACGAGGACTTGAAGGCCGAGGCGATGAAGCTCTACGAGGAACTGCAAGCCGCGGGCCTGGAGGTGCTGGTCGACGACCGCGACGAGCGCCCCGGCGTCAAGTTCAAGGACGCGGATCTGATCGGCGCGCCCGTGCGGCTCACGCTCGGCGGGCGTTCGCTTGAGGCCGGCGGCGTGGAGTTCAAGCGCCGCGACGCGGACGAGAAGGAAATCGTCGCGCGCGACCAGGTCGTGGCGCGCGCCAAGGCCGAGGTCGATGGTCTGTTCAAGGCGCTGGAACAGCAGGTCGTGCCCGTGCCTTATGACGACTGAGAAACGATGTAGGGGCGCACGGCCGTGCGCCCCTACCCGGCGGATTTCAGGTGGATGCGCGCGTCCACGGCGCCCGCGCCTTGGCCCTGCGGGTAGACCATGAGCGGGTTGATGTCCAGCTCCTCGATCTCGGGGAAGTCGATCGCCATTTGCGACAGGCGTTGGATGCAGCCGACCAGCGTTTGCAGGTCGGAAGGGGGCTGGTTGCGGAAGCCCTCGATGATGCGGTACGCCCGAATCTCCTCCACCATACGGCGCGCGCCCAGCTCGCGCACGGGCGCGGTGCGGAAGGTGACGTCTTTGAGCGCCTCGACGTAGATCCCGCCCAGGCCGAACATGAGCAACGGCCCGAAGTGCGGGTCGCGCTTGACGCCCAGGATCGTCTCGACCCCCTTGCCGGCCATGCGCTGGACGTAGACGCCCCGTATCTGCGCGGCCGGGTTCTTGCGCCCCACGCTCGCGATCAGGTCCGCGTACGCTTTGACCAGCGCCGCGTCGTCGGCGACGTTGAGCCGCACGCCGCCCACATCGACCTTGTGGACGATTTGGGGCGAGACGACCTTGAGCGCGACCGGGTAGCCCAACTCGCGCGCGGTTGAGAGCGCCTCGGTCTCGGAGGCGGCCAGGCGCGCGGGCAGCGTCGGCAGGCCGTAGGCGGCCAGCACGCGGTGCGCCTCGGGCTCGGGCAGGAAGGTCGTCCCGGCGGCGCGCGCCTCGGCCACGATCCGCTCGACGGCCGCCTTGTCCACGTCGGAAAAGTGCTTGACGCCGGTGCGCGGCCGGCGGACCCAGCTTCCGTAGCGGGCCATGGCGGCCAGCGCGCGGGCGGCCTGGTCGGGGAAGGGGTAGTTGGGGACCCCGGCGTCCTCCAGCACGCGCGCCGCCGGCCCCACGTCGCTGACGGCCACCAGGCAGGTGAGCACGGGCTTGACGCCCCTGAAGTCCGCAGCGGCGCGCACGATGCGCTCGGCGATCTCGCTCAGCTCCATGAGCTGGTGGGGCGTTGCGATCACGAGCGCGGCGTCCACGTTTCGGTCGGCCAGCACCTCGCGCACGACCGTCTCGTAACGGGTCACGTCCGGGTCGCCGGTCATGTCGACGGGGTTGGTGGGCGTGCCGGCCGGCGGCAGCAGCTCGCGCAATGCGGCCCGGGTCTCTTGACTCAAAGGGGCGAGCTTGAGCCCGTGGCGCACGGCGGCGTCGGTGGCCAGGATGCCGGGACCGCCCGAGTTGGTCACGATCCCGACGCGCGCGCCCGGCGGCAACGGCTGGCGTGCGAAGGCTTGCGCGTAGTGGAACAGCTCTTCGAGCGACTCGACGCGCAGCACGCCCGACTGCAAAAAGATCGCGTCGTAGACCTCGTCCGAGCCGGCCAGCGCGCCCGTGTGCGAGCTGGCGGCTTGCGCGCCCTCGCGCGTGCGGCCCGACTTGATCACCAGGATCGGCATGGTCTTGTCGGCCTCGCCCGTAATCTCTCGGGCGATTTCGGCGAACTCGCGCGGGTCCTCCAGGTCCTCCAGGTACAGGAGCACGACGTCGGTGAGCGGGTCGTCGCGCAGGTAGCCCAACAGATCGTTTTCGTGGATGTCGGCCTTGTTGCCGAAGGAGACGAACTTGGAGATGCCGATGTGGTGGTGCTTGGCGTACTCGAGCGCGGCCACGCCCAGCGCGCCGCTCTGCGACAGGAAGGCGATGTTGCCGCGCTTGGGCATGCCGAAGGCAAACGTCGTGTTGAGCGAGACGTTGGGGTCGGTGTTGATGAGCCCCAGGCAGTTGGGCCCCAGCAGCGAGACCCCGTGCGCATCCGCGGTCCGCTTGAGCGCCTCCTCGAGCTCGACGCCCTCGCCGCCGATCTCGCGGAAGCCCGCGCTGATCACGACCGCGGCCTTGACGCCCTTCCGGCCGCACTGCTCGATCGTCTCCAGCACGGCGCCCACCGGGACCAGGACGATCGCCAGGTCCAGTTCGTCCGGGATCTCCAGCACGGACGGGTAGGCCTTCACGCCCAGCACGCTCCTGGCCCTGGGGTTGACGGGGTAGGCCACGCCCGCGAAGTTGTTGAACAACACGTTCTCGAACACGGCCTTGCCCAGGCTGTCCGGCTTGCCCGAGGCGCCGATCACGGCCACGGACTGGGGCGCAAACAGCGCGTTTAGCGCTTGTTGTCGTTGGTTCATGGGTCACCTGCTCGTTTGGGATTCAAGGCACAGACGCAGAGGGCCGCAGAGAAGGCAAGACGCGAATTGCATCCGTCATTGCGAAAGCGCATATTTCCCCCCACGACTCTGGTGAAATGAGCATAGGCGGGTCCCAGCGCATGGGCCATGATCCAGCGCAGGCCGTGAGCCTTGGCTTGCAGGAACGAACAAGCACAACCTTGAGCGACTGATCGTGTCACATGGGTGGGACGAGGGGGATGGGTAGCCAGCGCTCTCTTCACCCTCACCCTGGCCCTCTCCCGTCAAGGGAGAGGGGACACATCGGCAGAGGCTTGACCGCTATTCCTGCGCACCGTTGGCGCTGTTGCCGTTGACCTCGTAGGTGAGCAGGCGCTGGCAGGGGATCTCGTGCTCGTCCAGCAACTGCTGGGCGTCGTCGGCCCGCGGCTCGGGTACGACCAGCAGGAAGGCGTTGGCCAGGTCGGCGTAGTCCTTCCACTGGGTGGCGGCGTCGGGCTGGATCGTGCTCTCGGTCTCGACCTCGCAGATCACGATGACCTGGTCGTCCTCGACGCCCAGCACGTCCGGGAAGTGCGAGCCCTCGGGCGTGTCCACCGCGTTGTCCTTTTCTTGCCCCCGGTTTGTCAACACTTCGAGCCCTTCCTGCTCCAGGTGGTCGGCCAACAACCCGATCACTTGGTCATGCAATTGTTGTTCCTGGGAGGGGCGTGCGGGGTGGTCGGGGTAGTCCGGATGCAGCCGGTTCACGCTATCGTCCCCTTTCGAGTAAAGCTGTGTCCCTACCGTAAGGAGCGCGGAGGGGGTAAGCAAGGGAGGTGCCGTGATCGCGCGGCAGGCAGCCTAATCCCGCCGCTGGCGCTTGCGCTCGTGGGATTGCAGGTGGCGCTTGCGGATGCGAATGGACTCGGGGGTGACCTCGACGAGTTCGTCGGGGCCGATGTACTCCAGCGCCAGGTCCAGGGGCATCTCCTGCGGCGGGGCCAGGATGAGGTTGTCGTCCGAGCCCGAGGCGCGCATGTTGGTGAGCTGTTTGCCCTTGCAGGGGTTGACCTCCAGCTCCTGGTCGCGGCTGTGCCGGCCGATGACCATGCCGTTGTAGACCTTGACGCCCGCGCCCACGAACAGCACGCCGCGCTCCTGCAGCGAGAAGAGCGCGTAGGCCGTGGTCACGCCGTCCACCATCGAGACCAGCGAGCCGTGCGGTCGGCGCACCCGAGGCGCCCGGGCGGGTTGGAACGAGTCGAAGCGGTGGTGCAGCACGAGGTTGCCGTTGGTGCGCGTGAGCAGGTAGTTCTTCAGGCCGATCAGGTTGCGCGTCGTGATGGTGAACGTGTAGCGCACCGTGCCGTGCGCGGTGGGGTGCATCTCCTGCCACTGCGCGCGTCGCTCGCCCAGTTCCTCCATCACGGCGCCGCTGTAGTCGGATGGCACCTCGACCGTGAGGACCTCGACGGGCTCGTGCAGTTGGCCGTCGATCTCCTTGAGCAGCACCTCGGGCTGGGAGACCTGGAGCTCGAAGCCCTCGCGGCGCAGCGTCTCGATCAGGACGGCCAGGTGCAGTTCGCCGCGCCCGGCCACCAAAAACTGGTCCGGCGTGTCGGCCGGGGCCACGCGCAGGCTCACGTTGGTCTCGGTCTCCTTCATAAGCCGATCGCGCAGCACGCGCGAGGAGGCGTAGTCGCCCTCCTGGCCCGAGAAGGGCGAGGTGTTGACGCCGAAGGTCATCTGCACCGTGGGCTCGTCGATGTGCACGGGATCGAGTCGCACGGGGTTGTCCACGTCGGTAATGGTTTCCCCGATCCCGATGCGCTCCAGCCCGGCCACGGCCACGATCTCGCCGGCCTCCACCGACTCGACCGGCGCCCGCTCCAGCCCGCGGAACACGAGCAGCTCGGTGACCACCCCCGTGGCCCGCGACCCGTCGCGGCGGATTTGCATCACGGGCTGGCCCTTGTGCAGCGTGCCGGCCTCCAGCTTGCCCACGCCCATCGTCCCCAGGTACGGGTTGTCGGCCAGCGCCAGCACGAGCAGCTGCGGGACCTCGCCGCGGCGAATCCGCGGCGCCGGCACGTGTTCCAGCACGACGTCGAGCAGCGGGGTGAGGTCGGTCCCCGGCTGGGCCGGATTCAGCGACGCCTGGCCCCGCACGGCCGAGGCGTACACGGTCGCGTAGTTGAGCTGGTCGTCGGAGGCGTTCAGCTCCATGAACAGCTCCAGCGTGCGCTCCTCGACCGCCGGCAGGTCGGCCTCGGGCCGGTCGATCTTGTTGAACACGACTACGGCCTTGAGGCCCAGCTCGAGCGCCTTGCGCAGGACGTATTTGGTCTGGGGCTGCGGCCCCTCCGCCGCGTCGACCAACAGCAGCGCGCCGTCGGCCATGCGCAGCGTGCGCTCGACCTCGCCGCCGAAGTCGGCGTGCCCCGGCGTGTCGATGATATTGATCTTGACGTCCCGGTACTGGACGCTTGCGTTCTTGGCGCGGATCGTGATGCCGCGCTCGCGCTCCAGATCCATCGAATCGAGAATGCGCTCGCTGTACTCGCGCCGCTCGTTGAGCGTGCGGGTCTGCCTCAAGAGCGCGTCGACCAGCGTCGTCTTGCCGTGGTCCACGTGGGCGATGATCGCGACGTTGCGGACGTCCGAGCGGGTTGCTGTGTCGGCAGAGGGGGTCACCAGGCTCATGAGGGCGATTATACGAGCACGGCGCCCAAGTCGCCATTTCCCGCATTGAAAGCGGGATTCGGCCCGGCGGTCAGCCCGTGTTCTGCAGGCCCGCGGCGATGCCGTTGACGGCCTGGAGCAACGCGGCCTGCAGCGCGCCGTCGGGGTCCTCCCGATCGCGCAGCCGGCGCAGCAGCTCGACCTGAATCACGTTGAGCGGGTCGACGTACGGGTTGCGCAGGCGGATGCTGCGCTGGAGCCAGGGCTCGTGGTCGAGCAGCTGTTCCTGGCCCGTGACCCGGAGGACCCCCGCCTCGGTGCGCGCGTACTCCGCCCGCAGGCGGCCGTAGATCGCCTCGCGCGTCTCGGCGTCGGTCAGCTCGGCGTAGAGCGGGGCGATGGCCAGGTCGGCCAAGCGCAGGCTGACCTGGGCGTTGTCGATCAGGGTGCGGAAGAAGGGCCAATCGCGGTACATCGCCCGCAACGTGTCGAGCCCGGCCTCGCCCTCGGAGGCGAACCAGGCGTCGAGCGCCGCGCCGAGCCCGTACCAGCCGGGCAGCGCCACGCGCGGCTGGGTCCAGGCGAACACCCAGGGGATGGCGCGCAGGTCAGAAACGCCCTCGGTCTCCTTGCGCTTGGCCGGGCGCGAGCCGATGTTGAGCCGGTCCACCTGGTCGATCGGCGTGGTCTCGTGGAAATACGTCAAAAAGCGCGGGTGTTCGACCAGCTCGCGGTAGGCGCGGTAGGCCGTCTCGCTGAGCGCGTCCATGACCTCGGTCCAGCGGTCGTGCTTCTGAGGCGCGTCCTCCCGCAGCCCCGAGCGCAACACGGCGTTGGCCACTTGCTCCAGGTGGCGGTGCGCGATCGCCGGGTTGGCGTACTGGCCGCTGATCACCTCGCCCTGCTCGGTGAAGCGCAGGCGGCCGCGCACCGAGTGGGCCGGTTGCGCGCGGATGGCGCGGTTGGCCGGGCCGCCGCCGCGCCCGATCGAGCCGCCGCGCCCGTGGAAGAGCGTGAGCTGGACGCCGTGTGATTCGCAGACGCGCGCCAGCGCGCGCTGGGCGCGGTAGAGCGACCAATTCGAGCGCAGGTAGCCGCCGTCTTTGTTGGAGTCGGAGTACCCGATCATGATCTGCTGCTGGCCGCCGCGCGCTTCCAGGTGCCGCCGGTAGACGGGCACGCCCAGCAGCCGCTCCATCACGTCGGCGGCCCGCCGCAGGTCGTCGATAGTCTCGAACAGCGGGACGATGTGGAGCTTCCCGAACGCGCCGGCGTCCTTGGCCAGCAGCAACGCCTCGAGCGCGTGGCTGGCCTCGGTGGTCATGCTGATGACGTAGCTCTGGATCGCCTCGTCCCCGTTTCGGGCCCAGGCGTGCGCGACGAGCCGAAAGGTGCGCAGCGTCTCGTTGGTTTCGGGGCTAAAGTCGAGCGCGGACGTGAGCGGGCGTGGGTTGTCGATTTCCTGGGCGAGCAGGTCGACCTTGTCCCGTTCCGAGAGGGCCGCGTAGTCGATGTCCAGGTAGCGCCGGAAGAGCTCGGTCAGCGCGGCCCGGTGGCGCTCGGCGTGCTGGCGCAGGTCGAGCTGGGCCAGGTGGAACCCGAACACCTCGACCTGACGCGCGAGCCGACGGAGCGGCCCGTCGGCCAGCGCCTCGCCGCGGTGGGCCCGTAAGCTGTCGCGCACGAGCGCCAGGTCCGCGGCCAGCTCGTCCGGCCCCCGGTAGCCGCCCGCGCCCCGCTCGGTGCACGCGAGCTTGTGGTCGATGAGGGCGAGCTCCTGTCGATAGGGCTCCAGCGACGCCCGCTCCAGACGTTCCTCGACCTCGGGGGGAAGGTCCGAGGCTTGGGCCGCGAGCTCGTCGAGCAGCGCCCGCGAAAACCCGACCCGCGAGCGCGACATGCTCAGCAGGTCGTGCAGTTCGGCCAGCTGGCGGCGGTAGAGGCTCAGGATCAGGCGCTTGTGCTCGTGCAGCGTCTGCTCCGTGACCTCGGGCGTGACGAAGGGGTTGCCGTCGCGGTCGCCGCCGATCCAGGAGCCGAAGCGCAGGAAGGGCGGCACGCGGAACGCGTGCTCCGGATAATGGCTCCGAAGGGCGCTTTCGAGCTCCTCGTAGAGCCGCGGGACGAGGTCGAACAGCGTGTTGGCGAAGAAGTAGAGCCCGTTCTCGACCTCGTCGAGCACGGTGGGCCGGCGGTCGTGGGTCTCGTCCGTCTGCCAGAGCGCGACGACGAGCTCCCGGATGTCGCGCTTGAGCCGCGCCTCCTCGGCCGGCAGGAGCGCGTGGAGGTCGAGCTCGAACAGGGCCTCGGCGATGCGGCGCAGCTGGACCAGCACGGTGCGCCGCTTGGCCTCGGTGGGGTGGGCCGTGAACACCGGTACGATGTAGAGCCGGTCCAGCAGGGCCTGTACCTCCTGGGCGCCCCAGCCGGCGTCGGCCAGGCGGCGTACCGCCTCGTGCGTGCTCTGGCTCAGCGGGCGCCCCTCGCGTTCGGCCTGGTGCGTGCGGGCGCGTAGCACGCGCACGCGCTGCTGCTCCTCGGCCAGGTTGACGAGCTGGAAGTAGTTTGAAAACGCTTTCAGGACGGCTTGTGCGCGTTCCGGCTCCCGGGCGAGTTGCTCGACCCACGCCCGCAGTTGCGCGCCCGCCTCAGGGTCGCCGGCCCGCTGGGCCTTGGCCAGCGCGCGGATCTCCTCCTCCAGCGCGAAGACCTCGTCGCCCTCCTGCTCGCGAATCGTGCGGCCCAACAGGTCGCCCAACAAGTGAATCGTCTGGCTCAGCCGGCGTGTGGAAGCATCCATCCCCCGATTGTAGGGCGCCGCCCGCCTCGGGCAACGGGGGCGGGCCGGGCGCAGCGAACGTAAGCGCTCTTACAGCGCCAAATCCCCCTCAGGGGTACACCTGAGGGGCGAGAATTTCGTGGCCCCATGCGACGGGTGAAAGCACAAAAAAAGGAGTCATCATGCAACAAGCCGGACTTTGGATTCTGGGCGCGTTGGCGCTGATCGCGCTGGCGGCGTGGCTGCTGCTGGGGGGGAGCGACCCCGCCGCGCCCGCACGGGCGCCCGCCGCCGCGGAGGACGGATCAAAAGCGTCCGAGCGCGCGGCACGTGGCGAGGAACGGAACGGCGCGTCGCAAGCGAGCAAGGACGCCACCGAGGCCCCCCCGTCCGAGGGAGTGGCCGCCGATCCCGAGCCGGCGGACGAGACGCCCGCGTCGCCCGCCCCGGACGGGCCCGAAACGCTGGTCGTCGAAGGGCGCGAGATCGTGATCGACAACCCCGGCGCCAACAAGTACTTCAACGCCAGCGAGCTGAACGCGATCGGGATCAGCGAGGAGCGCGAGCGCGTGCGCTACTGGGCCGATTTAGACTTAAATTTCCTGGCCAAGGGCATCCCCCGCACCCAGGCCGTGGACGTCATCCCCTCGATCGACGCGCCGCGCTTCGTCTCGACCGCCGAGGCCGACGACTGGCTGGACGACGAGGACTTCATCGTGGGCGTGACCGTTAACGGCCAGACCCGCGCCTACCCGATCCCGATCCTGAACTGGCACGAGATCGTCAACGACACCTTCGGCGACACCCCGGTGGTCGTAACCTACTGCCCGCTGTGCAACTCGAGCCTCGCCTTTGTCCCGCCCGAGATCGACGGGGAGGTCCCCGAGTTCGGCGCCTCGGGGCGGCTCTACCTCTCGGACCTGGTCATGTACGACCGGGCCACGGGCACGTTCTGGTCCCAGCTCGACGGCGAGCCCATCATGGGGCCGCTGGTGGGCGCGGACGTTGCGTTGGAGCGGCTCCCGGCCGACACCGTCCCCTACGGCCTCTGGAAGGCCGAGCACCCCGACACCGAGGTGCTGGCGCGCCCGCGGGGCAACGAGCGGCTCGGGGGCAAGGTGGACGAGGGCGCCTCAGGCTCGTCCCCGCGCAACTACGACAGCGACCCCTACGCCCGCTACCGGCAGACCAACCCGGCCAAGGGGAGCCGTACCCAGTTCGGCATCCCGATCGACGACGACCGGCTCCAGGCCAAGGACACCGTCGTGGGCATCGAGGCCGGCGGGCAAGTCAAGGCCTACGCGCGCGACGCCGTGCTGGAGGCCGGCCTGCTGAACGACACCGTGGGCGGCGTGCCCGTGCTGGTGGTCGTGGGACCGGTCGAGAACGTGCGCTTCTTCGAGCGTGTCGACGCCGAGGGCAACGCGTTGCGCTTCGAGCGCGACGGCGAGCGCCTGCTGGACGACCAAGGGCGCGCCTGGAGCTTGATGGGCGCCGGGCAGTCCGCAGGGGTCGAAGGCCGGCAGCTGGAGGAAATCGTCGGTCAGACGGCGTTCTGGTTCGCCTGGGTGAGTTTCAACCCCGACAGCGAGGTGTTTCTGGGCGAGGGGAACGGCGGTTAAGTTGTAGGGGCGCACGGCCGTGCGCCCCTACAAGGCTCGTTTGCGGCAGGAGGCCGTTGCAGCCCCTCAGTCCGCGTGGTCCTCGCCCGCCATCATGGCCCGCTCGCGGGCGCTGGGGTTCACCGAGGGGCGGAACGGGACCTCGGAGACGATCGCGTCGACCGTGTCGCCGGTGCCCTCGCTCTGGGTGTAGTGCTCGGGAACCTCGATCTTGAGCAGCGTCCCGATTTCGCTGAGCTCGTGGGGCACGAACCCCAGGCCGATATTGAGCTCGAGCTCCGGCGAGTACCACGGCGAGGTGACGTAGCCCACACGCTTCCCTTCGGCGTCGGAGATGAGCCAGAAGTCGTTGGCGTAGTCGGTCACGGGGTTGCCGCCGAACTTGAAGCCCACCATCTTGAGCTTGAACGGGAACTCCCCGGCGTCGATCCGCTCGCGCTGGCGTTCCAGCTCGGCCTTGCCGATGTAGTCGGCCTGCTTCTTGCGCGGGACCTGGTAGGCCAGGTTGACCTGGAACGGCGAGGTCTCGACGTCCATGTCCTGCCCCCAGGAGAGGATGCCGGCCGCGATGCGGCGGTGGTGCGCCGGGGCGATCACGCGCAGGCCGTAGCGCGCGCCCGTGCCGCGGATCGCGTACCAGACCTCCTCGGCGTGCAGGGTGGCGTCGCGCACGTAGACCTCATAGCCTTTCTCGCCCGTGAAGCCCGTCTGGCTCACGACCACCGGGATCCCGGCGATCTCGGTTTCCATCAGGCCGTAGTAGGGCACCTCGTTGATCTCCTTGCCGACCAGGTCGACCATGAGGTCCTCGGAGAGCGGCCCCTGGATCTGGAGCGGGGCCACGTCGATCTCGTCGATGTCGACGTCCCAGCGCCGGCCCACGTTGACGCCCTGGAGCCAGAGCATGAGGTCCGAGTCCGAGAGCGAGAACCAGAACTCGTCCGAGCTCAAGCGCAGCAGCACGGGGTCGTTGAGGATGCCGCCCCGCTCGTTGCAGAGGATGACGTACTTGCCGCGCAGCGGCTCGATTTTTGAGGCGTCGCGCGTGATGACGTAGTTGACGAAGTCCTCGGCGCCCGGGCCCTTGACCCGGATCTGGCGCTCGACGGCCACGTTCCAGAGCGTGACGCGGTTGACCAACGCGTCGTACTCGGCCATGGCGCCGCCGTGCTCGGGCCTGACGTAGCCGCGCGGGTGGTACATGCGGTTGTAGACCGTGGCGCGCCAACAGCCGGCCTCGATTGAGAGGTGCCAGAAGGGGGACTTGCGCACGCGCGTCGAGATGAGCATCTGCACCGGCGTGGGGCCGGACTGGCGCAGGTTGATCGGGACGAACCGATCGGATTGATCCACGCTCGGTACGTTCGGATGCGAGCGATACTCGGGGCTCTGTGGATCGATGGTGGACATAAGGGACTCCTTCCCTTGGTGAATGGATTCACCGGCCAGTGCCACGTCGCGGTGAGCTGGCCGGTGTGTCCTTGCGCTCGGCCGGCAATGCGCCCCGAGTGCAAGAAATCCGTACGGATTTCCGAAATCTACCACTTCCCCCTAGAAGAAGTCAATAGCTTGAACGCTTTTTCCGCTTCACAAGCGCCGTTGGGCCGTTGGGGGCGGCCTTTGCGTGTCGAGGGCGTGTTTCGCGTCGGAGGCCCTGGGGAAGAGCTAGATGGACGGTGGGAAGAGAAAATCGAACGCCGCCGACCGCGCTAGGCGATGGCGGCGTCGATGATCGTCTTGAGCTCGGCGTCGACCTCGGCGGGCAGCGCGCCCACCTGGCCGACGGCCTCGGGGAAGAGCCGCGGCATCATGACGCCGGGCTTGAGCGCCGAGACGCTGGTGCGCCCCTCGACGCTGCGCACCAGCACGTTGCAGGGCATGCAGAGCGCCGTGAGCGGGTCGGCCCGGACCAGGGGCTTGGCGTGCTCGGGCCGGCAGATGTCGATGGACTTGACCTCGACCCCGCGTTCGAGCTCGTCGTCGGGGATGAGGCCGCTCATGTCGTAGTCGCCCAGCACGATCCAGCCGGCCTTGAGGCACTCGGTCCAGAGCGCGGCGATCGTCTTGCGGGCGCTCTTGTCGGTCTCCACCGTATAGGCAAAATCTCTCAACGGAACTCTCTTTCCGGGCGGGGTCAGCCCTGAGCGGCCTCGTCCAGGATTTCCTTGATCTCGCGGTCGATTTCCTCGGGGAGTTGGCCCAGCAGGCCCTTGGTGTGGGGGAAGAGTTCGGGCAGCATCACGCCCGGGCGCATGGCCGCGAGCTTGGTCTGGCCCCCGTCGGTAAACACGATCACGCTGCACGGCATGCAGAGCGCGGCCAGCCGCTCGGCGCCCATGACCTTGTTGGCGTGTGCCGGCGAGCAGAGGTCGAGGCTCTTGACCCGCTCAGTTTGGGGAAAGCCTTTCGAGGTCAGGATCTCGGAGAAGTCGTAGTCCCCCAACACGCCCCACTTGCGGGATTCGGCGGCGCGGCGCACGGCCACCAGGGCTTCGGCAAACGGCTTGTCGGTCTCGACCACGAACGAGATGTTTTCGATGGGCATGGTTCCTCCTCAGCCTTCGGCGAACGCCTGGGCCAGTTTCTGGTTTTGGCTGAACTGTTCCAGCATGACTTCCTTCATGAGCTTGCAGGCCTCGATCACCTTGGGGTTCGAGACGCGGTAGTACACGCTCTGACCCTCCTTACGGGCCGAGACGATATTGGCCTGGCGCATGATGGCCAGGTGCTGCGAGACGTTGGGCTTGGGCACGCCCAGCGCCCGCGTGAGCGCCTCGACCGAGCGCTCCTCCTCGGCCAGCAGGTCCAGGATGTGGAGCCGCTTCGGGTTTGACAGGATGCTGCACACCTGCGACTGCAGCCGATAGGCCGTTTCCTTGTAATCTTCTTGGGTCATGAAAGCTCCCTTCAGGGTACCCCGCGCGGGGCGCTCCCACAAGCGACGCAGCTCCCCGGCTCGCGGGCCTGCCCAGGCGCCGCAGCAGCGACATCATGCTTGGCTTTGGCACGCGAGGGGGAGGCGCACACGGGCCTCCCCCCCCGCGAACCGACTCAGCTTCCCAGGTTCTCGGGCTCGAAGAGCGCGTCGTCGATTCCGCCCTGGTTGTAGCTCGGGCTCACGTACTCGAACGTGCTGGTGCGGCCGGTCTCGAGGTTCTCGGCCTCGGAGAGCACGCGCGTCGGGATGCCGTCGATGGTGGCGATCTCTTTGGCCGTAAACCGCTTGCTCAGCGTGTCGAAGTCGTCGAAGAGCTCCATGCGCAGCTGGAGCAGCGTCTCCTGGTCCACGAAGGTCACGCGGTAGGCAAAGCCCGCCACCTCGGGGTCGGCCGGCGTGCTGCGCACGACCCAGACGTCCCGCCCGTCGAGTTCGTCCTCGCGCAGCAGCTCGTGGCTGTCCAGGCCGGGCTCGCGATCGACCAGCTCCTCGAAGGTGAACTCCGAGCCGAACAGCGGCGTGCGGAAGTTCTCGGGCACGATTTTCTTGGTGTCCTCCAGCGCGGGCAGGAAGAGCCAGATGTCGTCGGCGGTCGGGAAGTCCCGCTCGTGGACCAGCACGCTCAGGCCTTTGGAATCGGCCGGCGCGGTCACGGCGGCGCGCACGCGGTAGCGGGGCTTGCCGGCCTCAAGCGTGCCGTCGACGCGTTTGGCGACCAGCTCGACCTCGAGCACCTGGGCGTTGCCCTGGGCGTCGGTGCTGGTGAGCCGGACCTGGCTTTGGAAGTCCTGCCCCTGGTCCCGGTCGTTGCTCATGTGCATGACCTCCGCGCCCGTGGGCGTCTGGGACGAGGCGGGCGCGGCGAACAGCAGGGCCAGCGCGGCCAGTAGCGTCGTGGTGCGGCTAAGGTGTTTCATGGTGACAGCTCCTTTATGGATGATTGCGGAATCAGGTGCGTCCGGAATTGGCCGATCAGGGCCGGCAGCAGCACGAGCGTGCTGGCGGTGCTCAGCACCATGATGGCGGCGATGAACAGCCCCACGGTGATGTACGGCGTCAGCGGGGCGAACCACAGCACGATGAAGCCTATGAACAGGATGATCGCGTTGCGCACGATGGCCTTGCCGGGCCCGAAGAGCGTCCAGGTAATGGATTCCTCCAGCTTGCCGCTGGCCGCTTGGCGCTGGCGGAAGCGCTCGACGAAGTGGATGGCAAAGTCCACCGACATGCCGAGCGAGAGCGCCGAGATCACCTCGATGGGCATGGTGAAGTCGACGCCGAAGAGACCCAGCAGCCCGTAGCTGAGCAGGATCGTAAAGCCCAGCGGGAGGATGGCCAGCAGCCCCCAGCGCAGCGAGCGGAAGTTGAGCGTCAACAGCAGCAGCACCGCGCCCAACGCCCCCAGCAGCGAGCCCGTCATCCCCTCGAACATGGCGGCGTTCCAGCGGTCGTTAAAGTAGCCGGGGCCGGCGAACTGGAACGTGATCCCGGGCAGCGGGTTTCTCTCCAGATACGCCTCGGTGCGCTGGACCACGCGGTCCATGGTCGCCGAGCCGCTGTCCTTGAGCTGGACGACCAGGTTGGTCTGGTCGTACTCTGTGATGTCGACCACGTCCTGCAGGTCCGATGGCGCCGTGGAGGACGACGACAAAAACAGCAGCAGGAACTGGGCCACGGCCTCCCTGCTGTCGGGGATGACCTCGCTGCCGGGCTCGCGCTCGTTCCAGGTGTAGTGGACCCGCTCGACCACGTCGGCCAGCGAGAGCGTGCGGCCCACCACCGGGTCCTCCTCCAGAAATTCCTGCAAATCGGCCAGGTAGCGCAGCACCTCGGGGCGCTTGAAGTCGTCGGGCGCGCCCTCGCCCACCAGGTAGGCCAGCGAGGTCCCGCCCAAGTGATCGTTGAGCACCTCGGTGGCTTCTCTGACGGGCTCGCCCGGCTTGAACCACCACACGGGGCTGTCGTTGAGCCGGATCTGGCTCAGGCCGTAGGCCGAGAGCGCCACCAACAAGAGCGTGACCAGCAGGATCGGCTTGGCGCGCCGCAGCGCCCAGGGGCCGAGCCAGCGCATGAGCCGCGACAGCCCCCCCCGCCCGCGCTCGCTCCCGCGCGCCCCCAGCGCCGCCTTCAGCTTCTCGCCGTCCATCAGCATGATCATGGCCGGCAGCAGCGTGACCGTGAGCAGCCAGGCCGCCCCGATGCCGAAGGCCACGAACAGGCCGAACACCTGCACCGGCGGGATCGGGGTGAAAGCCAGCGAGGCGAAGCCCACCATGGTCGTGAGCGAGGTGTAGATGAGCGGGAGCTTGAGCTCCAGCAGCACGTCGAGCACGGCCGTGCGCTTGTCGTGGCGCGTGAAGCGGTCGGCAAACTCGCTTAAGATGTGGATCCCGTCCACCACGCCGATGCTCATCAAAAACACCGGCGCCATCGAGGCCATGATGTGAACCGGCAGGCCGAGCCAGACCATCAGGCCCATGGTCCAGAGCACGCTCACCAGCGCGATCAAGAGCGGGCCCGTGATCAGGCTGAGTCGCTTGAACATGAGCCAGAGCCCGATGAAGATCACCAGCCCCACCAGCGGCGAGAGCACGGCCATCTGCTGGAACATCAGCACGCCGAAGACGTCCTCGGCCACGCGCTGGCCGCCGATGTAGAAGGCGTCGTTCCCGCCCTCTTCCCCTTGGATGATGCCGCGCAGGCGGTCCACCAGCGGCTTGGCGTCGACGTCCTCGGGGATCGGCAGGTAAATCGCGGCCGCCGTGCGCTCCGGCGAGATGAGGAAGTTCTCGAACAGCGGGTTGCCGTCGAGCATGGCCCGCAGTTCCGCCACCTGTTCGGGCGTGGGCTCGGTCCCGGGCAGCAGGCGCTGCTGCACCAGCGAGCCGCCGCGCGTCTGGATGTCCCTGGAGGTGGCGAAGCTGAACACGTTGCGCCGCACGATCTCCTCCATCCGGAGCGCCTCGCCGGTTATCCGCTGGAGCTTGCCGAGCGTCTCGGGGTTGAGCACGCCGTCCGGATGCGTTTCGTTCACGACGCCGACCACGATCGGGTCCTGCAGGTCGAACTGCGCCTCGACGCGCTCGTTGAGCACGCGGATGGGCGCGTCCTCGGGCAGCATGTGGTCGGCCTTGGTGTCGGTCGTGATGCGCGGCAGGCTGGCGCTCAGGGCCACCGTGACCAGCACGATGGTCCAGAGGACGGTCTTGGGGTGGTCCACCACCCAGTGCAGGGCGCGTTCGTACATGTTCGATTCACCATACTTTCGAAATTATGAAAATACTATAGCACGGACACGCGCCGTTGTCAAGGGCGCGCGCGAAAGACGCGATGGGCAGGCGCCTTGCGCGAGACCCGCATGCGACTCGGCCCAACCGCAGAGCTTGAGAAGTGGCCGATGGCCTGTAAAATGGGAAATCAAGCGAAAGAAATAGGGTGAACTCGACATGAACAAGCTGTTTTCCGTGGCTCGACTGGCCTACCGCAAGGACGAGCGGGGCGACCTGGTCCCCGCGCTTGACAACGTGTTCGTGACGGCAAAATCCGCGGACGAGGCGCGTCGTACGCAGCTCGAGGTCGCCCGCAAGATGTACCCGTTGGCGGACGGGTGGGAAGGTCACGTGGTCGAGGCCACGCCCATCACGCGCGAGTCGGTCAACAAGCTGATCGGCTACATCACGCTCTAGCCGTCCGCGCGCCGCGCTTGAACCGGCGCAGGCGTCCCGACTACAATGCGGCATGGTTCGCGCCGCCGACGTCCTGAACGCCTATCGCGCCGGCCGCCGGGCCGTCTACCGCGCGGCCGAGGGGCTGAGCCAGGCCGACGCCAGCTGGAAGCCCGCCCCCCACGTCAAGTCCATCCAAGAGCTTTTGGTCCACTTGGGCGGCGCCGAGCGCGCCTGGCTCTCGGCGTTGGGCTACGACGTGCTGGATTTCCCCCAGGGTGACGATTTGGATCGGACGCTTGACTTCCTGCGCGAGATGGAAGCCCTGCTCACCGACATCGTCGCGGCCGCCTCGGTCGAGGCATTCAACCGCCCGGTCGCAACCGAGCGCGGTCCCCTGACGCTGGCCTGGGTGCTCAAGCGGCTCACGCAACACATGTTCTACCACCTGGGCACGCTGGTCTACCTGCGCGCCGCGCGCCAGCCCGCTTGGGACCGGGACGCGGGCACGGACTACTGGCGCGCCGCGGTCGACGCGTTTTCCGACTTGGTCCGCACCGGCCCAGGCTGACAGGCGCGGAAGGGTCAGCGCGGGGGGGCGCTCTGCGCCGCGCGCTGCCGGACCTGCTCGACGAAGGAGCGGTGGAGCCGCGGGTCGCCCGCGATCTCGGGGTGGAAGCTGCTGACCAGCACGTTGCCCTGTCGGGCCAGAATCGGGACGCCGTCGTGCTCGGCCAGCACCTCGACCTCGGGGCCGCGCTCGACGAGCTGCGGCGCGCGGATGAACACGATGTGGAAGGGGCCGATGCCCCGAACCTCGACGTCGGCCTCGAAGCTCTCCGATTGCCGCCCGTAGGCGTTGCGCGCCACGGCGATGTCGATGAGGCCCAGCGGCTCCACGCCCCCCGAATTGACGATTTCCCTGGCCAGCAGGATCATACCGGCGCAGGTGCCGTAGAGGCCGTAGCCGGCCCGGGCGCGCTGGCAAATCGCCTCGTCCAGGCCGCTGAAGCGCAGGAGCTTGCGCAGCGTCGTGCTCTCCCCGCCCGGGATGATCAGGCCCGAGGTGCCGTCCAGATCCTCGGGCGCGCGCACGTCGACGCCCGCCACGCCGATCTGGCTCAGCATCCGTAAGTGTTCGCGGAAGTCGCCCTGGAGTCCGAGGACGCCGATTTGCAACGTCAATCCGAACCTGCCGATACGTATTCCACCGGCAGCAGCCGTTGCAGGTCGGTGTGCTTGGACGCGTCCAAGATCTCGATGCCGACGATTTGGTCGTTTGCTCCGACGTCCAGCACGATGTGTTCAGACAAACGCTGATTGGTTAGCTGTTGCTCACGGTCGTCAAAGCGTAGGTAGAGAAGGTCAGTCTTGGCGTTGTAGGTTGCTTGCATGTCGTACTCACTCGCCCCATTCCCCAAACAACACGTAGACAGTGACCGTAGTCAATGCGTTTGATTCGAGCACATCGATGACTTCGACGCGTTTCTGTTCGTCGTAGGTTCCGTTGCGCTCTCGTCCAAATGAAATGGCCTTCGTCTTGCGAAATCGCCCATGTTTTGCAGGCGATTCTTGGCCTGTCTTCAAGACGTCCTTGATCTCCGCTTCGCTGGTGCCGCGTTCGATGGCACGCTTGAGCGTGTGCGGATCGATATGGATGCCCACGCAACAAACGTTACCTCGTCTGCAGCAGCTCCTTCTCCTCCAGCGTGCCGGCGGCGGTGCCCGGCATGGCCTCGCCCAGGCCGGCCGAGATCTCGGCCAGCTTGGCGGGCTTGTCGTAATAGGTCACGGCCAGCACGATGGCTTTGGCCCGCTTGGCCGGATCCGCTGACTTGAATATGCCTGAGCCCACGAACACGCCGTCGCAGCCCAGCTGCATCATCATGGCCGCGTCGGCCGGCGTGGCCAGGCCGCCGGCGGCGAAGTTGACCACCGGGAGCCGTCCCCCCTCGCGCACGAGCTTGAGGGCCTCGACCGAAACCTGTAGCTCCTTGGCGTGGTGGTAGAGCTCGTCGTCGTCCATGTGTTGCACGGCGCGGACCTGCTTGTTGATCAGGCGCATGTGGCGCACGGCCTCGATCACGTCGCCCGTGCCGGCTTCGCCCTTGGTGCGGATCATGGCCGCGCCCTCCTGCAGGCGCCGGCACGCCTCGCCCAAGTCGCGCGCGCCGCACACGAACGGCACCTTGTAGGCCCACTTGTCGACGTGGTGCCAGGGGTCGGCCGGCGTGAGCACCTCGGACTCGTCGATGTAGTCCACGCCCATCGACTCCAGGATCTGGGCCTCGACGAAGTGGCCGATGCGCACCTTGGCCATGACCGGGATGGAGACGGTGTCCATGATCTCGCGAACCTTGAGGGGATCGGACATGCGGGCCACGCCGCCGTGGGTGCGGATGTCGGCGG
Organism: uncultured Thermotogae bacterium; assembly: GCA_964572855.1. Lineage (GTDB taxonomy): Bacteria > Bipolaricaulota > Bipolaricaulia > RBG-16-55-9 > JAJCYT01 > CAZNGF01. Next base: position 3,013 of record CAZNGF010000024.1, on the reverse strand, counting down.
GCACGCGCTCCAAAGCCATGACGGCCACGGCGCCGGCCTCCTCCGCGATCTTGGCCTGCTCGGCGCTGGTCACGTCCATGATCACGCCGCCCTTGAGCATCTCGGCCAACCCCGACTTCACCGTAAACGTGCCTTGCTGCGCCATCAGACACCCTCTCCTTTCGCTGGCCCCTGCATTGTACGTTTGATCCCCGAGGGGCGCAATCGAAGCGGGATTGCGCATTCCGAAAGCAGACGAACCCGCGCCCAAGCGCCGCTCAGCTGAAAGACCTCGCTCGCCGACAATGCTATGTGCCGGTAGCATACGGCCGTCCGCGTTTCACGACACGAACGGATTCGACGTTTGCCGGATGAAGGGGACGGGCGTCAGGGGGGGCGATGCGCGAAGAGCCGGACAAGCAAACGGGCCAAGCGCCCATGCACACCAGCAAGGGGGTCGTATGGGGCGCCGGGGCCGGCATGGTGATCGGCGCGGCGCTGGGCGATGCGGGTACCGGGATGGTGCTGGGGGCGGGGTTGGGCCTTGTGGTCGGCCTCGTTCGGGGACGCCGGGACAAACGGTAGCGCTCACCGGGGTGAGGCGGACGTTGCTGGCGGAGGGACGGGGATTCGAACCCCGAAGGCCGTGAGGCCGTACCGGTTTTCGAGACCGGCTCCTTTCCGTTCGGTCATCCCTCCAGGCGGGGCCAATTATAACTGCAACGGCCTGTGCGTCAACACAAACCCTCGAAGCGCCTTTCGCTTGCAGGTATGCTGGCGCCATGCAGGAAAAAATCGCCGAGGTGGCCGTCCCCCGGCCCGTGGACCGCACCTTCGACTACGCGATCCCCCCCGAGCTGGCCGACGTGCCCGCGGGCGTGCGGGTGCGCGTGCAATTCGGGCGGGAGCGCGTGGTGGGCTACCTGCTGCGCCGCAAGGCCGAAAGCGACTACGAGGGCAGGCTGCAGCCGCTGCAGGACTGCCTGGACGACGATCCCGTGCTCACGCCCGCGGTGCTCTCGCTGGCCCGCTGGATGAGTGCGCGCTACCTCTGCCCGCTGGGGCTCGTGCTGCAGGCCATCCTGCCCCAGCGCCTCAGCCGGGCGAGGCCATCGCGCAGCAAGCTCGTGGGGCTCAACCGCCCGCTCCAGGATACGCTGGCGCAGATCGAGCGGCTACAGCCCACCGCGCCGCAGCAGGCCAACCTACTGCGCACGCTGCTCAACCTCAGCTCACCCAGCGTGCGGGAGCTGTTGAGCTGGGCGGGCAGTTCGGACGGCCCGTTGCGCGCCTTGGTCGAGAAGGGACACGTCAAGCTGCAGCCCAAGCCGCCGTCCGGCGTGACCTCGCCGTTTCGGGAGCGGGCCGCCGCCGTGGCCCTGACCGGCGCGCAGCGGGCGGCGCTGGGAGCGCTGACCGGCGCGCTCGACGGCGACCGGGGGGCGTTCCTGCTGCACGGCGTCAACGGGAGCGGCAAGACCGAGGTCTACCTGCACGCCCTCCAACACGTTCTGTCGCAGGGAAAAACCGCGATCATGGCCGTGCCCGAGATCGCGCTCACGCCGCAGTTGCTGGCGCGCGTGCGGGGGCGGTTGGGCGACGGGCTGGCGGTCCTGCACAGCGGCCTCACCGACGCCCAGCGCGCGCGCGAGTGGACCCGGCTGCGCGACGGCGAGGCACGCGTGGCCGTTGGCGTGCGCTCGGCGTCGCTCGTGCCGCTGGACGGCCTGGGGTTGATCGTGCTGGACGAGGAGCACGAGTCCACCTACCGACAGGAGTCCCCCGAGCCGCGCTACCACGCCCGCGACGTCGCGCTGCGGCGGGCGGCAGCCGAGGGGGCGGTGGCCGTGTTGGGAAGCGCGACGCCGTCGCTGGAGGCGTTCCACGCGGCCCAAAGCGGCGCGCTCCAGCGCCTCGCCCTGCCCGAGCGCGTCGTGCCCGCGCCCCTGCCCGAGGTCGAGCTGGTCGACATGAGCCAAAGCAGGCGTCGGCTCAGTCCCGAGTTGGAGGCGGCGCTGGGGGCGTGCCTGGGGCGCGGTGAACAGGCCATGCTGCTGGTCAATCGTCGGGGGTTTGGGATCGCGCTCTGTGGCCAATGTCGGGCGGCCCAGCGCTGTCCGAGCTGTGGCATCGCGCTCACCTTCCACTTGAGGCCGATCCAGTTGCGCTGCCACTACTGTGGTTACGAGCACAAGGGGCACGCGTGCCGGGCTTGCGGCGGCGAACTCGAATTCCTCGGCACCGGTACGCAGCGCATGGAAACGATCCTGAAGCGCAAATTCCCGACGGCCCGCGTGGCGCGCATGGACTCCGACGCGGTCAAGCGCGGCCAGCACGGGGCGTTGCTGGAGGATTTCCGCAGCGGTCGGATCGACGTGCTGCTCGGGACGCAGATGATCGGCCTCGGGCACGACTTCCCCGGCGTGACCCTCATGGGCATCGCCGACGCGGACGCGCTACTGGACGTGCCCGACTTCCGCGGCGCCGAGCGCACCTTTCAGCTCATAAGCCAGGCGTCGGGCCGCGCGGGGCGCGGCGAGCGGGACGCGCGCGTGCTGCTCCAGACGCGCCACCCCGAGCACTACGTGATCCGGCACGCGCTCGGGCGCGACTACGAGGCCTTCGCGCGCGAGGAGCTGGGATATCGCGAGGCGTTAGGATACCCGCCGTATGCCCACCTGATCCGGCTGACGGTGGCCAAGCCCGCGGAGGCGGCCGCGCGCGAGGCCGCCGACCGGCTCAAGGCGGCGCTGGCCGAGCTGAACGAGGCGGAGGTGCTGGGCCCCGCGCGCGCGTTGCCCTACCGCTGGCGCGGGCGCCACCGCTGGCAGCTCTTGCTCAAGGCCGACGCCGTGCCGCCGCTGCGCGACGAACTGATAGGTCGCGTCAAGGCGCTCAAATTGGATTCCAGCGTCGAGATCGACGTCGATCCGTAAGTTTACTGGCGACTGCACAAAGAAGCGTCAAGCAATGATCGTGACTCTAGCCAAGCTTGCGGATTTTGGGCTAACGTGCTTGTGCAGAACCATAGACG
>CAZNGF010000023.1:33362-35239 GCA_964572855.1 uncultured Thermotogae bacterium | reverse complement strand
GCTCATTCGCACGCTCCTTTCGCTTGCAACCCAGCATCCCCTGGCTTCAGCCATGGGGAGTATGTCAATGGCGCCATCCCTTTCCCGAGGTGTTCTGTATGCCCAAGGATCTGTTCATCGCGCTCAACAAGGACGAGGACACCGTTTCGTTCTTCGACGCCGACGCCAAGCAGGAGGTCAAGCGCTTGGCGGTGGGCCACCACCCGCACGAGGCCGCGGTGGCGCCCGATCAGTCGACGCTCTACGTCTCCAACGCCATGAGCAACTCGGTCTCGGTGATCGATCTGCGAAGTTTGGAGGAAACGGAGCGGCTGGAGCACCCCGACTATCGTTTCCCGCACGATCTCAAGGTCTCGCCGGACGGGGGCAAGCTCTACTTGGCCGTGACCTACGCCCACCAAGTCTACGTCTACGCCCGCCCCTCGCACGAGCTGCTCAAGGTGGTCGAGACCAAGCAGCGTCTGTCGCACATGCTGGCGCCCACGCCCGACTGGAAGCGCATCTACGTCCCCAACATCGGCTCCAACACGCTCAGCGTGCTCGACACGGCGACGGACGAGATCCTCTATCACGTGTCCGTGGGCAAGGGGCCGGAGGGCGTGGCGGTGCACCCCGACGGGAAATTCCTCTACGTGGCCAACCAGGACGAGCACAACCTCTACGTCCTCAGCACCGAGCACCACGGCGTGCTGGCCAAGCACCCCGTGGGCACGACCCCGGTGCGCATGGTGTTCTCGCCCGACGGGCGCTACGCCTTCGTCCCCAACCGCGAGTCCCACGACGTCTCGGTGATCGAGTGCGCCCGGCACTGGGAGATCAAGCGCATCCCCGTGGGCCGCTGGCCCGGCGGGATCGTCTTCGACCCCGAAGGGCGCCTGGCCTACGTGGCCAACAACAAGACCAACGACATCTCGGTGATCGAGGTCGAACGCCTGAAGGAAATCGACCGCTTCGACGCCGGGATTCATCCCGACGGCGTGGCCTGGGCGCGGGGTTGAATAAGGAGAAGGGAATACGGTATGGACCCGTTTTCTCAGGTCACGACCCGATCGCGGTGATTCCCACGCGCCTGGCCCCGCTGAAGAGTGTTTGGGCGGGCCGGAGGTTCAGATAGCCCGCCCAAACGTGCCAACACTAAGGGGTGTTCCGTTGTAACGACGTCGCCGGTTCGACGATGCGCGAAGGCGCGATGAATCGTGCCCCTACGAGATCCCGAACCGTTGCATCACTCCTTCCAGAGCACGGAGGCCAACGCGCCCGTGCCCATGACGTTGAGCGCCTCGGCGTTGCGGATGCCGGGCCGCGCCGCAAACGTGACCCGCTCGCTCCAGAGCGGGATCAGGCCCAGGTCTTGCGAGACGAGCCGCTGGAGCTCGCTCCAGGCGGCCTGCTGCTCGGGCAGCGGCGTCGAGCCCAGCGCCTGGAAGAGTTCGTCCAGGCGCCGCTGGGTCTCGTCCGCGGCTTGTTCCGCGTCGGAGAAGCGGAACAGGTGACAGTCGCCCTCGGAGGCGAACAGGCACTCAACCGAGTCGTCGGTCAGCGGCGAGTCGTCGGCGCCGAAGCGCACGAGCAGCATCTGGTAGCGCGGCCGGCGGCCGTCCAGGTCGAGCCGTTGGACCAGCGCGTCGAAGGCGAGGGGCGCAAACGACACATCCAGGCCGAGCTCGCCCAGGCGCTCGGCCAGCCACGCGCCGGCCGCCTCGCGCAGCGCGTTGCCTTCGTTGGTGATCAGTTCGATTTCCAGCGGCTGGCCGTCCGCGCGCTCGCGCAGGCCGTCGCCGTCGGCGTCACGCAGGCCGAGCGCGTCGAGCAGCGCGTTGGCTTGGCTCAAGTCGGGTTCGTAGCGCGCGGTCGCCTCGGCGTCGTAGATCTCGGGC
>CAZNGF010000023.1:0-33352 GCA_964572855.1 uncultured Thermotogae bacterium | reverse complement strand
GTAGACCGGCAGGCGCGGGTGGACGAAGCCGTGGCGCGGGACCATGAACGGCGCGAGCTCGGGGACGCGGGCCAGCACGGCCTCGCGGTCGAGCGCGTGGGCCACGGCGCGCCGGAAGCGGACGTCGCGGAACAGCGCGCGCAAGCCTTCATCGTCCACGTCCTGGTTAAACGCCAGGAAGTCCACGCCCACGGCCGGGTCGCCGCCCAGCAGCCGGACGTCCGGCGCGCCGGCGAGCTGCGCGGCCTGATCGCGTTCGAGGCGCAGAAGATCGACCTGCCCCTGCTGGAACGCCTCGAACGCCGACCCCGCGCCGGGGACGAGGATGAGCGTGAGTGCGTCGGCGTAGGGGAGGCGGGTCCCGTTCGGGTCGGTCTTCCAGTAGAACGGGTTGCGGACCAGCTCGAGCGCGACCACCTGCTGGCCCAGGAACGGGTTGCCGCCCTTGCGCACGCGCCCCAGGCGGTAGGGCCCCAGTCCGACGACCTCCTCGGCCGGCGCGTTGACGCCCCAGGCCTTGGCGAACGCGTCCGCGGGGTCGCGCGCGGCCACGGCGCCGGCCAACTTGTGGCTCGGCAGGATGGGGGCGTTGGTGGCCAGCGGGCCCAGCAGCTCGTAGGCCAGCGGGCCGGGCAGCTCCAGGCGCACGGTCCGCTCGTCGAGCGCGACCAGCTCCAGGGGCGGGGCGCCGGTGTCGAGCCCGAGTTCGGGGTTGCCCAGCACGTCGTTGAAGGTGAACAGCACGTCGTTGGCCGTGAAGGGCTGGCCGTCGGACCAGGTGACGTTCTGACGCAAGGTGAGCGTGATTCGGGTGCGGTCGTCGGACACTTCGAACGAGCTGGCCAGCGCGGGCTCGATTGCGAGCGTGACCGGGTTGACCTCGAGCAGTGGGGCGAACAGCAAGGGGACGCTCGTCTCGCCGAATCCGATGTCGACGTAGGGGTTGAGGCTGTCGGGCCGGTCGATGACGGGGACGTTGAGCGTCCCCCCCGCGCCGGCGGGGGCCGAGAGCGCCGGCAAATCGAACACCTTGGCCGCCCCGCTTTCCTGCAAGTAAGCCGCCCCCGCGTCCGAGCCGAGCAAAGCCAGCGTGACGATGCCCCAAACCGCGACCGTGCGTCGTGTGATTCTCAACGAAACCTCCTTGGCGGTTGTTCGGCGCCAGGCCGGCGTCAGGCCTAGCGTAACATAACGATGTTCTAAACTTCCGCGTCCGACATCGCGCACCCGTAAGCGGTTGCCCGAAGGCGCCGGCCGTGTCGGCTTCTTTGATTGAAATCGAACTCAGGCGGCGTGACCGGGCGGCGGGATGCGGCCGGTCACGCCCGCGACTAGTTGTCGAAAGCGCGTTCGATGCGCGCGCCGAACGCTTCGCCCCACGACTCCATGGACTCGGCGAACGCTTCCATCTCGCGGGCGAACGCCTCGGCTTCGTGCTCGATGCGCTCGGTGGCGCCAGCGTGCGTCTCAAGCAGCCGGATCTGCTCCTCCGAGAAGGCGATGTGGGTGCCCTCGTCGAGGATCAGGGCGTTGACGTGGTCGAATATGTTCCCGAGCTCGACCTGGATCTGGACCTTGATCCCGTGCGTCAGCCCTTTGACGATGTCGCCCACCAGTTCGCCAAACGGCCCCAGGTTGACTTCGAGGTTCAGTTGCACGTGGCGCTCGACCGCGTCGACCAGCCGGGTGGCCGCGCCCTTGAGGGCCTGAATCTCGTCCTGGATCTCGGTTTTGAGCCGTCGGCCCACCTCGGCCAGGTAGGCTTGGCGGGCGGCCTCGCCCTCGTACTGCCGGGCCAGCGACGTCAGCAGCGACTCGGCCCGTTCGGTCAGGGCGTCGACCTGGCCGGAGAGCGACTCGACGTCGGCCGCGATGGCCTCCTCGTTGACGTCGGGGCTGGTCTCGAGCCGGACCGAGACGACGTTCAGCTTCTGCACGGTCATCTGGAGCACGTGTTCGGTGGCGCGGATGACCGCGTCGGCCTGCCGTTGCAGCAGGGCAGCGGACGCCTCGCCGTCCGGGCCGGTTTCCAGGTCCTGCTGGAACGAATCCACCCGGCGTTCAAGCGCCTGGGCCTCGAGCTCGACCGTGCGGTATTGGTACACAACGCGCTCCTCCGGGGCATCGGCCGGCGAGACGGCGCCGGAGCGCGGCGCGCTCGCAGCTCCGTTCTGCGACTCCATCGGCCGCAACGCGGCCAGCGGGACGGCGGCGAACAGGATGAGCCCAACGATGGCCGTCGAGACGATCGGCGTGAGCGCGCGGCGGTTGCGGCGCGGGTTCAGGATCGCGAGCAGACGCCCTTCGAGCTGGGACCTGCGCGCCATGGCGATGGTGGCGAACGAGGCCACGCGCACCGAGCGCAGCGAGCGGGCGATGTCGAGCAGGTAGGCCGCGTACTCGCTGGCCCGCGTGCCGGCGGCCAGCACGGCGTCGTCGCAGGCGTGTTCGCGCTCGACGCGCAGCCGGCGCGCGGCCAGCCACACCAGCGGGTTGAACCAGTGGAGCGCGCAGGCCAGCTGGGCCAGCGTCTGGGTCAAGGTGTCGCGGCGCCGGATGTGGGCCAGCTCGTGCAGCAGCACAGCCGTGCGCTTGTCCTCGTCCCAGCTGTCGGCCTCCTGTGGCAGCAGCACGACCGGGCGGCGCAGGCCCCAGGTCATGGGCGTGGTGGCGTCGTCGCTCTTCCAGAGTCGAACCGCGCGATCGACCCCCATGCGTGTCCGGGCCAGGGCGAGCAGTCGCTGCCAGCCCGCCTCGACCACCGGGGAGGCGCGCCGCGTCATCCAGCGCACCGAGGCCATGCCGAGCAGGAAGCGCCCGAGCACGGCCAGCGCTCCCAGCGCCCAAAGCCAGGGCAGCGCGCTCAACCAGTCGAACGGGAGCGCGTTTCCCGGCTCGGGGGCCGCCGGCGTGGCCCGCTCCAGAGGCGCGGATGCAGGGGGGGCGGCCGTGGCCCGCGATTCGGGCTCCGCGGCGGGCGCCGACGGCGAAGCGGGGTCGCCCGCGTCCCGGGCCGGGGGCGTTTCAATGGCAAGCGTCTTGTCGGGGGGGACGGCGTCCGTGGCCGGCCCGGCCGCCGGTGTGGCGGCGGGCGCGGCTTGAGGCGAGGCGACGGCGTCCAGGCGTGGCAACCAGTCGACGCGCCAGTTGGGCAAGGTCGTGGTCAGGGCGGGCAACACGAGCAGGGCGGCCAGCGCCAGGCTCCACACCCGGTGCCGGGCGGCCGCCGGCGCGCGGCGCAGGGCCGCGGCGATGCCCCACGCCAGCAGCAGGATCGCGGCGCCCTTCACGGACGCGTTCAACGCGCCCTGGAACAACCCCATCGCGGCATCCCCCGCCAGCCAGCCGTCCCACCACATCCCTATCGCCCCTCTCGTTTCGCTTGTTCGACCAGCGCTTCCAGGCGCTCCAAGTCGTCCTCGTTCAGCTCGGATCGCGACATGTCGAGCAGGGTGGCCACGGCCCGGGTGGTCGAGCCCCCGAAAAACGTCTGCAGCAGGTTCTCGATCGCCGACCGCTTGGCCTTGTCCGGCGCCACCGTTGGACTATACAGGTAACGGGGCCCGTCCTGCACATGGGCCACGTAGCCCTTCTCCTCCAGCACCCGCAGCATCGCGCGCACCGCCGAGTAGCTCGGCGGATCGGGCAGTTCCTTCTGGACCTCGGCCGCCGCTGCTTTGCCGTGGCGGTAGATGATGTCCATGATCTGGCGCTCGCGGCGGCTCAGTTGATCCAATTTCAGCTTCCCCATCCGGATCTCCTTTCTCCCCTCCGGCACTGTTGCAAAATTAACAGTCTGCTAAAAACATAGCATAGCGGGCGCTGCCTGTCAAGTGGCACCGCGGTCGCCGTCCTCGACCCAGGCCGTCACCGACGTCGGTCCGGTTGCGCGCGCCGAGGGGCCGTCCAAGCCCGCGCCGACGCCGGCGAGCGCGGGGGGCGTTGGGTTGCCCCACGCGCCCAGCCACGCCAGCGAGACCAGCAGGATCAGGGCGAGAAGCAGCCGCAGCCGGATCCCTTCCTTCCAGGTTGCGTCCCCCCGGTCGGTTCGTTTGAACAGGCGCTCGACGTAGGCCTCGCGCCGCAGGTCGGTGTAGTGTTGCCGGCTGTTTCGCTCGTCCAGCAGTCCGGTCCACATGTCAGATCCTCCTTTGAGCCTTGCGCGGGGTGTCTTCTGGGGTGTGCTGTAAAAATAGCATGATGTTAAAAATATAGCATACCGGGGCCGGCGTGTCAAGCCCTCGAGGGGCCTTCCAGAAAGGGGCACAGGGAAACCGCGAAGGGGCGGGGCCAATCTCGAAGGTGGAAGGCGGGTTACCCGCGGGGAAGCAGCGCGAACAGCGCCGCGGCCAGGATAGCCGAGATGATTGGGACCACGAACCAGGCGAACAGGATCTGGAGCACGGTCTTGCGCTGCACGGTCTGGGCGCCCTTGACCAGGCCGATGCCGACCACGGCGCCCACGATGGCCTGCGAGGCCGACACCGGCACGCCGGCCAGCGCGTAGAGGTGCAGCGTGAGCGCGCTGCTCAGGGCGGCGACAAAGGCCGGGAACGGGTCGAGCGCGGCCAGCTTGTCCCCCACGGTGGCGATCACGCGGTGGCTGTAGGTGAGCACGCCCAGGCTGATGGTCCCGGCCCCGAGCCACGCGCCCGCCTCGGGCGAGAGCGCGCCGCTGGCCACCCAGACGCCGCTCACGTTGGCCACGTTGTTGGCCCCCAGCGAGTAGGCGCCGTAGGCGCCCACCAGGACGAAGCCCGCCTTGAGCAGGGTTTCGTAGGCCGACAGCTGCATGAACCAGCGCTCCAGCAGTTGGCCCAGCACGAGGTAGAAGGCGTAGGCCGCCGCCAGCGCGCCCAGCGGGGCCAGCGCCCAGCCGACGCCCAATTGGGCCAGGACGGACCAGTTGACCGTCCCGGTCAGCAGCGAGACACCCGTGATCGCGCCCACGACGGTCTGGGTCGTGGAGATGGGCAGGCCCAGCGTGGCCGTGACCAGGATGGCCAGCGCCGGGACGAGCGTGATCACGAAGGCCGTGTGCAGCGTCTGTGCGCCCAGTTGCCCGTAGGTCTCGATGCCCTGGAAGCCCTGCAGCCCGGCGCCCACGACCACGAACAGCGCCGTGAGCCAGAGGCCCGTGCGCACCTTGACCATGCGCGAGGTGATGGCCAGGCCGAACACGCTGGCCGCGTCGTTGGCGCCCAGCGCCCAGCCCAGCAGCGCCCCGGCCAGCAGTCGCGGGTCCACCTACACCCGGCGCTTGGCCACGATGATCTCGATCAGGTCCGAGAGGTCCTCGGCCCGATCCGAGAGCTGGGCCAGGTGCGTGACGAAGTCGCGCACCCAGAGCTTCTCGGCCAGCTCGAGCTCCATCCCGAACAGCTCCCGGATGGCGCCCTTTTCCAGTTGGTCGATCTCGCCCTCGAGCTTCTCGATGCGGCGGGTGTGCTCCAGCACGCCGCGCATGTCCTTGAACATCAGGCGCACGGCTGCGTGGATCTCGTCCAAAATCTTCATCGACTTGGCGCAGATCTCGCGCACGGGGTCCGTGAGCGCCTCCGGGATGCGGATGCGTTGCAGCACGAGGTTTTCGATCAGAGCGTCGGCGCTGTTGGCCAGCAGGTCGGCCTGCTCGACCAGCGAGAGCATGTCCTCGCGGTAGCTGCCCATGAGCGCGCCGTGCAACAGTTGGGAAATCACCTCGCGCCGCACGTCGTCGGCGCGGCTCTCGTGCTCGTGGACCTGCTTGGCCAGCGCCTCGACCTCGCCCGTCCCGTCCAGGTAGGCATTCAGCGCGTCCTGGAACGACCGCAGCGCGGCGTCCACCAGCGCCAAATGCCGGTTGACCAGTTCCTCGACCCGCTTGCCCTGCTTCCAGAAGAACATCGGCTTCCCCCTTCGTGCGGACTGGTCGGTCCGCCTCGCGCGGCCGACGTCCCACCCTACCCCAAAGACGGGACGCCTTCGACGGCGCGTGTCCGCCCCGGCCGGGAGTTGAAAGGCGGAGCGCCGGCGGGTACGCTTAGGGGCGCTTGGGCGGTTAGCTCAGTTGGGAGAGCGCCAGGATCACAACCTGGAGGTCGTAGGTTCAAGTCCTGCACCGCCCACCACCTCCCCCGAAGATCGATACCACCGTTGTCGCGTTCCGCGTTGGTCGTAAAATGAAGGCCATGTACCCGACGCGCCACGAACTGACCTGCGGCCTGACGCACGGGATCGGGGCCGTGCTGGCGCTGGTGGGGGCGTTCCTGTTGATCTACGTTGCGGCCACCAAGCAGCAGCCCTGGCACGTGGCGGCCTTTTCGATCTTCGGCGCGAGCCTCGTGCTGCTGTACGCGGCCAGCACGATCTACCACCTGTTACCGCCTTCCCGGCGCGGCAAGCAACTGCTGCGGCGCCTGGACCACGCCATGATCTACGTGCTGATCGCCGGGACCTACACGCCCATCTGTCTGGTCCCGCTGCGCGGGGTCTGGGGCTGGAGCGTGCTGGGCGGGGTGTGGGCGCTGGCCATCGCGGGCGTCGTGCTCAAGGTGCTCTGGGTACGCCTGCCCGGCTGGCTCTCGACCGCGACCTACGTCGGCCTGGGCTGGCTCTCCGTGCTGTTGGCCCCGCTGCTGCTGGAGCGCCTCTCCGGCGGCGCGCTCGGGTGGATCGTGGCCGGCGGGTTGTTCTACACCGTGGGCGTGCTCTTCTACGGGCTCGAGAAGGTGTTCCCGCCGACGCGCTGGAACGGGATGCACGAGGTGTTCCACCTGTTCGTGCTGGCCGGCAGCTTCAGCCACTTCTGGGTCATGTGGCGCTACGTGATGCACCTGAGCTGAAGGCGGCACCGACCCCGCGCTTTCCCGCCGCTCGAAAGCAAAGGGGGCGGATCCAACGGACCCGCCCCCGCGCCGAGGGAAGCGCCCCCGACTTCACGCGTCTACCACAGATTCAACAGCCAGGCCCCGAAGGCCAGCAGGAAGGCGAAGTTCAGCGTCAGCAGGGCCGCGTTGGCAAGCTGTTTGCTCGCTTTGATCATGGGCGCTCCTTTCACACTCCCTGTTTAGGACAAGGCAAGTCGGGGAACGATGCAGAAACGGTGGAAATCGCGTCGAAAACGCACAAATTCACCTTCCTGCCACCGCGCTTTCCCGCGCGTTGGACGTGCGGGCGGTAAAGTGGAAGATAGGTCAAGGAGGCTGATTCCATGCAAAAGACGGCGGTCCTGTTGTTGAGCGTCCTGCTCTTGGCCGGCTGCGACCTGTTGCGCGAGCCTCCGGTCGATGGCGGCGGCGGCGAGACGCCCCCGCCGCCGGCCGTCGCGAGCCGGCTCGTGGCCGAGCACGACATCCGCGCGCACCCGTCGGGACGGCACGTGGCCACGATTGCGCTCTGGATGGACCAGGACCCGGCGCACCCGCGCCTCGTGCTCGAGGCCGTCGAGACCCTGGAGTACTACGAGTTGCACCTGGCGTTGCCCTCTTGTTACGTGTTCCCGCGTCCCCACGGCGAGATGCCCGCCTGGCGCGGCAACCGCCTGAGCACGGGCCAACGGGTCGAGATCGGCTCTAGCTGGGAGAAAGTCAGCGAAAACTGCGGCTCGAATTACGCCACCGTGCGCTGGGATCTGGCCTCAAGCTCGTTCGGATCGCGGGACCAGCTTTCGGCCCTGTGGGCATGGCCGGCCGGAGAATGACGCAGAGCCTGCTGTGCAGGCCAGGCCGACTTAAGCCGGCACCGCTTCCTGCAGGTAGCGCCGCGGGTCGGCCACCTTGCCCTCCAGGGCCGAGGCGGCCACGGTGGCGGGCGAGGCCAGATAGAGCGTCCCCTTGCCCGCGCGGCCCTTGAAGTTGCGGTTGGAGGCAAACACCCCCACCTGTTCCTGCTTGAGCGTGCCGGGGCCCATGCCGATGCAGGCGCCGCAGCCGGGCTGGACGATCTGGCCGCCGGCCTCCAGGATGTCGCGCAGATACCCTTGGCGCCCGGCTGCTTGCATCACGCCCACGGTCGAGGGGGCCACGATGAAGCTCACGCCGGGCGCGATCTTGTTCCCGCGTACGACGTCGGCGGCGGCCTGCACGTCCTCCAGCTTGCCGCCCGTGCAGCTCCCCACCCAGGCCACGTCGATCGGGACGTCCTCCAGCGCGTCGATCGAGACGCCGTTGTCGGGCGAGAAGGGCTTGGCGACGTAGGGCGTCAGCGCCCCGAGGTCGAATTCGAGCTCGTCCTCAAACGAAGCGTTTTCGTCCGAGCGCAGCCGGCCCACCGGGAAGACCCCGCAGGTCGCGCCGCCCTCGACGGTCATGTTGGCCAGCGTCGAGCGGTCGTCGGCCGTGAGGTGGTCCAGCGCGGGGCCGTCGAACTCGACCACGCAGTCGGTGAACCCGTTCTGCGTGACCTCCTTCAGGATGTAGAGGATGACGTCCTTGGGATAGACCCCCCGCGGCATTTGTCCGTGCAGCCTGACGCGAATCGTGCGCGGCACGTCCACCAAAACGCGCCCCGAGGCCATGATCTCGGTCAGATCGGTGTTGCCGATGCCGAAGGCGAAACACCCGAACGCGCCGTGCGTGCACGTGTGCGAGTCGGTCCCGACCACGAGCGTGTCGGGGCGGATGAGCCCCTGCTCGGGGAAGAGCACGTGGCAGATGCCCTGGCTCACGAACGGGGCCGGGGGCAGGAAGGCGTGCGGCAGGTTCTGCTCCTCGGCGAACTCGCGCGCCTTTTCGACCATGATCTGCGACTTCCAGTTGTCCTGAATCAGCGGGATCTGGATGGTGTGGTCGGCCACGAACAGGATCTTTTCGGGGTCCTGCACGCGGAAGTCTTTGCCGTAGGCCGCGTAGAGCTGGTCGGCGGCCACGGGCAGCGTGAGCTCGTGCGTGATCACGCGGTCGACCTCGGCGTAGACGAGCATGCCGGGCTCGACGTAGTCCACCCCGGCGGCTTGGGCTAGGATCTTCTCGGCCAGCGTCATCGGGCGCGGGGCAGCCTGCGGGTTGGCGGGCTGCTGGCCGCTCTGGTTGAAGGCGGTCAGGCCGCCCGCTTGCAGGATCTGGCGGTGGACCGGGAGCATCCCGTCCCAGAAGCGTTCCTCGTCCAGGTCGAGCTCGATCTCGTCGCCGGTCTTGAGCCCTGCGGGCAGGAGGTCGCGCGCGCGCGAGATCGGCAGCCCCCAGTTGACCGCGTTGCGGTAGAAGATGCGCGCGAACGAGGGGGCAAGGATGGCCTTGACGCCCGCCTTGGCCAGCGCGATCGGGGCCACCTCGCGCGAGGAGCCGCAGCCGAAGTTGTCGCCGGCCACGACGATGTCGTATTCGTTCGCCTCGAAGGGGGCGGTGTATTTGGACTCGTGCAGGTCCTCCAAAGCGTGGGCGCCCAGGGTGTCCAGGTCGGGCGTGGTGCAGTGGCGCGCCGGGATGATCTCGTCGGTGTTGATGTCGCTGCCGCAGACGAACACGCGGCCCTTGATGGTGCTCATACGGGGCTTCCTCCCATGGGTGCGCTGGTCTCGATTCCATTCTAGGGGCGCGAGGCCAGCGCGCAACAGGAGGGCGTTACCGGCCTAGGACGGGGCGTAGCGGCGCACGCCGCCGCGCACGGTGCGGCGCACCCGACCCAGCGCCTCCAGGCGCTCCAGGTGCCCCACGGCCTCGCTCATCCCCAGGAACTGCTCGGTGGCGGGGAGGTGTGGGAAGAGCTTGCCCATCAGCGCGTAGGGCGTCAGGGGCCCTTCGTTGGCGAGCAAGCCCAGAACCCGCTTGGCGCGCGCCTCGATGTGCTCGAAGTTGGCGCGGATGGCCGCGGCCGGGTCGGTGATGGGCTCGCGGTGGCCCGAATAGGCCACCTCTAAGTCGAGCGCGGCCACCTTCTCCAGCGCGCCCACGTACTCGATCAGGCTTTTGGGGCGCTTCCCCGTGGCCGGCAGCGGCATCTCCAGCAGCGGGTTGGGCGTGATCCCGCGGATCAGGTGGTCGCCCGCGAACAGCGCCTTGTGCGCCCGATCGTGGAAGCTCAGGCTGCCCGGACTGTGGCCGGGCGTCTCCAACACGTCCAACTCGAGCGCGCCGACGCGGATCCGGTCGCCCTCGACGAGCGTGTCGTCCACCGCGACCGGTGGCGCCAGGACCGCAAACCCCTTGGGGATTTCGGTCAGGAGCTGCGCGGCCTGCTCCGGCATGCCCCAGGCGACCAGCTCCCCCTTGAAGAAGTCCTGCTCGCGGGCGTAGTAGCCGGCGAAGTCCGCCAGCTTGGGGACGGCGTGCGGGTGCGCCACCACGCGGCACCCGCTTTGCGCCTTGAGCCAGCCCGCCAGGCCGAAGTGGTCGATGTGCGGATGCGTGACCAGGAGCAGCTCGATTCCCTCCAATGCGCCGCCGAGCGCTTGTTCGAGCGCGCCTCGCGCCTCGTCGGTGTGCGGCCCGACGTCGACCAGCGTGCGCGGTGGCCCCTCCAGCAGGTAGGCGTTCACCGGTCCCACTTGAAACGGCGTGGGGACGGCGATCGGGTGCACGCCCGCGAGGCTCATCCTTTCGCTTGCTCCTGCTCGACCAGCACGCGCTTGAGGATCTTTCCGGACGGGTTCTTTGGGATCTGGTCCATGAAATCCAACTGGCGGATCTGTTTGTAGTTGGCCACGCGCTCGGCCACGAAGTCCATCAGTTCCTGGGCTGTGACCTCGCCCTTTTTGACCACAAACGCTTTAGGGGCCTCGCCGGCTTCCTCGTCGGCCACGCCGATGACGGCGCAGTCGGCCACGGCCGGGTGCTCGAACAGCACGTCCTCCAGCTCGGCGGGGCCAATCGCAAACCCCTTGTACTTGATCATGTTCTTGGCCCGGTCCACGATCGTGCAGTAGCCGTCGGCGTCGAGCATGGCCATGTCGCCGGTGTGGAGCCAGCCGTCCGCCAGCACGGCGGCGTTCTCCTCGGGCCGCTTCCAGTAGCCCTTCATCACCTGCGGCCCGCGCAGCAGCAGCTCGCCCACCTCGCCGGGCGGCAGCTCCGCGCCCGTGTCGAGGTCGACCACCTTCTGCTCGGTGTCGGCCACGGGCGGGCCTACGGTCTCGACCCGGATGTGGGCGCGCTCGGGCGGGTTGCAGTGTGTGACGGGCGAGGACTCGGTCATGCCGTAGCCTTGCAGCACGGTCACGCCCGTGCGCTCCTGGAAGCGGAGCGCGACCTCCTTGCTCAGGGGCGCGGCGCCGGACATGACGTACTTGAGCGAGGACCAGTCGAATTGCTCGATATCGGGCAACTGGTTGTAGAACACGAGCACGGGCGGCACGACGTAGAGCACGGTGGGCTTGTGCTTGTGGATGAGCTCGACCGTCTCCTGCGGGTGGAAGCGCTCCTGCAGCACGAGCTGAGCCCCGGCCATGAGCCCGCCGCCCATGAGCATCGTGCCGTAGATGTGGTAGAGCGGGAGAAACAGCAGCAGCGCGTCCTCGTCGCCGATCCCGCCGGCCTGGACGAACTGGCGCCAGTTGGCGTCCAGGTTGCCGTGCGTGAGCATGACGCCCTTGGGGTAACCGGTCGTCCCGCTGGTGAACGGGAGCGAGGCCAGGTCCTCTTTCGGATTGACCTGCGGCTTCGGGGGCTCTGGCGGGGACTGGCTCAACAGGGTCTGGAAGTGGTGCGTGCCTTCCACGGGCTCGCCGCTCGAGACGATCGCGTTGATCGGATTCGCCTTGGACGCCGCCTGCACCACGGGGTAGAAGTCCTTGCGCGTGACCAGGGCCACGGCGTCGCTCTCCTTGTACTGGTAGGCGACCTCGCGTTCCTTGTAAGAGGGGTTCAGCGCGCTGACCACGCCGCCGGCCTTGAGCGTCCCGTAGAAGGCCACCACGAACTCGGGCGCGTTGGGCAGCAGCAGGCAGACTTTGTCGTCTTTCTCCACGCCGAGCCCGGCGAGCGCCGCGGCGAAGCGGTCGGCCTGCTCGTTCAATTCTGCGTAGCTGAGCGCGTTCCCCCCGTGGACGAGCGCCGTTCGCTCGGGCCAGCGTTCGGCGGCCCGCTCCAACCCCCGATACAGCGGCACCTCCGGGTACGTCAGCGGCGGGCGTCGATACATGGCATCCCCTCCTCCTTTTGGAGAGGAGTATAGCATGCACGCGTTGCCGACAAAAACCGGGCGGTCAGTCCCCGTAGCCGTGAGGATGGGCGCGCTGCCAGCGCCAGGCGGAGGCCACGATGGTGCGCAGGTCGGGGAAGCGCGGCTCCCAGCCGAGTTCGTGCCGGGCGCGCGCGCTGCCGGCCACCAGGGTGGCCACGTCGCCGGGGCGGCGCGCACCCGGCTCGGTCGGAATGGGGTGGCCCGTGACCGCGCGCGCGGTCTCGATCACCTGTCGCACGGAAAAACCCTGCCCGTTGCCCAGGTTGTAGGCGCGGCTGCCATTGCCGAGCGCCGAGAGCGCCTTGACGTGGGCCTGCGCCAGGTCGGCGACGTGGACGTAGTCGCGCACGCAGGTGCCGTCGG
Source organism: uncultured Thermotogae bacterium (assembly GCA_964572855.1). Taxonomy (GTDB): domain Bacteria; phylum Bipolaricaulota; class Bipolaricaulia; order RBG-16-55-9; family JAJCYT01; genus CAZNGF01. The sequence goes on along the minus strand of CAZNGF010000023.1, from coordinate 20,890 downwards.
TCGTGGGGTAGTCGTCGCCGAACACCGTGATCGACTCGCGCTGGCCGAGCGCGACCTGGAGCACGAGCGGGATGAGGTGCGTCTCGGGGTCGTGGTCCTCGCCGCGCTCTGCGGTGGCGCCGGCGGCGTTGAAGTAGCGCAGCGCGGCGTAGCGCAGGCCGTGGATCCGGTCGAGCCAGGCCAGCGCCCGCTCCAGTGCGTGCTTCGACTCGCCGTAGGGGCTGCCGGGGCGGATCATCACCTCCTCGTCGATGGGCATGCGCTCGGGGTCGTCGAACAGGTTGGCCGTCGAGGACAGGATGAAGCGCCGCACCCCGTGCGCGACCGCGCGTTCCAGCAGGTTGAGCCCCTCGGCCACGTTGTCGCGCAGGTAGGCAAACGGATCCCGCATGGAGTCTCCGACCTGGGTGCGCGCGGCGAAGTGCATGACGGCGTCGGGGGCGTGTGCGGCGAAGGCCGTTTCGATCTCCTCCGGGTGGGCCAGGTCGCCCCGCACGAACGCCACGTCCGGGTGGACGGCCGCGCGGTGCCCTTGCGAGAGGTTGTCGAAGACGACGACCTCGCTGCCCGCCTCGACCAGCGCCTCGACCGCCACGCTGCCGACGTAGCCCGCTCCGCCCGTCACCAACACCTTCATGGGGTTTCCCGCTTGGCTTCGAGCCAGAACCCTTCGTTGAGCCGCGCTTCGGCCACGCGCAAGTAGCCGCAAAGCGCGGTCAGCAGGCCCCGGACGATTTGGGGATAATGGTGCAGGAGGTAGTCGAACTGGCCCCGGTCGATCCGCAGGCATCGGATGTCGGTGTCGGCGACCGCCGTGACCGTGCGCGTTTGCCCGTCCAGCAGCGAGATCTCGCCGAAGTACGCGCCCGCCTCAAGGGAGCGGATGACGTGCCCGGCGCGCTCGATTCGCACGACGCCCTCGACAATCACGAAGAAGGATTGCCCGACCTGGCCCTCCTGGGCGAGCACGGTGCCGGATGTTTCGCGGGCTTCTTTCAGAAAACCGGCGACGATGTTGAGATTCTGTTCGTCGAGGCCGTCGAACAGGTTGACCTTGCGCAACAGGCGGATTTGTTCGAGGCGGGTAAGCGCTGCGATGGCGGCCTCCTTTGCGGGCGCGGCGGAAATCCGCCGGCCATCTTAGACCATTGGCAAGCGCCCAGGCAAGTTGCGTCCGGTCGGGCAGGGCGCCGCACGGGACGGCGGCTTCTAGAGGCGGTGGGCACCGGTTTCCTCCCGGTAGCGCTTGAGGCTGGCCATGAAGGGCGTGCCGCCCGTGCCGAGCCCGGCCGCCCCGTCCCCGGCTTGGCGCGCTTGCTTGGACACGTAAACGGCGGCGTACTTCAGGTGGGCCTGCCGAAAGGCCTCGATCCGCTGCAAGCACCCGTTGTACGCCTCCAGCAACGCGGGGTGTCCGTTCGAGCGCACGGAGTCCCGCACCGACGGGCCCGCTTCGAGCCGCTCGACGAACGCCCGATGGGCTGGGGGCATGTAGTCCCGCATCTCGAGCAGGTAGGCGTGCAGGCTGTCGCGCTCGTGCTGTACCCCGAGCGCGGCGTCGAAGGCCTGGAACAGCGCGCTTTGGGCGCCCGTCCCGCCGCGGAAACGCTGCGGCCTCCCCCCGAAGGCGTTCACGCCCTCGTAGACGAGCCCGTCGGGCAGCGCGGGGTTGTCCTTCCAGCCGTGGACGTAAGGGCGGATGCGGTGGTAGTAGACGTAGGGGTCGCAGCCCTCGGGCATGCGGCGCAGCGTCTCGCCCATGGCGTCAAGCGCGGTCGCGATCGTATGCAAGTGCGATGCCAGCGCGTGGGGATCGTCCCGCTCGGCCGCGGCCTGCGCCGGCTCAAGCGCCTGGATCGCGGGAACCGCGCGCGCCTCGATCTCCAGGTGCGTGATGCCGAACCAGTCCTCGTCCGTGCCGCCGTAGACGTTCTGGTTCAGCGCCAGGTTGCCGATGGCCACGGGGCCCTCCGGGTCGAGCCGGTGCCAGTTGTTGAGCGTGTACGAGGCGTAGGCAAGCACGGGCGGGCGGCCCAGCGCGCTTGCGACCCCGGTCCAGGGCACGGCCAGACGGGCCGGCAGGCGTTCGGCGGGTTCGGGACCGCCCCAGACATAGGCGTGGGCCAGGAACGAGAGCAGCTGCATGGCGCGCTCGCGTTCCCGCTCCGTTTCCAACGGCTCATCGGGGAAGGGGGGCAGGCTTGCGAGCTCCTCGCGCAGCCGATCGCTCAGCAGCAGCTTGGGCAGGCGCCGCGCGGCCTCCTCCCAGGCGTCGAAGGCCGGCGGGAGCCGGGGCAGCGGGTCGTCGATCGGCAAAAACCCCCGCCTCGGTTGCCAATCCATCCCGTGGACGTGCGTCATGCGCGCTCCTCAGGCGTTCCGGTTGGGGCAAGGGTAAGCCGTCTCGGAGCGATATGCCAGCAACCGATCGATCACTGCACAAGCGCGCGGGTCCAACGTCCGACAGCCCGGCCCGCGTCGCGCTGGTGGCTTGACGCTTCTTTCGCAGCAATCGGTAAGGTGCGTCCCCGGGGTGCGCGGCAGGGGCGACTCGCCGAGTCGCCCCTGCGGGCAACGATTGGCGCGCTAGGAACGCGCCCCTGCCAGCAGCGCCACCAGCTCGTCGCGCTGGTCCGACAGCGGGCCGAAGCCGGCGTCGGATTCGACCAGGTCGCGGAACTCGGCCAGCAGCGCGCGGAAGCGCTCGGCCTCCCCGCCCAGCAGCGGCGCAATCTGGTCGGCGCCGTCCACGAGGCGCTGGGCGATTTGCAGGGCCGCGCCGTGCTCGTCGTTGAAGGAGTGGAAGAAGGCGGCGTTGAGCTCGGCCTCCCAGGCAAACGTCGTCCCGCGCTTGCTCGCGATCAACTCGCTGGGCAGCGCCTCCAGTTGGGCCGCGGCGTCCTCGGACAGGCCTTCGGGGCCGGCGCCTTCAGCCGGGCCGCCGGGTGCGCCGGCGACGATCCGCCCGACCATGCCCAGAAACTCGTGCGGGAAGCAGTAGTAGTCGTAGGTGCCGGGGAGCTCGAAGGTGTAGCTGAACGTGATGCCCCGTTCCTGTATCCCCAAGATGCCGGAGTCCCAGCTCTGGGCCCCCTCGGGGATGCGCTGCGGCACGCTCACGCCGCCGGCCCTGGTGTTGGGCGGGGCGTAGGCCGTCGTGCTGTGGTTGTCGCCCAGGTTCCACCAGAGCACGGTGTCGCCCGGCTGCACGCGCAGCGCGGCGGGCTGGAACACGAAGCGGCCGCCCACGCTGTTCATGAGCACGACGTAGGTCTTGGACTCGCCCTCGTCCCGCAGCGGGAAGTCGGGCACGTCGGCCAGGCTCGTTTGCGCGGCGGCGCGTTGGCTTGGCGCGTTTGGCTCGGCTTGCTCGGCCGGGCCGCCGACGATGAGCAGGTAGCCGACCAGCGCGCCCAGCGCGACCGCGGCGGCGATCAGAATGCGGACCATGTGGACCTCCTGTGGTGGAACGGAAAGCAGGAGCGAGCGGGCGCTCGCCCCTGCTTCGGTTGTCCTAGTGCGTTCTCGTTCAGTTCGACGGGATCTGGCCCATGCGCGGTGCTTGCTGGACCTCGACGTCCTGGAAGTTCAGGTGGAGCCAGATCGTGTGCGGCGGGAAGTTGTCCGGGTCGGGTTCGGTGGTGTGGGCCACGAAGTGGAATTCGGTGTCGCCCGCGTCGGTGAAGCCGGTCTTGTCCTCCAGCATCGGGCTGTAGACCTCGTCGCCGCGGCGGATCGAGCCGTCGGAACGGCGCGAGCGCTCGGAGAACATGATGTGGCCCACCAGGTCCTCGTACTGGAGCTCGCCGTTGACGTAGACGTCGGTCGGGCCCCAGCCGGCCAGGTAGTTGAAGATTTTGGGCATGACGGGCGCCTCGTTGCCCGTGTCGCCGTGCAGGTCGACGAACTCCTGGAAGCGCGTGCCCTGCTGGCCCACCTTCATGACCAGCTCGATCCGGCCCGTCAGCGGCGTGCCGTCGGCCATCACGACCGGGCCGCTGTCCGAGTTGGTGCGCAGCGTGGCCGTGATGGTGCCCTCGTCGGCGTCGGTGTCGAGCACGACCCGGGCGCTGCCCGGAATGCCCCGCACGTTCGTGCCGTCGTAGGCGAAGTTGTCGCCGTAGCCGCCGATCACCAGGGCTTCATCGGCCGTGAAGGCCCAGTCGGCGCCGGCCACGTTGCTCCCGCCTCCGCCCTTGGGCATGAGCAGGAAGAACGCGCCCACGGCCAGCGCGGCCGCGACCGCGATGATGATGATGGTTCGATCCATGTGTGTCCTCCTTACGGATTGCTGTTGACGGATGGGCTGGCATCCGATGGGCGGTGTGCCCCCTCTATCGCTCGGTGATGCCAACCATTGGTATCCATCGTAGGTATCGGACGTGCGGGAAGCTGTAAGCGCCCTTACAAAACCTCGGCGCGTGGCGTGGTGGTCCGATGGACGCGCGCTTCGTGGGCGGCGAGCGCGTCGTCCCGCAGCCGGGCGGCTTCTACGGCGGCTGGACACGGCCTACGCCGTGGGGCCCTTACAAGGGCGCGCCCGGTATGCTTGGGTGGTAGTCCGAGACAGTGTGCGGAGGAGGCAGGTTGCTGTAGGAGCTAACCCCGACACTCGTGGTGGGCGGTATAGGAGTTGAACCTATGACCTTCTGCACGTCAAGCAGACGCTCTGCCTCTGAGCTAACCGCCCTTGAAAGTTGAGTGGAGGCGGCGCCGGGAATCGAACCCGGGTATAAGGGTTTTGCAGACCCTCGCCTTACCACTTGGCTACACCGCCAGACAGGGGCGATTATAGGGAGTGGCTCGGGAGCTGTCAACGTAAAAAGGCGGATCGGCAGCGGCTCAGGCCGGCGTCTCGCCCAGCTCGTCCAGGCGCGCCTTGAGCGTTTGGATGTCCTGCCAGGTTTGGTGCTTGGGGCTGCCCGGCGCGCGCGAGGCGTTGCGCAGCAGGTAGCTGGGGTGGTACATCGGGAAGATCTCGACCCCTGTTTTCCAGGGGTAGAACTGGCCGCGCGTCTTGGTGATGCCCTGCTTGGTCTTGAGAAAGTACTGCGCCGGCACGTTGCCCAGCGCGGCGATGACCTTGGGCCGCATAAGCCGGAGCTGCTGCTCCAGGTAGGGCCAGCAGGCCGCGATCTCGTCCGGCTCGGGGTTGCGGTTGTTGGGCGGGCGGCACTTGACCATGTTGGTGATGTAGACCGATTCGCGCGGGATGCCGGCGGCCGCGAGAATCTTGTCCAGCAACTGGCCCGCCCGGCCCACAAACGGCCGGCCCGTCAGGTCCTCCTGTTCGCCCGGCCCCTCGCCGACGAACACGACCGGGCTGTTTGGGTTCCCCTCCCCGAACACGACCGTCGTGCGCCCCTCACAGAGCCGACAGCGCGTGCAGCCCGAGGCCGTCTCGGTCAACGGCTCCCAGTCCAGCGCGCGGAAACCCGAGCCGCCCTCGTCCCCGAACAGCGACGGCGTTTGCGCGTCCATGCCGGCATTGTAAAGCCAGTTCGAAACGGATTGCAAGACCCGCTCGCCTCGCAGCGCCCCGTTGACATGGCGCGCCTCCGTCCAATAATGCGTGGCATGAGGTACCTCAAAGTCGGGTCGCTCTGCGTGCTGGGATTGATCGGGCTCGTTGCGCCCGCCGCCCCGCAGGACGCCCCGCGCGACTGCACGGCGCTGAGCCCCGCGACCGAGCTCCCGCTCGACACGGCCTGCCCCGGTCCCTTTGAGGTCGCGCGCGCCGCCTACGACAGCCGCGCCGACCATCCCGAGGGGATCCCAATCGACGGCGTCAGCTTCCCGGTCGACCGCTGGGCCGCGGTGAGCTACCCCAAAGGCTTTCCGCGTGGGCCGGCGCCGCTCGTGTTGCTCATCCACGGCAACCGCGGGACGTGCGGGGTGGGTTTCAACCCCGACTGTCAGAACCCCGTGCCGCACCACGAGGGCTTTCAGTATTTGATCGACCACCTGGCCTCGCACGGCTTCGTGGCCGTCTCGGTCAACGCCAACCGGGTCAACAGCAGCGGCTTCGACCGCGTGCCGGAGCGGGGCCACCTGCTGCTGGACCACCTGAAGCACTGGCGCCGCTGGGCACAAGCCCCGTCCGAGGAAGTCGGGGAAGTCTTCGTCGGGCACGTCGACCTGACCCGAATCGGCCTGGTGGGCCACTCGCGCGGCGGCGAGGCCGTGGTGGCGGCTTACGCCCTCAACCGCGAGCTTGAGGACCCGTTTTCGATTGGAGCCGTGCTCTCGATCGCGCCCACGGACAAGCGGGGGCTGTCGATCGCCGGCGTGCCGTATCACGCGCTCGTGCCGGCCTGCGACGGCGACGTGCTGGACTACCGCGGGGCGCGCTTTTTCGACCGAGCGCTGGCCGCGAAGGGCGACGCGCCCGCGCACCTGTCGTTCGTGCTCGGCGCGAACCACAACCACTTCAACGCGCTCTGGGACACCGACGGCGGCTGCACGGGCCTGGAACTGATACAGCGCGCGGCCCAGGAGCGCGTGGCCCAAACCACCGCGACGGCTTTCCTGCGGCGCTACCTGTTCGACGAAACCGAGCTGCGCGACGCCTTCACCGGCGACACCCCGACCCCGGCCGCGCCGGAGGTCCCGCGTTGGGTATCATACGTCGATCCCGTTCGACTGGATCTGGACCGCTTCGACCACCCCCTGGGCGCGCCCAACGCGCTCGGCGGCGAGAGCGCGTGGAGCTCCCTGCGCGACCCCCACACCTGCGGCCCCGATTTGGAGCGCGCCTGTTCGACCGCCCTCGTCAACGAGGCGAGCGCGCTGGCGCTGCAATGGTTCAAACCCGATGCGGCGTACGAGACCGAGATCCCGCCCGAGCACGGCGACGTCTCGGCCTACACGCACCTCGCGCTGCGCGCGGCGCAGAACCCGGACCACACGCGCTTCGACGCGCTGAATCCCGACGGGCAGGTGGCTCACTTCCGGGTCGGGCTGGTCGACCGCGACGGGAACGAAGCCTGGGTCTCGACGCGCGCGCTTGGCGGCGTCCCGTTTCCGGTCGGCTCGCAGGTGCGCGATCCCCAAAGCGGCCGTTTCCTGCTGCGCAACCTGCTCACCACGCTACGCTTCCCGCTGGCCGCGTTCGAGGGCCTCGACCCGGCGCGCGTGGCGGCGCTGCGCCTGCGCTTCGACGACACGCCCAACGGCGCGCTCTATTTGACGGACTTCCAGTTCTCCCGCTGAGAACGCTTGCAGGCAAACGCGTTGTACGTTAAAATAAACGCCAATTTCCCGGCACTCCGCAGTTGCATCTCACGGACGTGTAATAACGTGTTCGAGCGTGCGGGCGTCAAGCCCGCGCTGCGCTCGTATCGACGGAAGCCCTTGAAAGGAGAGATGCCCATGACCGCATTGGCACAGACGCACGAGCGGAGCCTGATCCAGGCGGCCGCCGGGTTGAGCCGGCTCGGCCCCGTGCACGAGCGCCAGCCGACGCTGGATGCGCTCCTGGAACAGATTGAGCCCCGGCGTTTGACCCGGGTGCTGTGCTGGTTGCCGGACGCCGACCGCGAGGCGCTGCGCGCCTACTTGAAGACCCACTGGGCGGCCGCGTTGCCCGGATCGTTGTTCGACGACCCCTTCTCCCCCCACCTCCCCCACTGACCCGGCCGTCGCGCCAGCGCGCCTGGCGCGACGCTTTATCGCCCGCTGATCCCCTTGGCAACGCGTTCCCCGCGGGTTATACTCGCTCCCCGTGATCGAACTCGACGGCCACCGACTCGACCTCCCAGACGCGAAGCGGATCGTCTTCGAAGGCGCCTCCGTCTCGCTGGGGCGTGCCGCGCGCGCGCGCGTGGCGGTCTCGCGCTCAAGCGTCGAGGCGCTCTTGGAAAGTGACGCGCGCGTCTACGGCGTCAACACGGGGTTCGGCAAGTTCCGCGACACGACCATCTCCAAGGCCGAGCTGGACCAGCTCCAGCTCAATCTCGTGCGCAGCCACGCGGTCGGGGTGGGGCCGGATCTGCCCGACCCGTGCGCGCGCGCCGCGCTGCTGTTCCGGCTCAACGCGCTGCTCTCGGGCGTCTCCGGCGTGCGTCCGGCGCTGGTCGAGCGCATGGCCGCGCTGCTGAACGCGGGCGTCGTCCCGTGCATCCCGGCCAAGGGCTCGGTCGGCTCCAGCGGCGACCTGGCCCCGCTGGCGCACTTGGCCTTGATCCTGATCGGGGAGGGGCGCGCCAAACTCGGGGACGACGCGCTCTCCGGCGCCGAGCTGTTGGCCCGCCTGGAGCTCGACCCGCTCGTGCTCCAGCCCAAGGAGGGGCTCGCGCTCATCAACGGGACGCAGGTCACGCTTGGGATCCTGTTCGTGGCTTGGACGCGCGCGCGGGCGCTGCTGGAGGCCGCCACGGGCCTGGCCGCGCTCGGCCTGGAGGCCTACGGCGGGCACCGCGCCGCGCTCGACGCGCGCCTGCACGCCGCCCGGCCGCACCCGGGCCAGGTCTCGGTGGCGGCGGACATGCGCGCGCTGCTGGAGGGCAGCGCGTTGCTCGACCAGAACCCGAGCGTGCAGGACCCCTACAGCCTGCGCTGCGCTCCGCAGGTGCTGGGCGCCTCGCGCGACGCCTTCGACTGGGCGGCCGGGCGGCTCGAGATCGAGATGAACGCCGCCACCGACAACCCGCTCGTTTTCGAAGACGGGGCGGTGTCGGGCGGCAACTTCCACGGCCAGATCCTGGGGCTGGCCGCCGAGCTGCTCGGGACGGCCGCCGCCGAGGTCGCCAGCCTGAGCGAGCGCCGGACCGCGCTCTTGCTGGCCACGCCCGACCTGCCCGAATTTTTAATTGAGGCGCGCGGGATCAACTCCGGGCTCATGTTGCCGCAGTACACCGCCGCCGCGCTGGTGGCCGAGAACAAGGTGCTGGCCCACCCGGCCGTGGTCGATTCCATCCCGACCTCAGGCGGCGTCGAGGACCACAACAGCATGGCCACCACGGCCGCCTACAAGGCGCTGCAAATCCTGGACAACGCGGAAACCGTGCTGGCGATTGAGCTGCTCTGCGCGCGCCAGGCCCTCTACTTCCGCGACGTCGAGGGCATGGCGCCCGGCACGCGCGCGCGCTACGAGGCCTGTGCCGCGGGCGTGCCGCCCTTGACAACGGACCGCTTCCTGGGCGATGATATCAGTCATTGCAAGAAGTTACTCGGGGAGTGGTATGGGTTTTAAGTCGGGCTTCGTGGGCGTTTTGGGCCAGACCAACGTGGGCAAGTCCACGCTGGTCAACGCGCTGCTGGGCGCCAAGCGCGTGATCGTCTCGGACAAGCCGCAGACGACGCGCAACCGCATCCGCTGCATCCTCAACCGCGATGACGCCCAGCTCGTGTTCGTGGACACGCCGGGGCTGCACAAACCGGCCGACCGGCTGAGCGACTACCTGACCCGACAGGCCTATGGGGCGCTGGAGGGGCTCGATCTCGTGCTCTACCTGGTCGAGCCCTGGGGCGCGCCGCGCGCCCACGACCGGGGCGTCTTCGAGCGGCTCAAACGGATCGACGCCCCGCGCTTCCTGGTCGTCAACAAGATCGACCGCGCCGGCAAAGCGGACGTGCTCCGCACGCTGGAGGCGCACGCCAAGCTGGACCTGTTCGACGAGTACGTCCCGATCTCGGCGGCGACGGGGGCGAACCTGGATCGCTTATTCGAGCTCGCCGTCGCGCGCCTGCCCGAGGGGGCGCCCTACTTCCCGACGGATCAGACCGTGGACAAGCCGCTGGAGTTCCTGATCGGCGAGCTCATCCGCGAGCAGGTGTTCGCGCTCACGCGCCAGGAGGTGCCGTACGCCACCGCCGTCGAGGTGATCCATCTCGAGGAACGCGCGGACAAGCCGCTGATCGAGGTCACGGCGGCCATCGACGTGGCCCGCAAGTCCCAGCGCGGCATCCTGATCGGCCAGAGCGGCGCCATGATCAAGCGCATCGGCCAGCGCGCGCGCGAGGAGGTTGAATCGCTCCTGGGGACGCAGGTGTACCTGGACCTGCAGGTGCGCGTGCGGGCGAGGTGGAACCAGGACCCGACGCAAATCAAGCGTCTGCTGGGAAGGGACGCCTAGCGCATGAAGCAAATCGACCTCCGGGAACAGGCCGAGCGGCTCGACCCGATCATCGAACAGGCGCGCCGCCTGCTGGGCGGCCCGGACGCCACGCTCTACCTCTACGACCCCGACGCCGGCGCCCTGGAGCTGGTGACCGGCACCGACCGGCACGCGCGCGAGCGGATCGGGACGCGCTTGGCGCTGGGCGAGGGCATCGCCGGCAAGGCGGCCCGGGCGGGCGAGCCGCTGCTGGTCAGCGACTACGCGCGCTGGGCGGGGCGCTCGCCGCAGTACGACGGCATCCCCTGGAACCAGGTCATGGCCGCGCCGCTGGTCCACGACGGCGAGCTGTTCGGCGTGCTGGACATCAGCGACACGGACGCGCCCCGCCGCTTTACCGAGGACGACCTGCGGCTGTTGAGCGTGTTCGCCGAGCTGGCCGCGCTCACGCTGGCCAACCTGCTGCTGCGCGACCGGGCCCAGCGCTCCGAGGCGCGCTACCGGGCGCTGGTCGAGCACGCGCTCGTCGGGGTGTACGTGATTCAGGACGAGCGCATCGTCTACGCCAACCCGCCCCTGGCCGAGTTGCTGGGCTACGCCCCCGAGGCGCTGGTCGGCTTGCCCATGCGCGAGGTGATCGCGCCCGAAGACCGCACGCTGGCGCACGAGAAGATCGTGGAGCGCTTGCAGCGGGGCGTGCGCGCCGACCGTTACACGCTCCACCTCCACCACCGCGACGGGCACCGCGTCCCGGTCGAGGTCTACGCCAGCCTGGTCGAGTACAACGGCGCGCCGGCCTCGCAGGGCCAGGTGTTGGACATGAGCGAGCGCCTCGCCTCGCAGCGCCTGCTGAACCGCCTGCTGGCCATCGGGGCCGACATCCTGAAGCAGTCCGACGTGCATGCCATCCTGCAAACCGTGTGCGATACCGTCACGGCGCACTCGCCCTTCCGGGCGGCCTCGGTGATCGTGTTCGAGCAGCCCGTCGCCCCCGAGGCCGAGGCGTTCGAGGTCTCCGACGTCTACATCACCGGCGTCTCCGAGGACGCGCGCCGGACGCTGCTGGAGTCCAAGGCCCGGCACGATGTCATCGGCAACGCCGACATCCTCGAAAAGGGGCAGCGGATCGGGCAGGGGTACTACCTCACGGCCGAGGCGTTCCCGGCCATCCGGGACAAGGGCGTGCCGCTCCAGTTGGAGTCGAAAGCGCAAAAGGGGGACTGGAACCCGTTCGACAACCTCTACCTGTTCCTGCGCCAAGAGGACAAGCTCATCGGGCGCATCTCGCTGGCCCAGCCGCGCGACGGGCGCGTGCCCACGCCCGAGCGGCTCCAGCCCCTGGAGGCGCTGGCCAACCTGGCCGCGCTCGCGCTCATCCACGCGCGCCAACAGGGCGCGCTCAGCCAACACCAGGAGCGCTTGCGCGGCCTCTACCGGCTCGGGCAGGAGCTGGCGGACCTGAACGAGGAGGCGGCGCTGCTGGACTACGTCATCCGGCGCCTGCGCCACGACTTCGCCTTCGACTTCAGCGCGATTTGGGTCCGCGAGGGGGAGGAACTCGTCCTGCGCGGCAAGGACAGCCGCGTGTCCGACGCCGACGCCGGGCCCCCGCTGGGGGCGCGCCTGCCGCTGGGACAGGGGATCACGGGCTGGGTCGCGCGCCAGCGCGAGCCGCTGCTGGTCAACGACGTCTCGCAGGACCCGCGTTACCTGGTGGCCCACGGGGACACCCGCTCGGAGGTGTGCGTCCCCGTGCTGGTCGAGGACGCGCTTTTTGGCGTGCTCAACATCGAGAGCTTGCGGCGCAACGCCTTCGAGCGCACCGACCTGGAGCTGCTGGCCTCGGTGGCGGCCCAACTGGGCCTGGCGCTTACCAACCTGCGGCGCCTGGCGGCCTTCAAGGACCAAGCCATCCGCGACGCGCTCACCGGGCTCTACAACCGGCACCACTTCAACGAGACGCTGGCGCGCGAGGGCGCGCGCGCCCAGCGCCACGGGCGCCCGCTGGCGATCCTGTTCGTCGACGTCGACAACCTGCGCGAGATCAACAACCGGCACGGCCACCTGGGCGGCGACCGGGTGCTACAAGGGGTGGCCCAACTGCTGCGGGACACCGTGCGCGCCAGCGACCTGATCTTCCGCTACGGGGGCGACGAGTTCGTCGTGCTGCTGCCGGAGACCAACGGCGAGGCCGCCGCGGTGGTCGAGCGGCTCCAGCGCGCGCAGGACGACTGGAACGCGTGCGAGGACGCGCCCCCGCTCAGCCTGAGCGTCGGCATGTCGAGCTGGAACCCCGACTCGGGCCAGCCCCTGGAAGCCCTGATCCAGGAGGCTGACCTGCGCATGTACGACCAGAAACGGGGCGGATAGCCGGGCGCTGGTGGGCGCGATGCATCGCGCCCCCACAGGTCTTCCCGGCGTGCGTTTTTGTAGGGGGCCAATTCATTGGCCCCTGCGTTGCCCTCACCGGGTCGGAACGGCAGAGGGGACAGCGCCAACTGCCCCCTTTGCCCTCGTCATCGAAACCGTTTCGACTTACAGCCCCACGTTGAAGTAGACCTGCGGGCTCTGGGCGCCCACGCCCTGGGCCACGCCCAGCGTGACCACCGGGCCGCCGAAGTACGACAGCAGCACGCCCAGGCGCAGCTCGACGCCGACGCCCACGCGCGCCTCGCTCGTGCTCAGCTCCTCGCCGGCCATCCCGGCGTCCAGGAACAGCGAGCCTTCCAGGTCATCGAAGAAGAGCGGCCACAGGCTCACCCCCCGCTCGATTTGCAGCAGCGGGAAGTCGTAGGCGAGGCTGGCGGCCGCGGCCAGCCTGCCGGCGCCGACGCCGCGCTCGAAGCCGCGCACCGCAAACCGGCCCGCGGTGCCGCCGATCGCGTAGCCGCGCTCGGCCTGCCCCGCGTCGCTCCAGCCGCCGGTGAGGCGCGCCGACAGGGCGTGGTCGCCCACCACGGGCAGCGAGAGCGTCTCGCTCAGGCTCGTGACCACCTTGTGGACGGGCTCGCCTCCCTCGATCGCGTTCATGCTCCCCGAGAGCGACAGGCTGAACTGGTCGGTGAACAGGTCCAGGCCGCGAAAGGCGCTCATGGACCAGCCGGCCGTGACCGTCTGCGACAGCTGGCCGAAGTCGCGGCGCTGGTAGCCCGCCGAGAGCTGCTGGCTGTGGCTGACGCTGCTGACCAGCGGGTGGTTCGCGTTGGCCCCGGCGTAGTAGCCCGCCGGGTTCACCCCGGCGTTCAGGCTGAAGCCCAGGTCCAGCGTGGTGTTGTTGTAGAACAGGTCGAAGAAGGGTTGATTGGCTTGCCAGTTCCAGCCGCCGCTCACCCGGTAGAACTGCTCGAAGAGCGCGTCCTGGCCGAACGTGCCGGCGCCGGCCTGGTTGTCCCCCAGCACGGGGTACCAGAGCTTGGGCAGCAGCGAGGGGGTCGGGTCGTAGGCCGTGACGGGGCCGTAGGCGTCCGGGAAGCCTTCCCAGGCGGGGATCTCCTCCAGCGAGAAGCCGACCGGGGTCCAGGCCTCGGGGTCGTAGGGCATGCGGTGCAGGTCGTAGCCCCGCGCGCTGTAGCCCGTGTAGCCGATCGTGCTCCCGTCGGGGGACACTTGGGGATCGAGCGCGCCGGTGAGCACGTTGCTCACCTGGTACAGCTCGCCGGCCGACACGTCGTAGGCGTAGAGGTTGTAGACGCCGGTGCGGTCCGAGCTGAACAGCACGTAGCGGCCGTCCGGACTCCAGGCGGGCTGGTAGTCCGTGGCCCGGTCCTGGGTGAGCGGGTTGAGCTCGCCGCCGTCGGCGGGCAGCGTGTAGAGGTCCTGGTAGCCGCCGCGGCGCCAGATCGACAGAGCCAGCGTCGCGCCGTCGGGCGAGAGCGCGAGGTTCTCGATGGCCGCGTCGAGCGGGAAGTCTTGGATGTCCGTGACCTCGCCGCTTGCGAGCTCGATCCGGTGCAGCGAGGGCGTGCGCTCGCCCCAGTTGTAGCGCGCGTAGATGGCGGCCTCCCCGTCGGGGGTGACCACCGCCTGTAGCACGCGTTCGCCGCGGGTCAGACGCGTCTGACGGCCGGACTCGACGTCGTATCTGTACAGGTCGTTGCGGACGTAGACGTGCTGGCGCACGTCGCCCTTCTGGTAGAGCACGAACGAGCCGTCCGGCGCGACCGACGGGTTGCCGCCGCCGTCCGTGAGCGCCTGGTCGTCCGAGCCGTCGGCGCGCACGCGGCGCAGGCCGCCCACGCGCTCGACGCTGCCGTGGCTGTAGTAGATCCACGCGCCGTCGGGGTCCCAGGCCGAGCCGACGTTGAAGAAGCCGTGGTCGGTGAGCCGCCGGCCCACGGTCAGACCCTGCGCCTCGATCTCCCGGATCTGTGCGGCGAAGGTCTCGGCGGTCCAGTCCTGAAACTCGGCCCACAGGGCGTCGAGCGGCTTGCCGACCACGCGCTCGAGGATGGCGTTGAAGTCGCCGCTCAGCGGCACGGGCAGCACGGCCATGCTCAGGCTACCGAAGGCCCAGAGGGGATCGGTGACCATGGCCTCCTTGATTCGTTTGAAGGCGTCCTCGCCGTAGTCCTCTTCGAGAAAGCGCATGAACCACGGCCCGATGTCGTGCGAGATCGAGCCCGGCGCGGGCCAGGCGTCGCGGTCGTAGTAGAAGCTGGCCTCCTGGTAGGTCGGGAAGCTGTGCTCCAGCAGCATCGTGCGCAGCATCATGGCCACGCGCGGCTCGTTGGCACGCGAGGCGCCGCGATACAGGAACTCGCCGTAGGTCGGGATGCCCTCGATGAAGAGCGTGGGCTCGGCGAAGCCCGGCATCACGATGCGGCCGAACACGTCGCGCAGCGTCTTGGACAGGCCCTGGACGAAGTCGAGGTCGACGATGTGGCCGTACTCGTGGAACGTGACCAGGTCCTCCCAGCTCTGCGCTTCCGAGTTGGCAAAGCCGCCGGCGAAGCCCGCGAAGGCCGTGAAGTTGACGAACTGCGGGTTCGGGGTCAGGTTGGCGAAGCCGTTGGGGCCGTCCTGGGTGTCGACCACGACGATCTCGACCGTGTCCTCGGGCGCGTAGCCCAGCTTCTCGGCCCACCAGTCGTAGGACGCCTCGGCGGCCTGGGCGGTGAGCTGGGCCATGCCTGCGGTGCCCTCGTGGTAGGTCACGCGGAAGTGCTCGGTCTCGAAGGTGTACCACTTCACGGACGGGTCGGCCAACTGGGCCTCACCCAGCGCCCCCAGTCCGAGCAATAGGGCCAGGGTCAGGGTCGCGATACGGGTCAGCAATGGGACCTCCTTGGTGTGTTTCTGTTTGTCGGGCGCGCGTCGGGCGATGTCGGACGGATCTCGCACACGAATCGACCCGCTAGCCGAACAGGGGTTTCATGTGCCCGTCGCGGTCGAAGAACAGGTCGAAGCGCACCTCGAAGCCGCCGAGCGACAGCACCAGCCCGGCTCCCCAGCCCAGGCGCGTCTGCGGGCCCGTCAGGTCGATGTCGGGCTCGACCGCGCTGGGCACGGGCTGCAGGCTCAGCAGCTCGCCGAAGCCCGAGGCCTCGACCTGGAAGGCCAAGTCCTCGAACCTCTCCCCGCCGCCGGGCACCGGGAAAGGCGGCGGCGGCAGGTCCAGCGGCACGGCGAGCAGCGGGACGCGCCGTTCCAGCCGCGCGCGCCAGAAGCTGTGTCCGTGCAGCGCCCCGTCGTAGCCGCGCATCGATTGCGTGAAGTGGAAGCCGGGCAGCCCGGCGTCGTTGCTGGAGCTGCCGGCGGACCAGTTCAGGCGCACCTCGCCCCAGCGCAGCTTGACCCGCTGCTCCATGGACTGGACGGGGCCGCGCTCGGCCACGGCCCCCAGCGTGAAGTCCGAGGTGAAGGTGAGTGCGAGCTCGAAGGGGCCGGTCCAGCGGTAGGTGCCGTGCGCGTTGAGGTAGCTGACGCTGTGGAGTTCGTCCCCGTCGTCTGAAATCGACCAGGGTTGGGCCGAGGCCAGCGTGAGCGTGCTGCCGCCCAGCTCGGCCCTGAGCGCCGCGCCGGACTCGCCGGCGCGGCCGAGCAGGGGCGTGCCGTGCCAGTTGTAGAGCTCGCCGGAGAGCGGCCCCCAGCCCAGGCCGCCGCGGTAGCGCAGCGCCCCGCTGTCGAGCCCGTAGCCAATGGCGGCGAAGGGCCGCACGTCGTAGACCGTGTAATCGCCCTCGATCCCCAGCACGTAGCCGTCGACGCTGTTTGATTCGAACACGGGGTCCAGCGACCAGGGGCGCCCTTCTCCCTGCGCGAACGCGGGCGCCGACAGGACGCACGCCGCCAGCGCCAGTGCCAGCAGCCTGCCTCGGCGCAGCCCACCTCGTTTGACGGGGTAACGGGTCCACCCTCTCATCCGTCCTCCCTCCTCGACATCGAAACGGTTGAGGCGCAGTGTACTCCACGGCCGCGCGGGGCCGCAAAGTCGGCGGCTTGCCCGTCGCAAAGCCCGCTCTATAATGGGACGTATGACGCTTCACGTACGCTTTTTCAGCAGCATGCGCCGGGCCATCGGCGCCGAGCAGCTCGAGTGGACCGGAGACGCACCGGACGCCAAGGCCCTCTGGCAGGCGCTGGTGGCCCAGTACCCCGAGCTCAAGCCCCTGGGCGCGAGCCGCACCGTGGCCGTCAACCGCCGGCACGTCCCGGCGGACCACCCCCTGCGGTCGGGCGACGAGGTCGCGTTCTTCCCGCCCGTGAGCGGGGGCTGAGGTGTACTTCCGCCTCACCACCGACCCGATTGCGCTCGACGACGCCGCGGGCCGGCTCGACGAGCGCGACCAGGGCGCGGTCGTGACCTTCAGCGGCCACATCCGGCCCGAGGACGCCTACGGCCACCCGCTTTCCCACATGGAGTACGAGGCCTACGAGGAGATGGCCCGCTCCGAGATGGACACGATCTTCGCCACGCTGCAGGAGCGCTGGGGCGTGACGCGCGCCGTCGTGCTGCACCGCGTGGGCCGGGTCGAGGTGGGCGAGCCCAGCGTCGTGATCGCCGTGGCCTCGGGCCACCGCCCCGAGGCCTTTGCCGCCTGCCGCTACTGCATCGACGAGCTCAAGCGCACCGTCCCGCTCTGGAAGCACGAGGTGCTCGAACTCCAGCGCCGCCGGTCCGACCCCAGCTGGCGTTGATCCTCCCCCCGCAGTTGTCCTTCCCCTGTCTCTCGGCTTGATCTATAATGGCCGCGGAGGTGGGAGGGTATGAAAACACCACTGTTGTTGACGCTTCTGTTGCTGTTGTGCGCCGCGCCGCTGGCACAGGCCCAATCGTTGGGCATCGGCTGGGCCGGGGTCGGCGCGGGCTTTCGCTACTGGATGCCGGAGGGACCGTGGGGCCTGCAGGCGGGCGGGCTCTTATTCAGCGACGCGGACGCCTGGGGCGACGGCGGCCAGACCGACGGCGGCCGGCGCAGCTCCGAATTCTACAGCTGGGGCGTCAACGCCATGTACCGCTTCAGCGAGCCGGGGACGCTGCCGATCATCTACCTCAACGGCAACGTGGGCGGCTCCACCGACCACCAGCGGTCGCTCAACTGCTTCCCCGAGCCCGAGCCGCGCGCGCTGCAGTCCAACTGCCAGCAGCAGGAATCGACCACGGAGGCCGTGGGCGCGATGCTGCTGGGCGGGCTGGAGTGGGTCTTCTTCGAGCGTTTCTCGCTGGCCGTCGAGGTGGGCTTAAGGGTCGAGCAGCGCACCAACTCCGAGGTCGAAGGGCGCTCGTTCGGCCTGGGGCCGGGGTTCGGCGTGGCGTTCCTGTTCTATTTGTTTTAACGTGGCTAGGCTGGTTGAGGGACATCTTGCCTGAGGGGAGTGGCGCACGATGCGACTTACGACGGGTTTGCTCTGTCTGTTGCTGCTGGTTGGGACGGTCGGATGGGCCCAAGAGGACGCCGAAGACGAAGGGAGCGAGCGGATCCTGACCTTCGGGGCGGGTATCCACTTCACGGCCGCCGAGAACGGGGAATTCCCCACCGGCGCCAGCGCGCGCATCTGGATTCTGAGGCAGTTCGGCCTCGAGGTCGACATCTGGGGCCGCGAGGGCCAGCCCAGCTTCACCATCCGCGCGTTCTATCGCATCCTGGAAAACGACATCATCGCGCTCTACGGCGGCGGCGGCGTGGCCTTCTTCTCGCAGGCGCTCTCGTTCAAGTCCACGCTCCAGGGCACGGGCGGGCTGGACATCACTATCGCGCCGGGCCTCGTGTTCGACGTCGAGATCGGCATCATAGGCGGCGGCACCGGCAGCGTCCCCGTCACCGCCGGGGTGGGGCTGCACTACTACTTCTGATTACCGCCGCTTGAACGCCCGCTCCAACTGGCCCAGATCGTACTTGAGGATCACCGGCCGGCCGTGGGGGCAATGGTAGGGGTCCTGGGCGGCTTTGAGGCCCTTGACGAGGTGGCGCATGGCCTCCAGGGGGAGCAGCGTGTGCTTGACCACGGCGGCCTCGCAGGCCAGGGAGGCGACCAGTGTTTTGGCCAGGGTCTCGAAGTCGGGCTCGCCTTCCTGCTCGACCGTTTCCAACAGCCGCTCGAGCGTGTCCTGATAGCCCGCGCTTGCGTGGTGCTCGGCCAGGCTTTGGGGCCAGGCACGCAGCAGGAAGGTGTCGGGACCGAAGGCTTCCAGTTCGATGCCGAGTTTGTTTAACGCCTCCTGATGATCGTTGAGTGCCTGCGCGGCGTCGGGGGAGAGCTCGAGCGTCTCGGGGATGAGCAGCTTCTGCGGGCGCACGCCGCCCTGGCTCAGTTGTTTCAAGAAACGCTCGTAGAGCACGCGCTCGGCGGCGACGTGCTGGTCGATGAGCTCGAAGCCGGCAGCGGTCTGCAGCACGATGTAGGTCCCGTGGATCTGGCCCACCACTTGATAGTCCGGCGTCGTGACCAGCTCGCTTTTCTGAGGCACCGGCGGCGGGCTCGGCTGGGACGTGGGCGCGGCGGGGCGCTCGGCGCGGGTGGGTTCCAGACTGCGTTGTTTCAGCTCCTCGGCCAGGTCGAGCCCGCCCTCGGGTCGGGTCGGCTTGTAGCGCAGCGCGCTTTCGGCCTGCTTCCAGGGCAGGTTGGGGGTGGCGTGCGTCGAGACGAGCGACTCAGATAGCGCGCGGATGAGCTCGCGCTTGACGCCCTGGGCGTCCAGGAAGCGCACCTCGTGCTTCTGCGGGTGGACGTTGACGTCGACCAGACGTGGGTCGAGCTCCAGGTGCAGGCAGACGTAGGGGTAGCGGCCCGGCTCCAGCGCGCCCCGGTAGGCCCGGCCCAGCGCGTAGTTGAGCGCGGCGTCGCTCACGGCGCGGCGGTTGACGAAGGTGTACTGCTCGTTGCGGTCGGCGCGCGACTGCTGCGCCGTGCTCGCCCAGCCCCAGACGCGCAGGACCTCCCCTTGAAAATCCACGGATACAACCGACTTGGCCACCTGGGGGCCGTAGAGATGCGCGGCCACCTCGCGCAGATCGTCCGTGCGGGGCGAGTCGATCGTCGTCTTGCCGTTCTGCGTGAGCTTGAGGTGGACGTCCGGGTGCGAAAACAGGAAGCGCTTGACCGCGCGTGTGATGTGGATGGATTCGGTCTGCTCGCGCTTCAGGAACTTGCGGCGCGCGGGCACGTTGTAGAACAAATCGCGCACCTCGACCGTGGTGCCGACCGCGCGGCCGGCGGGCTCGAGCGCGCGCACCGTGCCGCCCTCGATGGAAAGCTCGTGTCCTTCGTCGGCATGGGCCGGCCGGCTGCGGATGCGCACGCGCGCCACCTCGCAGATCGAGGCCAGCGCCTCGCCGCGGAAGCCCAGCGTGCGGATGGCCTCCAGGTCGGCTTCCGAGGAAATCTTACTGGTCGTGTGGCGCTGGACGGCCAGCTCGAGGTCGTTGCGCTCCATCCCGTCGCCGTCGTCGCTCACGCGGGCCAGCCGCACGCCGCCGCCTTCGACCTCGACCTCGAGGCGCGTGGCGTTCGAATCCAGGCTGTTTTCGATCAGCTCCTTCAGGATGGAGGCGGGCCGTTCGATCACCTCGCCGGCGGCGATCACGTTGATCAGATGGGGGTCGAGCGCTTTGACGCGGGCCATGAGTGGGGGTAGAATCCACCTCGCTTGGGAGCGTTCCAACGTCCTTGAGACCAGCATACCAGCGCCCCGGGGAGGAACCAAGTGCGCGTGCTCATCGTCCTTGTCAGCCTATGTCTGCTCGTGGCCGCCGGCGCGTCCGCTCAATCCGTCGGTGCGGGGCTGGGCGCGGGCTTCACCCAACTGGGCGGGCTGCAAGATTATCTCGGCACCGAGCAGCCGTTCGCGCTCTCGGCCAGCGGCTTCTTCGACTTCACGCTGGGCGCCTCCAACGTGCGCATGATCGGGACGTTCGGCGTCGTCGAGGCGCACGTGATCAGTTCGTTCGAGACCAACCTGTTCTGGACCTTCCCCTTCGGCCGCGAGACGGCCTTCCTGGGCGCGGGCTCGGGCCTGTTCGGCGTGCCCCCCGGTGTTTCGCGCACGCTACACTTCACGCTCCAGGCGCTGGCCGGCCTGGAGACCCCGCTGCTCAACGTCGCGCTCGTGCGCATCACGGCGCAGGCAATGGGGGTTCTTGCGCTCAACCAGGGATTCGTCCCCGGCGCCCCGGCCGTGCGGCTCGAGGTCGGGCTCGTGTTCCCGTTGGGGATTTAGCCACGCCCTTCTCTTGCCAGGGGAGGCGGGCGTCGTTGTAGGGGGCCCATTCATGGGACCCGGTATACACGCTCGGTTCTTGACCAGGTGAGCGTTGTGGACGGCCAGCGCGTGTGGATGCGGGCGCGATGAATCGCGCCCCTACACCCAAGAACCACTGTGGTCGTCTACCAGC
>CAZNGF010000022.1:0-36146 GCA_964572855.1 uncultured Thermotogae bacterium | reverse complement strand
ACGTGGCCGGGATCAACGTCTCGAACCTGGCCATGTTCGAGGACGTCACCTTCCCGAATCCCAACCTGAGCTACGGGACGAGCGACTGCGACAACGACACCGAAGACGAGGGCACCTGCGTGGGCGGGGTCGAGACCAACGACGCGCTGACCTACGTCAACCAAACCTTCGGCTTCGGCGACATCTTCACGCTGCGGGGCCAGACCGTCAGCGGGCTCACGGTCACCAGCACCACGGGACTGTGCGCCTCCGGCAGCGGCAATCAGGTCAAGAAGTTCTCCGCCTCGGGCAGCGTGAACCCGGACTGCGCGGCCTTCAGCCGCCTGGCGCTCGACTTCCAGACCATGAGCGTGAGCGGCGTGCGCATCGGCGGCTTCCCGGTAAGTCTCAACTTCAACTACGCCACCCAGGGCGAGCCCCGGTTGACGGCCTCGATGGGCTTGCAGTTCGAGTTGCTAAGCGTGGCCACCCTGAGCACGGGGCTGTCGATCAACCCGGCCAACCTGGGCGGCTTCTCGCTGCGGCTGGCTACTGAAGCGCTCAACCTCAATCTGAGCTTCACCAACTTCTTCAAGCTGACGGGGCTGTCGGCCAACTTCGGGCACACGTTCACGGTGGGCTCGCTGGTGACGGCGTTTTCTGCGAACGTGGCGGGCCAGGCGGGAACGGGGCTCAACGTGATCTCGATGGCGTTGTCGGTCTCGCAGGGAACGTTTTCAGCGAACCACAGCGTGGCCTGGACGCGCCAGCAAATCGGCACCGACGGCGGCGGCGATCCCGTCTTCGGCCTCAGCTTCTCGCGCTTCAATCTGCGCTTCAACCTGAGGTTCAGCCCGGCGGTGATCTCGATGGAGGCCACCTTCGGTTCTGGCGGCTTGACGCGCTTTGCCCTCATCACGGGGCTGGTGTTCTAAATGCTTGCGAAAAGATCAAGAGCCGATGATCCCAAGGAGATGAAATTGAGGAGTTCCGTTATGCGACTGAAGTATCTTGTCACACCCCGCACGTGGGCGGTGCCTGCGGTTATCGCGCTGTGCATCATGTTGGTGGGCGTGGTCGCTTATGCGCAGGATCCGGATGACACCAGTGTGAGCGCGAGTTGCCCGGGATCGGTGTTTGTTAACAACACGATCAGCTGCACGGTGACTGTCTCCACCTCGGCGGTCAACGACACCGACGACGGCACGCCGCAAGGAAACGTCTCGATCTCTCCCAACGACACGGGAGTTGTTTCCAACAACGCTTCGTGCACGGGCATGACGGGAACCTGCAGTTTCGATTACACGCCTACCGTATACGGAGATGGGAGCCACAGCTTCAACGTGAGCTTCAGCACGGGGGATGGAACCAAGTGGAATTCCTCCTCAAACCCCGATACCGGGGCTCACACCGTCAATCGACGCACGACCTCCAGCAGCGTCAGCTGCACACCGGGCTCGATTCTGATCGGCGAAAGCAGCACCTGCACCGTCACCGTGACGGACACGGCCACCGGCAACACCTCGGAGCCCAGCGGGACTGTCAATTGGACCCTGACGACAGGGCAGCCCAGCAACTTCCCGACGAGTTGTGCACTTACCGGAAACGGCAACGGCACGTCCTCCAGTTGTTTGGTGGCCTACACCCCGACGGGCAACAATTCTGCCGACGTAGAAAATCACACGGTTCAGGCATCCTTCCCCAACGGGGACGTCCACGCCGCCAGCAACGGCACGGCAGACGTCGAGGTCTCCAAGCGCGACACGGCCACGGTGGTCACGTGCTCCCCGGCCGAGGTCGCCGTCGACGCGGACACGACCTGCACCGCCGAGGTCACGGACGCCTCGGGCGGTTCCGGCGCTTCGACGCCCGCAGGCGACGTGGACTTCAGCGTGGGACCGGGCTCGGGCGACTTCGACCCCGCCTCGGGCACGTGCACCCTGTCTTCGAGTTCGTGCGAGGTGGACTACACCCCCACCACGGCCAACCCCTCTGAGCACACCGTCCAGGGCGCGTTCCAGGGCAGCGCCACGCACAAGGCCAGCAGCGGCGACTTCGTCGTCAAGGTGCGCAAGCGCAAGACGCTGACCATCGTCACCTGCGTGACCAACCCGCTGTTCGTGGATCAGGAAACCACCTGTACCGCCCGGGTCGAGGACAACGAACAGGACGGCAACGAGTCGCCCCCCTCGGGGGCCGTGACCTTGGACGACCTGGACAATTTGGGCGAATTCACCGGGGTCCTGGTCAATCCCGATTTCGGCACGTGTTCTCTCAGCACGGGCTCAAGCAGCAGCAGCGACAGCTGGTCGAGCTGCGACATCACCTACAAGCCGCTTTCCGGCGGCTCGGGCACCGTGACCATCAACGCCGTCTACGACGTGGACGGCAACTCCGACAAGCACGAAACCAGCGACGACCAGACCAGTCTCACGGTCGAAAAGCGGCTCACCACCACGGCAATCCAGTGCTTCCCCTCCGGCAACCAAGCGCTGGTGGACGAAGAGGTGGAATGCACGGTCACGGTCACCGATGTGACCCAGGACGGCAACGCTTCGGGCCCTGAAGGGCGCGTGGTGCTCTCCACCCAGCAGGATGGCGAGTTCCGCGAGGGCAGCTCGGAGTTCGACGACGCCACCAGCAGTTGCGACTTGGCGCCCAGCGGGAACTCGGCCACCTGCAACGTCAAGTACAACGCCAACACGACCGAAAGCGACATCGAAAACCACTCCTTGACGGCCTTCTATTTCGACGACCTAGCGGACGCGCCAGGCACCATCGACGTGCCGGGAGATTTCGAAAACCTGCAGAAGCACCAGGCCAGCAGCTCGAGTTTCTCGCTGGCAGTGCAGCGACGCCCCACCATCACCCAAATCGACTGCACGCCCATCGACTGGGGCACCAGCGACGACGACCTTACGCCGGGCGGCTCGATCAGCTGTTCGGTGCGCGTGATCGACGACTCGAACAACGCGGGGAACCGCTCGGCCCCCGGCGGCACAATCGAGGCTAGCAACGCCAAGACCCCGAATTCCCCGTTTGCCTCGCCGAGCTTCTCGTTGGGAACCGTAGGCTCGTCGAATACAAACAGCAGCAACGTCACGTACACGGACACCACCAGCCCGACCGACCCCTTCCACGTGCTGCTGGCGATCTACGAACCCAACGACAAGAAGCACTTGGCCAGCGGCGGCACCGAGGCGGGTCCTAATGGAGCGGGGTTGGAGATTCCGATTACAACGGACAACTTCGGCCAGCCCTCTTCCGGCGGCAGCGGCACCGTCAACTTCAACGACGGCACGCCGCGCGTGTGCGGCGACCAGGGCGGCGGGACAGTCATTCCGGTCGAAGACCTCAACAAAACCATCCTGGCGATTGCCTTTCTGTTGAACACCGCAGCGGACCTCGTCCAGTTCTTCCCCGACGTGTTGGTGGACGTGACCGACCCCATCAACGCGGGGTTGGAGACGGCCTCACAGATCCTTGAGCTGGATTCCGACAGCGACGGCTTGGTGGACGTTTTGGAAGCTTCCCTCTCAGCCATCTCGATCGTGACCAGCGGCTTGCCGAGTCCGCTGTTTAACCCGCCCGACGGGGCGCCGCTGCACTGCGCCCGATTGCCGCTAGCCTGTGTCGCTTTCGCGTTCAACCCGTTCAAATCGGACAGCGACGGCGACACCATTGGCGACCGCGACGAGATCCTGATCGCCGGCGGCGACTGGAGCCCCTCGCACACGGTCTGGCCCGACCCCACCCGCTCGGACAGCGACGCCGACGGCCTGCTAGACGGCGACGAGGGGCCAACCTTCCAGAGCAATTTGTGCGACCCCGACACGGACAACGACACGCTGCTGGATTCCGACGAGATCTCGACCTACTTCGACTTCACGGTCAGCGGCTACGACATCAGTGCCGGGGACCTGATCGGCTTCCAGTCCGACACGCGCGACCAACTGAGCCAACTGGCACCCGACACCGACGGCGATGGCATCTCAGACAGCGAGGAGTCCACGCCGGGCTGCAACGGAGGCAGCGACGGCTTTGCCAACGACGACGACTCGGACGACGACGGCTTGCAGGACGGCCAGGACACCGATGCCGACCTGGCCGGGGCCGCCGGCAACGACGACGAGCTTCACGACGACGACCTGGACAGCATCTGCGATCCCGACTCCGACGGCGACGGCCTGCTCGACGGCGAGGAGCACCAGACAGGCACCGATGGATTCGACTGGGACTCGGACGACGACGGCCTCAGCGACCGCGAGGAGCTGCAGGTCTTCTTCACCGATCCCAACGACACCGACACCGACGGCGACGGCGCCGACGGCCTGATCGAATTCCGTAACCCCACGCTCGCCCCGACGTTGAGCGGTCATCCCGACCTTGCCGCGACCAGCATCGCGTGCGATTCGGATTGCGAGGAGGCCCTGAGCGCGGGCTCCCACCCGCCGTTCGTCGGCGACCGGCGCGACCAAACCGACCCGCTGCAGCTCGACACCGACGGCGACGGCATCCAGGACAACGTCGAGTTCACCCCGGGCTGCAACACCACGGGCCAGACGCTGAACCTGACCCTGGCCGACGGTTTCGCCAACAGCTTCGACTCCGACGGCGACGGCGCCAGCGACGGCCTCGAAGCCGGGGCAAGCGCGCCGGGCGCGGCGCTGGGCGACTTCGACCTGTCCAGCGCGGGCGACGTGGACGCCGCCGAGGGCAACGACGGCGAGCTCCACGACGACGAGGTCGCCAGCGTGTGCGACCCCGACTCCGACGGCGACGGGCTGCTCGACGGCGAGGAGATCGGTAAAGGCGGCGTGGCCGCCGACCAGACCGGCCCCGACTTCCGCGACTGGGACAGCGACGACGACGGCCTCAGCGACGAGGAGGAGCTCAACAACTACTTCATCGATCCCACGCAAGACGACACCGACGGCGACTTGGCCGACGGCGTGATCGACACGCGCCCGGCGGACTTCTCCTCGCCGGCTCACCCGGCACTCACCGGCTACTCAGGCGGCGACACGATCGACTGCAAGTCGGACTGCGAGGAGGTCTACAGCGGCACACTGCTGTTCAACCCGGCGTTCAGTCCCGACCCGGACGGCCCACCGGCGCCAGACGCAGCCGCCGGCTTCGGTAACCCCTTAGACCAGACCGACCCGCTGCAGCAGGACACCGACGGTGACGGCATCAACGACAATATCGAGTTCGCCCCGGGCTGCAACGACGGGCCGGGCGACTCCGGCACGGGCACGGCGCTGTTCGACGGGTTCGCCAACAGCTTCGACTCCGACGCCGACGGCCTCAGGGACTTCGAGGACGCCACCGCCGACGTGTTCGACGCGGCCAGCGTCGTCATCGACCCCACGCCGGTCACGCGAACGTGGCAGACCTATCCGGAAACCCCCCCGGCCGTTCCGGGCGACCCGGCGGGCAAACAGCCCGGAGCCGACGGCGTCAACGACGGCGAGCTCGACGACGACGCCATCACCGGCATCTGCGACCCCGACTCCGACGGCGACGGCCTGCTCGACGGCGAGGAACACCAGATCGGCACCGACCCCTACGACTGGGATACCGACGACGACGGCCGCAGCGACGCCGAGCTGCTGGGCGGGAACCAGGCCGAAGCGGGCGGCATCTCCAGCGACCCGTTGAATTTCGACACGGACGACGACGGCCTGGGCGACGGCGTCGAGGTGTTCGGGGCCAACCCGACCAACCCCGTGGGGGCCGACACCGACTTCGACGGCCTCTGCGACGGCGGCGCCACCACCCCGGCCTCGACCCAGTTCGGCCCGGCGCCGGGTCCGGGCGGCACGGCCACGGGGGGCGTGGACGGCGCGGGCTCCAACCCGCTCTGCTACACCGGCGTGGCCGCCCATCCCAACGACGGCGCCTCGCCCAACGCGCTCAACCCCACGCCTTCGGGCTGGGGCGAGGACGTCAACGGCGACGGGAACCTGGACGGCGGCGAGACAAACCCCAACGACTTCGACACCGACGACGACGCGGTGGGCGACGGCGTGGAGCTGCTGGCCTTCTACAGCTCGCGCCAGGATCAGATCCCGGCGACGGACCTGTTCGGCCGGGCGATTCTGGTCGCCTACCCACAGCAAGACACCTTCGTCTGTATGAACCCGCTCAACCCCGACTCCGACGGCGACGGCCTGCTCGACGGCGTCGAGGACCTCAACCACGACGGCATCTTCGACTTCGAGCCGGGTGATTTCGACCACGCGGGCCAGGGACCCATCCCCGGCCCGGCGCAGGACAACCCCGAGGAGACCAACCCCTGCGACCCCGACACCGACGACGACGGGCTCACGGACTTCGACGAGCGCAACCAGCCCAACCCGCCAGCGGGCACGACCGGGCGCCCGCAGTCCGAGGCGCCCTTCAACCCCACCAACCCGCTGGACCACGACACCGACAACGACCGGATGCTGGACGGCGAGGAGGTGTTCTTCGCCTGCCCGGCCACGCCGGCGATTACGCACCTGGACAACGACGGGGACGGCTTCGTCAATGAGGACCCACTGGACGGGATCGACAACGACGGGGACGGTCTCGTCGACGAGGACGGCCCGGACTTCCTGATCGACCACGTCGACTTCCTGGACCCGACCAACCGCGACTCGGACTTCGACGGGTTCATCGACGGGCTCGATTCGGACCCGTGCAACTCGCTGCTGATCCCGATCCTGGCGCCCGTGAGCGGTGAACCGGTGGACTTCGACGGCGACGGCTTCGCCGACGACGACGAGATCGTGGCCGGCACGGACCCGCTCGACCCCGACTCGTCCCCGATCGCCTTCGGCGACGTCGACCTCGACCTCGATCTGCTCGACAACGACCGGCTCTGGCTGGAGGACTCGGACGGCGACGGCGTGGCCGACTCGGTGGCCATCGACACCAACTCGAACGTGCTGATCGACGCGCGCGTGGCCATCGTCAAGCCGCGCGACGTGGAGGTAGGCGACTTCGACGGCGACGGCGAGGCGGACGACCGGCGCTACACCGTGGAGTACGCCTTCGCCAACCAGCGCGTGCTGCAACCGCGCATCGTGCTCACCATCGACGACTACGACGGCGACATGGTCATCGACCAGATCGACCTGAGACGCGTCGGTCGGTAGCGGTCAAGAGAATCCGTGCAGGTAGGGGCGCACGGCCGTGCGCCCCTACCTGCACTCTCACGCGCTGCCGTACAATGGGGCCAAAGGAGGAAGGATGAAACGCATCGGCTGGTTGCTGGTCGTCATGGGCGCGCTCGGGTTGGCCGGAGGCGCCACGTCCCTGGCCCAAGACCTGGACCTGGGCGGGCTGGAACTGATTCAGGCCGTCCCCGAGCGCATCACGAGTTTCTTCGGCGCAAACGCCGCCGGGCGCATTCTGGACAGCCTGACCCACGTCGCGCTCATCCAGTGGGACCTGGAGGGCGTGAGCGAAACCGTAACCGACCCCGACACGGGCACCGAACGCACCGTGCGCGGCGGCGCGTTCGGCCGCCTGGTCCGCCAGGAACTTCTGGGCGCCGATCTCGAAGAAGGCATGCTGGTCGAGCACGTCCGGCTGATCCAAACGCCGGGCCTCACCCCCGAGTTCGACGAGGACCTCTACCGCCTGAGCGTCGGCGCGCTCGAGATCGACCTGGAGCTGAATCGGCTGGAGGGCCGCCCGCTCAAGGGGTTGGACTGGGGGATCCGCCGGCTGGAGTCGCGCCGCTTCATCGCCGAGGAGCGCACCGGCCGCCTGCGCGTGCTGGAGCTGTCGATCGTCAACAACGTGGCCAGCTTCACCGAGCGCTTCTTCGCCCCCAACGGCCGCTTCCTGGAGGGCACGCTCTGGACGTTCGAGCCCGGCAACCCCGAGCCGGTGGAGCAGCGGCCGTTGCGATAACCGATAACCCGTCTCCCCTCCTGGCCGAAAGAAGGGATTGAGATGAGGGGAAACGGGGAGGACCAAACGGCCCTCACCCTCACCCCAGCCCTCTCCCGTCAAGGGAGGAGGAGCGCCGGAGTTGCGCTCGATGAGGCGGCTGTGCCCCTATGCCGCTGAGCCTTGCGGCGGAAAAGCTGGAGAGGGTCGTAAGCCGGATTCTGTGTCCCCGCGAGGGGATGAGGGTCATCCGTCTTTGCGGCCTACCCGCGGACGCGGCTCTCAAGGAGCGCTCGGGCGGGCCGCCCTCGAACGCCCGCTTATTTGGCCTTGCTCCGGCTGGACGCGCCGTGCCCCCGAGCCTCGCGGCCGGGGCGGTGCGCTCTTACCGCACCCTTTCACCCTTGCCCGTGCCCCGTGCGGGGCCGTCGGCGGTTTGCTTTCTGTTGCGCGGATCAGGGATCGCTCCCTCTGGCGTTGCGCAAGCTTCGCCAGCAGCCCGCCCTCTGGAGTCCGGACTTTCCTCAACGGCCCCAAGGACCGCTGCGACCCTCTGACCCTCTCCGTCAGCGATTGTACCCACAGTGCGCACAGCGCTTCAAGCGTTTCCCGTAGCGCATCGACGTGTGCAGGCGGCGCGAGCAGCGCGGGCACAGCGTGCTGAGCCGGTGCCCCACCCCGCCGAGCGCCAGCGCGCCCAGCGCGCCGCCGCCCCAGAGGAGCCAGTTGGGGCCGTCGCCCTCGTCGGCGGCTTCGGCGCCCGGGTCGAGCGCGTCCCACAGCCCTTGGGCACTGGCCAGCGCGGCCTCGCGAACCCGGTTGCGCCCGGCCAGCCGCTCGACCTCGGCGCGCCAGCGGCGGAGGCCGCCCTCGCCGAACGCGGCGTTCAGGTCGGCGCTGAGCCAGAGCCGGGCGGTCCAGCCGCGCCCCTGACGCAGGAACACGGCAAAGGCGCTCTTATTCGCCGGGAGCTTCCAGTGCGCGCGCACTTCGGCGGCGTAGCGGTCGGGATCACCGAAGGGATCGCGCTCGGAGACGAGTACGGTCAGTGAGACGCCGTGGCGGGCCTTGAGCTGATCGACGAGGGCCTGCAGCGGCGCGCGCTGCGGGGCCCCGCCGAGCGCGGCGGCGTAGTCGTTGACGGGGCCGACCTGCAAGGGGAGGGGTTGTGCCAGCGCGGCGGGGGATGCCAACGCGAGCCAGCCGATCGCCAAGCCAACGAATCCGAGCGCTTTCATCGTCACTCCCTCCGCCCGCACGGTAGCGCAGGGGGAGGCAGAGGCGCCATCCCGCTTGACCGTCGGGAAGCGCCCGTGGGTCCTGAGCTCGATGGGCCCGCGGTCCGCACGTCGTGTTCGATTCAGCACGAGAGGATTTCCCCCTTCCTCAAACGGGGGGAGGACGGCCAAGCCACCTGCATGGTTTCGTCCGCTTTAAGGCAGGTAGAGCAGGCGCGAGCAGTGCTCGCAGTGGACCAGCGCGCCCTGGCGCACCTGATCGACGAGCTGGGACCCCACCTGGAGCTTGCACCCGCCGCACTCGCCGCCCCGCAGCGGCGCCAACGGGTCGTCGACCATGCCCTGGAGGCGGTCGTAGACGCGCTGCAGGCGTGCGGGCAGCTCGGCCCAGAGCGCGTCGCGCTCGGCGCGCGTGGCGTCGATTCGGTCCCGCTGCGCCTGGGCCTCGGCCTCGGCCTTGGCGATCTCGGAATCGAACTGGGCTTTGCGCTTCGCAAAGCTCTCGTCCTCGACCCGGAGCTGCTCGGCCTCGGTTTCGACCTCGTCCATCAGGGCCAGGGCCTGCTCCTCGAGCTGGTCGATGCGCTGGTGGCCGTGATCCAGGCTCGACTTGATCGCCTCCATTTCCTTCAGGCTGACGATCTCGTTTTCGAGCTTTTTCTCCTGGTTGCGGATGTGTTCGTCCAGATGGTCCACCTCGCTGGAGAGGCGCTTGGCCTCGACGCGCTTGGCCTCGAGCTCGTCGTGGCGCTTCCGGTTGCGGGCGGCCAATTGATCCAGTTGTTTGCGGTATTGGGCTTGGCGGCTTCCCAGGTGGTCGACTTTGCGCTGGAGTTCGCGGATGTCCAGGTCCTTGGCCTGCACGGCCAGCAACTGTTCCAGCTCGGTGGGCATGCACACTCCTCGCGGGGTTTGGATCGAGTTTTGCACGATTGTAGGACGCCCCCGAAAGGGGCGCAAGCACGGCCTTTCGGTTGCGTCCGGCAGGAGGGATGCTACCATGGGGCCTCGCCACCCCAATTCCCGCACATGGAGGACGCATGAAACCATCCGAGATTCGCGACCCGTCCCTGGCGCCCAAGGGCAAGCAGAAGATCGACTGGGTCGAGCCGCGCATGGGCGTGCTGAACGAGATCCGCAAGCGCTTCCAGCAGGAAAAGCCGTTCGAGGGAGTCACGCTGGGCGTGTGCGTCCACCTGGAGGCCAAGACAGCCTACCTGGCCATCGTGATGCGCGACGGCGGCGCCCGCGTGGCCGTGAGCGGCTCCAACCCCTTGAGCACGCAGGACGACGTCTCGGCCGCGCTGGCGCAGGAAGAGGGGATCGAGGTCTACTCCTGGCACGGCGCCTCCCCAGAGGAGATGGAGGGCTTCTACGGGAGCGTACTGGACGCCGAGCCCCAGATCCTGATCGACGACGGGGCCGACCTGGTCAAGCTGCTGCACACGACGCGCACCGACGTGGCCGCCAAGGTGTGGGGCGGCGCCGAGGAGACCACCACGGGCATCCTGCGGCTCAAGGCACTGGCGCGCGCGGGCCAGCTCAAGTTCCCCATGTTCGCGGTCAACGACGCCCAGATGAAGCACCTGTTCGACAACCGCTACGGCACGGGCCAGTCCACCTGGGACGGGGTGATGCGCAACACGAACCTGACCGTGGCCGGCAAGACGGTGGTCGTGTGCGGCTACGGCTGGTGCAGCCGCGGCATCGCGCGCTGCGCACAAGGGCTGGGGGCGCGGGTGATCGTGACCGAGATCGACCCCGTCAAGGCCATCGAGGCCCTGTTCGACGGCTTCGAGGTGCAGCCGATCGTGCAGGCCGCGCCCGAGGGCGACTTCTTCGTAACCTCAACCGGCAACACCGACGTGATCGGCAAGGCGGCCATCGAGCGCATGAAGGACGGCGCCGTGCTGGCCAACGCCGGCCACTTCGACGTCGAGATCTCCAAACCCGACCTCAAGGCCTTGAGCAAGTCCGTGACGCGCGTGCGGCCCAACGTGGATCAGTACGTGCTCCAGGACGGCCGGCGGCTCAACCTGCTCTGCGAGGGGCGCCTGGTCAACATCGCGGGCGCGGACGGCCACCCGGCCGAGATCATGGATCTGAGCTTCGCGGTGCAGGCGCTCACGGCCGAGCACGTGCTCAAGCACAAGGGCGAACTCGAGGCGCGCATGTACGAGGTGCCCGCCGAGATCGATCGCCAAATCGCACAGGCCAAGCTCGCCTCGCTGAGGGTGGGAATCGACGTGCTCACCGACGAGCAGCGCCAATACCTTGAAAGCTGGGCCTAAATCCGGTAAAACGGGTGCGCTGCAAACCGCCCCGCGCGGCGGGGTAAGATGGAGCGTCCATAGCCCATCCAGCGCAAACAACACGTTACGGAGGCGAGTCAATGGCGGCGAATCGAGTGTTGAACGGGGTCGGGCGGCGCAAGAACGCCGTGGCCCGTGTGTACCTGACGCCCGGCGAGGGCAAGATCACGGCCAACGGCAAGCCGGTCGAGGAGTACTTCGCGGCCGATCCTTTTTTCAAGACGCGGGCCGCTGAAGTCCTCTACAAGCCCTTCGACGTGACGGGCACCAAGAACCAGTTCGACGTCAAGGTCAACCTCAAGGGCGGCGGCTACACCGGGCAGATCGACGCGCTGCGCATGGGCATCGCCCGCGCGCTGCTCAAGGTCGACGAGGATTACCGCAAGGTCCTGCGCAAGGAAGGCCTGCTCACGCGCGACCCGCGCATGGTCGAGCGCAAGAAGGTCGGGCTCAAGAAGGCCCGCCGCAGCGAGCAGTACTCCAAGCGTTAAGCGCCGAACGCCCGAGCACGAAGGAGCTGGCATGAAACAGGACATCCACCCCGAGCTCAAGGTGGTCACGGCCCACTGCGGCTGTGGCAACGAGTTCGAAACGCTCTCCACGGTCGACGAGATCCGCGTGGACATCTGCGCCAACTGTCACCCGTTCTTCACGGGCGAGGAGCGCTTCGTCGACACCGAGGGGCGCGTCGAGAGCTTCGAGCGCAAGTACAACTGGAACCAGCGCAAGAAGTAACCGCTCAAATTCCACGGCGCCCGCCGGTCGACCCAGGCCGCGGGCGCTTTTTCATTGAGAGGTCTCATGGACTTCCCCACGCGCGCCATCCACGCCGGCCAGGAGCCGGACCCGTCCACGGGCTCGGTTATCCCGCCCATCCACCTCACCTCGACCTACGCCCAGACGACCCCCGGCGTGCACCGGGGCTTCGAGTACTCCCGCACGGACAACCCCACGCGCCGGCGCCTCGAGACCGCGCTGGCCTCGCTGGACGGCGGGGCGCACGCGCTCGCGTTCGCCTCGGGCAACGCGGCGGCGGACACGGTCCTCAAGCTGCTCGGGCCCGGCGACCACGTGATCGCCGGCTCGGACCTCTACGGCGGGACCTACCGCTTGTTCGAGCAGGTCCTGCGCCGCTACGGGCTCGAGTTCAGTTACGTCGCGCCCGACGACCCCGAGGGCTTTATACCCAAGGAGAACACGAAGCTCATTTGGCTCGAGACGCCCACCAACCCGCTGATTCAGATCACCGATATCGCGGCTGTGGCCGCCCGCAAGAACGATGCGCTCGTGGTGGTGGACAACACGTTCGCCTCGGCCTACCTGCAGCGCCCGCTGGAGCTGGGCGCGGACCTGGTGGTCTACAGCAGCACGAAGTACTTGGGCGGGCACAGCGACATCGTGGG
Organism: uncultured Thermotogae bacterium; assembly: GCA_964572855.1. Taxonomy (GTDB): domain Bacteria; phylum Bipolaricaulota; class Bipolaricaulia; order RBG-16-55-9; family JAJCYT01; genus CAZNGF01. The sequence goes on along the minus strand of CAZNGF010000022.1, from coordinate 23,330 downwards.
CGGGGCGGTGGTGACCTCGCACGCGGGCGCCTACGAGCGGCTCAGATTTCTGCAGAACGCCGTGGGCGCCGTGCCCTCGCCGTTCGATTGCTGGCTGCTGCACCGCAGCCTCAAGACGCTGCACCTGCGCATGGAAGCCCACTCGGACAACGCCGAGGCCGTGGCCGGCTTTCTCAACGGCCATCCCAAGGTCGAGCGCGTCTACTTCCCCGGGCTGACGGACCATCCCGGCCACGCGATCGCCAGCCGTCAGATGCGCCGCTTCGGCGGCATGGTCAGCTTCGAGCTCAAGGGCGATCTGGACGCGTTCGTACAGGCTTTAAGGGTGTTCGCGCTGGCCGAGAGCCTGGGCGGCGTGGAGTCGCTGGTCAACCACCCGGCCATCATGACCCACGCCTCGATTCCCCGCGAGGTCCGGCTGCGTCACGGGCTCAAGGACAACCTGCTGCGCCTCTCGGTCGGGGTCGAAAGCGCTCAAGACCTGATCGCGGACCTGGAGCGGGCGTTCGAGGCGGCGTAGCGATCGGCTCCAACGGCTAGCCACGGGGACATGGGACGGTGGCCTTTGTAGGGGCGATTCGCGAATCGCCCCTACGGTGTGTGAAGCCGACCGGATCAGTAGTTCGTCAGCAGGTCCGGCGCGGCCAGATGCGGGGTGGCGTTGAAGCTCGTCAGGCTCAGGCGGTCGCCGTCGAGCAGAAACTCGCTGTAGGCCCCGTTGCGCACGCGCCAGATCAAATCCAGCGTGCGCTCGTCGCTCAGCCCCAACGCCCCGCCCAGCAGGCAGGCCATCGGACCGCCGGAGGAAAACGCGACCACGCGCGCGGCCTCGCCGTCGAGCATCGACGGCAGCGCCCGCTCGACGCGCTCGCGGAACTCGAGCCAGTTCTCCAGCCCCGGCACGACCAGCTCGCCCCGAACCCAAAGCTCGGTCACGCGCTTGAACACGCGGCTGAGCCCGTCGAACACGAGTGCGCCGTTGGCGGCGTAGTCGGGCGGCACGCTTTTTTGAATCACGGGGTCGCACTCGACCAGCTCGGGCAGGCTGAGCCGCACCAGATCGAAGGCCGGATACTCGTCCAGCGCGGGCAGCTCGCTCGTCTCGGGCCAGGGGAGACCGCACCGGGCGTAGACGTCGGCCACGATCTGGGCCGTCTGCCGGTGCCGGCGGCGCGGACCGACGTAGGCGCGCTCGAAGGTCGCGCCCCAGCGCGCCCAGTGCTCGCCGAGCAGGCGCGCCTGGCGCTCGCCCAGCGGCGAGAGCCGGTCGTAGTCGTCGCTGCCGGCCGAGGCTTGGCCGTGCCGTACGAACGCGAGCACACTCATGCCCCGGAGTATGGGCGCGCGCCGCTCCGGGCGCAATGCGCCCCGGCGCGACTGTAACGGGGGCGACGTTGAACGGGAACACTTGGGTGATGCGGATCATAGAAGAACGCGCGCCGTCCCGGCTACGGTACGGTAGCGTCAAGGCACGAACAGCTTCCAGCGGAGGAGGACCATGCGAGGCGTTGCCCTTTACCTGATCGGGTTCATCGTGCTGTTGAGCCTGCCCTCGGCGAGCCTGTCGGGCGCGCGGGCGCCGTTCTTGGTCGTGATCGACGCCGGGCACGGCGGCCACGATCCCGGCGCGCGCGGCTTCCACGGCACGCTGGAGAAGGACCTGAACCTCAAGCTCGCCAAGATCGTGCGGCTGCGCTCGTTCGCCCACCCGGAGCTCACGGTCGTGCTCACGCGCAGCGACGACCGCTTTTTGGAACTGACCGAGCGCACGGACATCGCCAACCGTCACCGGGCCGACCTCTACGTGAGCATCCACGCCAACGCGCATTCGGACGCGCGGGCGGAGGGAATCGAGACGCTCATCTCCGAGCGGCTCACCGGGGTCAAGCGGCGCCAGAGCGCGGCGCTGGCCGGCGCGCTGCAGCAGGTCATGATCCGGCAGCTCACCGCGCGCGACCGCGGCGTGAAGGAGCAGCACCTCTACCTGCGCCACGCGGACATGCCCTCGGCTTTGGTCGAAACGGGTTTTTTGACCAACCCGGACGAGGAGCGCAGGCTCAACCAGCTTGCCTACCAGCTCAAGGTGGCCGACGCCATCGTCGCCGGGGTGCTCGATTACTTGAAGAATTTGTAGCGAAACCACGCCACCATTCGGAAACGCCAGCGGGGACGGGGCAGGCTCACGCCTGCCCTTCGCCGTTGTCGTCAGCAAATACAAGTAGGGGCGCTTCGCGAAGCGCCCCTACGAAGTGTCAATCGAAGCTGCTAAACCCCCGCCATCTCGCCCAAAAAATGAATACAACACGCGATCCCGCGCTCGAAGTTGGGCAGGTGGAACTTCTCGTTGGGGGAGTGGAGCCGGTCGTCCGGAAGGCCGAAGCCCATCAGGACCACGGGCAGGTCGTAGAGCTTCTGGAGCGTTTCCACGACGGGGATGCTGCCGCCCTCCAGCATGTAGACGGGCGGGGCGCCGAAGCTGGCCTCATACGCGCGCGCGGCGGCCTGAACCGCTGGGTCGTTGCGGTCGGTGAGCGCGGGGTCGGCCGTCTGCAGCACGTTCACCTGAACGCGCACCGTGTCGGGCGCGAGCGCCTTGACGTGTTCCTCGAACAGGCGCGCGATCTCCGCGCCGGACTGGTGCGCGGCCAGGCGCATGCTCACCTTGGCCAGCGCTTGGGCGGGGATGACCGTCTTGGCGCCCTCGCCCGTGAAGCCGCCGCGGATGCCGTGGATCTCGAGCGTGGGCCGGGCGCCCAGGCGCTCGCGGGTCGAGTAGCCCGCCTCGCCCCAGGTGGCCGGCGCGCCCGACTCTTGCAGGAAGTCCTCGTCCGAGAGCTTGAGCGCGTTCAACGCGTCGCGCTCGTCGGCGGGCAGGTCGCGCACGCGCTCGTAGAAACCGGGGATCGTGACCCGGCCCTGCCCGTCGTGCAGCTGGGCCAGAACCTCGCAGAGGGCCTGCAGCGGGTTGTGCACGCCGCCGCCGTAGGAGCCCGAGTGCAGGTCGTGCGAGGGGCCCGTGACCGCGATCTCGCCGTAGACCATCCCGCGCAGGCCGTAGACGATCGAGGGGCGCTCCGGCCCCAAGATGTGCGAGTCCGAGATCACGCAGGCGTCGGCGCGGAACAGCTCGGCGTTCTCTTGCAGCGTTCGCTTCAGGTGCTTACTGCCGATCTCCTCCTCGCCCTCGATCAGGAACTTCACGTTCACGGGAAGCGCGCCCTGCGTCCGCAAATACGCCTCGACGGCCTTGACGTGCGCGAACGTCTGGCCCTTGTCGTCCGAGGCCCCGCGCGCGAACAGGTCGTCGCCCTTGACGGTGGGCTCGAACGGCGGCGTGTCCCACAGGTCCTCGGGGTCCACGGGCTGGACGTCGTAGTGGCCGTAGACCAGCACGGTAGGCGCATCCGGCGCGCCCAGCCAGTCGGCGTAGACCACCGGGTGGCCCCCGGTCTCGACGAGCTGGGCGTGCTCCAGCCCGATCCCGCTCAGGTGCGCCTGGAGCCACTCGGCCGCCCGGCGGATGTCCTCCCGGTGTGCGGGCAGCGTGCTGACGCTCGGGATGCGCAGCAGCGCTTTGAGTTCGTCGAGCGCCTGGGCGCGGTGAGCTTGGGCGTGTTCGAGTGCAGCTTGGCTCATGCCGACTCCTTCAGCGCCAGCGGCGCGTTAGATGTTGTAGTTTTCGACGATCTTCTTCTCCTCGCCCTCGATGTGGGCCTTGATCTCGACGTACTGGCTCAGGCCGGAGTTTTGCACCTTGCCCTTGAGCAGGTTGTCGAGCTGGAAGATGCCGGCCGAGTTGGTCATCTTGACCGTGATGCAGATCGGCTTTTGCTCGCCCTTGGTGACCGAGACCTTCTCGATGGCCAGCGCCGAGACGGCGTGGATGGTGGGCTCGCCCAGCGAGAACGGGATGCGCGCCCGGCCCTGCTCCATGTCGAGGGCGTCGGCCACCTTGACGCAGCCGGCCTCGACCGTGAACGGTTCCACGTGGGTGTCGTGCGCGTAGACGGCGTGCAAGACCTCGGAGATGACGACCGCCCGCTCGCGCTCCTCGTAGACGTCGCTCAAAAGCTCGCGCAGCAGCGGGATGGCGATGCCCACCGAAAACGGCTCGTGCTGGTCGCGGTGCACGATGTGGCCGATGTCGTGGAAGCACACCGCCAGCAGCACGACGACCTCGGCGTCCTCCTCGCTGAGCTTGTGGTCGTGCGCGATGCTCGAGGTCACGCCCACCTCGCGCAGCAGGCGCAGGATCTTGAGCGCGATGTTGCTCACGATCTTGATGTGGACCGGGCCGTGGTCGTTGATGTGCATGCGGTTGATGGCGTTGATGTTGCAGCAGGTCCACCACGTGTTGAGCGTGACGTGCGCGTTGACCTTGTTTAGCACGGCTTCCAACGTCCGGTTGCCCTGGACGGGCAGGGTAATGGCCATGGGCTCCTCTCTAAAACGCGGGTGCGGTGTCCGGGTGGTTGAGCTCGCGCAGGCGGGGGATCGCGCCGATCTCGTCGATGACGTCGGCCACGACCGCGGGCACGTGGTCGCGCCAGGCGTCGCCCTCGAGCATGAGCTGACGGATGTGCGTGCCCCGGTAGCGCGCGCGCTCGACGAACGGCGCCCGGCCGATTGCAAAGCCCGCATCGCGGAACAGTTGGACCACCAGCGGGTTGTTGGAGTACACCACCTCGAACGGGGGCGTGAGCGAGCGGATGTGCGAGACGTAGAGCGCGTTGCGCTGGATGTCCTCGATCGGCAGCACGTAGGTTGTGATCCGCAGAGGTTCCACGGCGCGCGTGATCATCATGATGCGCTGGCCCGCCGTGAAGGGGTTGGCCGGGTCGTGACTCCACTGCGCGCTGCCGATGGCGATGATGAGCTCGTCGGCCTCGCGCGCGATCTGCTCCACGACGCTCTGGTGCCCCTTGTGGTAGGGCTGAAAGCGGCCCAGGAACAAGGCTCGTTTCATAGCTTCCTTTCCAAATGGGACTCGATTGTAGCGCTGAGCGGTTTGATCGGCAAAAACCGCGCTGCTGGGTTGATTTATATGACAAGAGAGCGTACGCTGGAGGCGGTGATGCCCATGGCCAAAGTCAACCCGCAGGTCAAATTCACGGTGCGGGACTACAAGAGCTTGCCTCCATCCGAGACCAAACGCTACGAGCTGTTGGGAGGGGATCTGATTTTGGCGCCGTCGCCGAACTCCAAGCATCAACGCGTGGTTGGCGAGCTGTTTTTTCACCTCAAGCGGTTCGTACACGAGCATCGTTTGGGGGCCGTGCTGTTTTCCCCCCTCGACGTGATCCTGGGCGAGGACGTGGTTCAACCCGACATTTTGTTCGTCTCCCCTCAGCGCGCCCACATTATCGACGACGACATGCGCGGCGCGCCCGACCTCGTGGTCGAGGTGCTCTCGCCCGCCACGCAGGCGCGCGACCGTGGCTACAAACGCACGTGCTACGCCCGGCACGGGGTGCGGGAGTACTGGCTCGTCGACCCCGACGCCCGCATGGTCGAGGTCCTGTCGCTCGGTGAGCAGGATTTCGAAACCGTGGCCTCCTACCGGCCGGGCCGGACGCTCGCCTCCCCGCTGCTTGCAGGCTTCGCCCTGCCGCTCGATCAGATCTTCTAATCCGTTCCGACTGGCCAGCACAGCAAGACCTACAGTTCGTAAGCGTTCCCCGGATCGCTTCCATACAATGGGCCCATGACCTTGGACGGACTCACGCTCTGTGCCCTCGTTGAGGAGTTGGATCGCGCGCTTGCGGGCAGCCGCATCGAACGCGTCTATCACCCCAAGCCCGATCTGCTCACGTTCCACGCGTGGTCGCCGCGCGACCGGCAGGACCGCACGCTGCTGATCGGCACGCGCCAGCCGCCGCGTTTCCACCTGACGAAAGCGCAGTTCCGCAACCCGGCGCAGCCCTCGAGCTTCTGCATGCTGCTGCGGAAACACCTGAAGGGCAGCTTCGTGCAGTCCGTCGAGCAGGCCGGTCTGGAGCGGGTGGCCGACGTCCGCCTGCGCCGGCGCGAGACCGACTACACGCTGCGCGCCGAACTCATGGGCCACCACGGCACGCTTGTCCTGCTCCAGCCGCAGGCCGAGCGGCGGCTCGTGCTGGGCGCCGCCCAGCTCGACGTGCGGGGCCTGCGGCCCGGGCACGACTACGAAGCCCCGACCCCGCAGGACAAGCTCGACCCGCGCGCGCCCGAGGCCAAAGGCGCTTTCCTCTCCCTCGAGCGCTCCGATGGAAAACTCTGGGGCTGGCTGCTGGATCGCCTGCACGGCGTCGGGCCGCGGCTGAGCAAGGAGCTCGCGCTTCGGGCCGAGCTGGACCCGAATGCGCCCGCCGACGCGCTCGGCGAGGCTGGGGTGGCCCGGCTGTGGGACGAAATCGCCGCCTTGTTTGGCGTGCTCCCCTCCGGGGGCTGGTCGCCGCGCGTCTACTATCGGGACGGAAAACCGTTAGACCCCGCGCCGTTCCCGCTCCGCCTCTACGCGGAGCTCGAATACAAGGATTACCCGAGCCTGAGCGAGGCGTTCGACGTCTTCGTCGAGACCGAGGTGTTCGAGCAGCAGGAGGACACGCTGCGCAACCGCCTGCTCAAGTCCGTCAAGGCCGACGTCAAGAAGGCCAAGAGCGCGCTCGACCACGTGGCCGCCGACCTCAAGCGCGCGGGGCGCTACGAGGAGATCAAGCGCGAGGCGGACCTGATCATGATCCACCTGGGCGAGCTGGAGGGAAAGAGCGGCGCGGTCGAACTGCCCGACCCCGAAACGGGCGAGCGCGTCACGCTCCAGCTCGACCCGCGGCTGGCCCCCGCGGAGGCCGCGCAGAAGCGCTACGCGCGCTACAAGAAGCTCAAGCGCGGCGTCGACAAGCTTGAGGCACGCCAAGCCCAGCTCCGTCTCGAGCTCGAGGCGCTCGAGACGGCCCAGACCCAAATCGAGCAGGCCGAGACGCTGGCCGAGCTGAACGCGCTGGCCCAAGAACTCGGCCTGCCCCCCGAGCGCGCGGCCGAGCGGCGCCTCGACGACGGCGATCGGGCGGCGTCCAAGCCGCGCCGGTTCGAAGTCGACGGCTACACCGTGCTGGTGGGGCGCAACAGCCGGCAGAACGACGAACTCGTGCGCCGCGGGCAGCCCGACGACCTCTGGATGCACGCCCGCGACCGGCCGGGCTCGCACGTGGTGATTCAAACCGGGGGCGACCCCGACGGCGTCCCCGAACGGGTTCGGTTGCGAGCCGCCCAACTGGCCGCTTATTATTCCAAGGGCCGGGGGGCGACCAAAGTCCCCGTGATCTGCACGCGGATCAAACACCTGAAAAAGCCCAAAGGCGCCAAGCCGGGTCTGGTACTGGTCACCCGTGAAGAGGGAAGCCTGCTGGTTGCCCCGGCCGCCGAGGAGGACCGATGAGACGACCGAACAACCCCCTGGCGCTGGGAAGCGCCGTGCAGTACCTGCTGATCATCAACCTGGCCGTGTACGCCGTCCAGGTGTGGTTCAACATCCAGACCGCCGCCAGCATGGGCCGGCCTATTGGCCTCAGCATCATGGGGACCTGGTTCGAACTCACCTTCGGCCTGCGGCCCATCGACGTGCTGCGCGGCGAGGTCTGGCAGCCGTTCACCTACATGTTCCTGCACGGCGGCATCTGGCACATCGGGTTCAACATGCTGGCGCTCTGGATGTTCGGCCAGATCCTGGAGCGCGTGTGGGGGATGCGGCGCTTCTTCCAGTACTACCTCTTCTGCGGCGTGGGCGCCGGACTCAGCGTGTTCCTGGTGGCCCTGATCACGGGCGACGGGATGCTGGGGATCACGATCGGCGCCTCGGGCTCGGTGCTGGGCCTGCTGCTGGCCTTCGGCATGTTGTTCCCGGAGCAGATCATCTACCTGTACTTCTTCCCGGTCAAGGCCAAGTACGCCGTGATCATCTTCGGCGCGCTCTCGCTGTTTTTCGCCGTGTCGGGGTCGCTGGCCGGCATCAGCCACGTCGGGCATCTGGGCGGCATCCTGTTCGGCCTTCTCTTCCTCAAGGGACGGGCGTGGTGGCTCCAGCTCACCCAGCGCTGAGCTAGATGACGCCCGCAGCCGTCCTGGAGATCGGCCTGCAGCTCGTCGCGCTCCTGATCGCGGCGCTGCTGCACGAGGTCGCGCACGGCTACGTCGCCTTTCGCCTGGGCGACCCGACGGCCAAGGCGCGCGGCCGGCTCAGCCTGAACCCGATCCGGCACATCGATCCGGTCGGCACGGTGGTCCTGCCGGCAGTGCTTGCGTTCGTGGGCGCGCCGGTGTTCGGCTTCGCCAAGCCCGTGCCGGTCCAGCCCGGCTACTTCCGCAACCCCTACCAGGGCATGATGCGCGTGGCCGTGGCCGGTCCGCTCACCAACTTTCTGCTGGCGGCCGGGGCGTACGCGTGCCTGTGGCTCGTCAACCTGGTCGCGCCCGAGACCGTGCTGGGCACGTTGCGCGCGCTGGAGACCGGGGCGGGCGCGGTCAACTACCTGGCCTTCTTCCTGTTCGTGTTTTTCATCATCAACATGATTCTGGGCATCTTCAACCTGATCCCGCTCCCCCCGCTGGACGGCTCGCGCGTGCTGGCCTACCTGCTACCTGAGCCGGGGCGCCGTCTGCTGCGCCGCGTCGAGCCCTTCGGCTTTTTGATCGTGCTCGGCCTGTTGGCGTTGGGGTTGTTGCAGGAGATCCTCTACCCGCTGCTGGGCGTGGCGCAGTGGTTCTTGGTGTTGCTGGTGTCGTAAGAGACCCATGTGGGCGCGATGAATCGCGCCCACACAGTTCTTTCCCGTAGGGGTCCAATTCATTGGACCCGGTGCCGACGCGCCCGATCCGTTGCCGGAACGGTCGTTAGATCCCCAACGCCTCCAACACGCGCCCGACGGTCTCCTCGCCCGCGCGCTCTTGGGCTTCCTGGCTCGACGCGCCGATGTGCGGGGTGAGAATCGCCCTGTCGTGACCTAGCAGCGGGCTGTCGGGCGCGAAGAAGTCGGTGGCCAAGCCGCTCAACTGGCCGGAATCCAGCGCTGCGGCGGCGGCGCGCTCGTCGACCAGGCCGCCGCGGGCCGTGTTGATCAAATAGGCGCCCGGCTTGACCCTTGAGAGCGCCGCCGCGTCGATCGTGTCGCGCGTCTCGTCGGAGAGCGGCACGTGGAGCGAGACGAAGTCGCTGCGCGCCAGCAGCTCGTCCAGCCCGCAGAGCGGCACGACCCGCAGCGCCTCGGGCACTTGGTCGAGTTGCACCAGCGGGTCGTGGGCGACCACCTCCATCCTGAACCCTTGGGCCAGGCGCGCCACGCGCCGGCCGATGTTGCCGAAGCCGATCAGGCCCAACGTCTTGCCCGCCAGCTCGATGCCCTTGACCTTCTTGGGCGCGCCCTGCCGCACGGTCTCGAGCGCGGCCGGCACCCGGCGCGCCAGCATGAGCATGAGCGCGAGCGCCAGCTCGGCCACGGCGTTGGCGTTGACGCCGGGGGCGTTGCGGACCGCGATGCCGCGAGACTCGGCGAACGCGACGTCGATGTTGTCCAGACCCGTGCCCGCGCGGCCGATGGCCTGGAGGTTGTGGGCGCGTTCCAGCGTGGGGCGCCTGAGCTTCGTGCGGCTGCGCACGAGCACGGCGTGGAACTCCCCGATGCGCGCATCGAGCGCCTCGGGCTCGATGGTCGGCTCGTAGCTCAGCTCGATCCCCGGGTGCTGTCGCAGTTGCGCCAGCGCCCCCTCGTCCATCGGGTCGCACACCAGGATACGTTTCAAAGCGGTCCTTTCCCTTACCCGTGCTTGTGCTGGAACTGGCGCATGAAGTCCCTGAGCACCTCGACGCTCTCTCTGGGCATCGCGTTGTAGATCGAGGCGCGCAGGCCCCCGACCGAGCGGTGCCCCTTGAGCTGGACCAGCCCCTCGGCTTGCGCTTCCTCGAGGAAGCGTGCCTCCAGATCCTCGCTCGGCAGGCGCCAGGTCACGTTCATGGCCGAGCGGCTCTCGGGCCGGACGTGGCCGCGGTAGAACCCCTCGCTGCCGTCGATGGCGTCGTAGAGCAGCTTGGCCTTCTGAGCGTTGCGAGCCTGCACCTGCTCGAGGCCGCCCACCTCGTCGAGCAGCCAGCGCGTCACCAGGTTGACCACGTAGACCGCGAACACCGGCGGCGTGTTGTAGGCCGAGTCCTTCTGGGCGTGCGTGCGGTAGTCCAGCATCGTGTGCAGCCCGGTGGGGATTTTCTCCAGCAGGTCCTCCCGGACGATCACGACCGTCACGCCCGCGGGACCGGCGTTCTTCTGTGCTCCCGCGTAGATGAGCGCGTAACGGTCCGCTTGGATCGGCCGCGACAGGAAGTCCGAGGACATGTCGCAGATCAGCGGGACGTCGCCCGCGTCGAGGTCGTCGGGGAACTGCACGCCCTGGATCGTCTCGTTCGAGGTGACGTGGACGTAGGCCGCGCCCGGCGTGAGGGTCAGTTCGTCTTGGGCCGGGACGCGCGTGTAGCCGTCCGCCTCGCCATCCCAGGCGACATTCACAGCGCCCTCGCGCCGGGCCTCTTTGACGGCCTTGCTCCCCCATGAGCCGGTCACGACGTAGTCGGCCGCCTCGCTCCGCCCGCGCAGGAAGTTCATCGGGACCGTGGAAAACTGCTGGCTCGCCCCGCCCTGCAGGAACAACACGCGGTAGCCCTCCGGCAGGCCCAGCAGCGCCTTCAGGTTGGACTTGGCTTCCTCGACGATCTCCAGGAACGGCGGCGAGCGGTGGCTGATCTCGAGCACGGAGATGCCGACGCCCGGCAGGGCCAACAGATCGCGCTGGGCTTCCTCCAGCACGGGCAGCGGCAGCGTGCCGGGCCCGGCCGAGAAGTTGTGGACGCGTTCGACCATGATAAACGCCTCGCTTTGCGCTGTTTGGTGGGACGTGGGGCGAGTCGATTCTAGAGCGCGGGGCGGATGGCTTCAAACGCGAAAAACGCGCGCGGGCCGAGGTGGTCCCCGACCCGCGCGGTTTCAAGCCAAGTCGGCTAGGGGATCAACACCTCGCCGCCGGCGAAGGCCGACAGGGCCTGGACCAAGTCAGCTTCCAGTTCGGAGACGTCGATCCGCTCGCCGAAGCGGAGCTCGAAGGCGAAATCGGCTTCGGCTTCCGACACGCTTTCCAGTTCTTGGAAGCTGTCGTATTGACCCGCCGCGATCCCGACCACGGCAGCCACGGTCGCGTCCGCCACAGCCGGCAGCGACACGCTCACGATGCGCACCTCGACGCGGTAGCCTCTTTCGGTGGCCGCGCCCGCGGTGTGCAACTCCAGCGAGGCGCCTGCGTGTGCGCTCGGCGCGGGGACGAATGTCTGCGCCCGCAGCCGGCTGCCCTCGACGATGCCGTCCGGCGTCTCGCTGCGGTCGATCTGGTCGGCCCCGCTGTTCTGCGTGACGCACACGGTGGCACCCGTCTCCGGCGAGTCCGCCGCCGTGAGGCAGGCGGCCTGCGCGCTCGCGCCGAAGGCTGCTCCCAGTGCGAGCAGCAGCGCAACGCTCAGGCTCACCGTGATCCGGTTCGTGTGGCTCTGCGTCTTGTTCGTGTTGAGATTGGCGACGTTCATCGCAACCCCTCCTTGGGTTTGAGTTGCTCCCTTTCTACTTGCCGCCCGTTAACGCGCCGTTAGCGCGCGGGGTGGAAAACGATTAACAAGCGCGCATGAACGGGAAAGCAACGGGCAGGCGGGCCTTGGAGCGATTTGCCGCTTCGGTCTGTGAGTCGCGCGAATGGGAAGGAAAGCCTGTTTCGCTCACGATTAACAGAATATTAACAATGCGGGACTACCCTCCGGGCAGACACGCAAAGAGGAGGTTGCACCATGAAACGACTGCTGCTAGGGGGGCTCGTGCTCGCGTTGTTGGCATGGGGCTCGGTTGGGTTGGAGCCGTTGATGGCGCGCAATTTTGACAATGGCTGTGCGTTGTTCGATTCAATTCATGCACAATCGAGCGAGCAAGCGAAACAAACGGCACGCAACGACCTTGTCAGGGTGTTGCTGCCTTCCGTAACCGGGTTTGAGTTGGTGGACTTTGAGCAAACCCCTCAAAACGCGATCTTCGCTGCGCTACTGGAGCAGGGCAAAGATTCGTTCGACGGTAGCTTCCCAAGCTTGGGTAAAGATGGCGAGCGCAGCGAAGAACAGGTCTGGGTTGGCGTGAAAAATGCATACGACAGTGACGAAGGCCCATCCATGACCGTGGGCGGGCGCTTGCGTGGCGGACGCTCACCGCAAAGCCAAGTGGCGCTTCACCTGGCAAAACGGAACGGCGTCAACATGGTATCGGGCTACATCGTGCGGCACTTTCACCTACGGGATCTTCCCTGGACGTTCGTCGAGCCGGTGCGGCCGCTGCTGCAGCCGATCCTCGCCGACGACACGCTGTTCGATTCCTTCCTCTTGGATGAGGCCAGCGATTGTGACCGGGCGGCCCTGCAGGACAAGTTCGACATTCTGTTTCCCAACGGCACAAGCCACCACATTCTCTACCGCGCCGATGACACTGATTTTCTCATTGACCTTGAAATCGAAGCGGGTCACGCGGGGAGCACCGTTCACGCGCGCAACCGCATGAACGACAGGTCTCACGCAAAGGCCGTCCAACGCGTGCTGAGCGTTGAAGAGCGTGGGCAAGAGAGAGCTTCGGCGGCGTCCCGTGAAGTGGGCGGAACCGGCGCAGCATCAGAGCTCCGGACGTTCAAGGTGGTTCCGATGAGCGATCCCAGTTTCAGCACTCTTTTTGGCAGCGCGATCACGGACAAGACGGTCGAGGACGCCCAGCGCGAGGTGCTCAACCTCGTCGAGGCGTTGTACCTAACGAAAGCCAACATCCGAATCGAGACGTTGGCGCCGTCCAATCGGTGGCCGTCGAGCGCGCCCGGAGCCACTCTGGCCCCATCAAGCATCAACGCCTTGAGCTTGTTGTGCGATTTCTCCGACCGAACCAGGCTGACCGACGCCGATGGGGACGGTATCGAGGATACGGGCTTCCCCCTGGATTTCTCTTCTTACAGAGATCGAGAAGAAGTCTCGAACCCGGTGGTGCTCCACCTGTTTACAGGACACGACCTGGGTTCGATCCCCGCTGACGCCGATCAGACAATCGAGGATTCCGGTTGTTGTATTTGTGAAATAGAATGTGGGACCGAAGAAGGCCGCGACATCGTGGGCATCGCCGAGGGGCTCGGCGGCTTGTGGGCGCGCTCGGCTGACAGTTGCGGAAAAGCGGGCGCATTGAACCCGTCGGGGAATCGCTCGCTGTCACAACACAGGCCGAAGCCCAACGAGGAGGGAAGTGCCAACGAGAACTTTCAAGCGCTCCTGCTGCAACGGTTCCTGTTGGTGGCGCACGAGATCGGGCACAACCTGGGAGCCGAACACAGCCTCGATCCAAGGAACCTGATGTTCCCCTCCATCGATACGGGGCGACATGACGTAGAGTTCGAACTGGACAACGTGAGGCGCATGAAAGCATGCGTCGACGTTAAAGTGTGTTCGTAGTGCGAACGTTGGAGCTGTAGCGAGTTTGACATGAGTGGACGGACGATGCCGGAGTTTTCAGCAACTTCCTCAGTTGTCTAGCGCTTCTCCGGCATCGTCCGCTTTTCTCTGGTTCTTGAGATGGGTTTAACATCCGCTAAACAGACAAATCCGCATCGCTTGTCTGCTCTGCTCGGAGAGCGTGAAGTCCGTCCCCTCGAACAGCGCGGTGGACCTCACACTCCCGCTTCCAGGTGAATGTGTATTTGGCAAGACAGCCAAACCGTGTAACTGCGAAGCGATAATCCTAGAGCAGCGAACGATCATTATTAAGAAAAGTTAAATTAATTGCTTTTAAGATTCCAGCTCTTCAGCGAGAAAAGCTCTAAACTCTGGGGACTGTTGGAATTGTTCAAATGATGGCGTCAATGCAGGATAATTAGCCAAGTGCTCGAATCTCCGCTTTTCTAGGTGACTGCGACCACGCTTAAACCAATCAATTGCCTTGTCTCTACGATCGAGAAACAAGTATGAAACAATGATTGTATGATAGAGACGACCACTCTGATGAATTTGATCAAAGGCTTGGCTAAAAGCCTTTTTCGCCATCTTAGAATCGCCTATTGTGTCATATAGACATCCAATGCGCGCATATGAAGAGCCAATCATAAGGGGCCTGTTGGCAAGCTTATTGTTTTCTAGTTGTTTATATGCATATTCTAAAGATTTCTCGTACTCACCTGAGATCATGAATCCATGCACAAGCCAGCTATAGATTCCTGCCAAATCTCCAGGTATGTTGCCCATCTCTTGAGTAAGCTTAAGTGCTTTCTCCCAATGCAGGATAGCATTATTAATATCTTTGCTATTGAAATGCGCAAGTCCTAAGTTGAATACCGCCAATCTTAACGTGTTTTGATCTTGCAGCTGTTCGGCAAGCTGAATTGCCTTTTGCAGGTGTTCGATTGCCTTGTTGTATTCCTCTTTTCTGATATGAGCATGTCCCAACTCGGACAAGATGAGCGAGCGCCAGTAGTCATTCGACCGCTTCTCCAATAGATTCAAGGCGCGTTCGCAATGGGCAATGGCCTGGTCTGGACGGCTGAGCCAGTTGTTGAAGTTGCTGGCGTAGTAGCAAGTCCGGATCAGCGAAGGCGACTCGCTCTCCTCCCCCAGCTCCTTGAGCGCCTTCTCGCAGTACTTCAGACCCGTTTCCAGCTCGCGCTTGTGGTGGTAGACGGCGGCGACGGCGCAGTAGAGGTCGGCGCAGTCTTCGGGATCGTCGCAGTCTTCCAAGGCGCGCTCGCAGTATTCGAGCCCGCGGTCCTGCTCGTCGGTGAGGGCGCACACCTCGCCCAGCCCCTTGAGCGCGCGCAGCCGGCCCGTTGTATCGTCCAGGTGCTCGGCGGCCTCCAGCGCGCGCTCGAAGAAGGCCAATGCCTCGTCCTTGGAGTAGCTACGCGTCCAGGCCTGCTCGCCGGCCTTGAGGCCGTAGGCCAGCGCCCGCTCCCAGCGCTGCGCCTGGTGGAAGTGGCGCGCCAGGTCGCCGAGCCACTGGCTGCCCTCGCCCTCGGGGTCTTGGGCGTAGAACGGCTCCAGCGCCTCGCCGGTCCGCAGGTGCAGCTGACGCCGACGCTCGGGGCGCAGGCGGCGGTAGACGACCTGGCGCGTGAGGTCGTGACGGAAGCGGTAGTGGACGCCCTCGGACTCCAGGAAACGGGCGTCCAGGAGCGCGTCGAGCGCGTCGTTGAGCGCGCCCTCCGACAACCCGACCAGCGGGCCCATCCAGTCGGGCGTGAAATCCCGGCTTACCACGGCGGCTTGTTCCAGCAGCCGCCGGCTGGATTCGTCCAGCCGGGGCAGGCGCGATTCGATGAGCGCTTGCACCGTGCCGGGCACGTGCTCGGCCGAGAGCCGGTCGGGCGCGACCTGCCACTGGCGCTGCGCGTCCAGCCCCACCACGCCCGCGTCCATGAACGCCTTGAGCAGCTCCTCGGCGAAGAAGGGCACGCCCTTGGATTCCTCGAACACGCGCCGGGCCAGCAGCGCCTGCTCCTCGGACTTGAGCATGCCCTCGACCAACGCCCGGATCTCCTCGGCGCCCAGCGGTTGGAGGTTGACCTGCGTCACGCCCTGGTCGCTGATGAGCTGCTGCAGCCGCGCCCAAAGCGGATGGTCCTCGCCCAGCTCCTCCTCGCGGTAGGTGCCCAGGATTAGCACGCGTTCGGACTCGATGCGGCGCGCCAGGTAGGCCACGAATTGCAGCGTCGAGGCGTCGGCCCACTGCAAGTCGTCCAGGAAGAGCGCGACGGGCCTCTCCTTGGAGAGCGCGAGCAGGAACTGGCACAGCCCTTCGAACAGGCGCTGGCGCTCCTGCTCGGGCGAGACCAGCGGCGCGGCGTGCGGGGCCTCGGCGCTCTCGGGGGCGAGTTCGGGGACCATCTTGGCCACCTCGCGCAGCCAGAGCGAGGAGACGGAGCGAATCGCCTCCTCGGGCAGGTCGCGCAGCCCGCGGCGCAGCGCCTCGACCAGGGGCTGGTAGGGCGACTTGCCCTCCAGCTCGTAGCTGCGCCCGCGCAGGTCCAGGCCGCCGTGGGTGGCGGCGTAGTCCAGGTACTGCTGGGCCAGCCGCGTCTTGCCGATGCCGGCCTCGCCGGCGATCAAGACGGCCTGCCCCCGTCCCTCGCTGGCTTCGGCCCAGGCGCGGGCCAGCTTGAGCGATTCTTTTTCTCGCCCCACAAACGGCGCGCCCAGGTCGGGGAAGCGGTGGATGAGCTCGCGCGCGTGTTCGACCTGGTCCTCGATGCGGTCGAGCCCCGTGCGGGACTCGATCTCCTCCAGCAGCGCGCGGGTCTCGGGCGCGGGCTCGGCGTCCAGCTCATCGCGCAGGACGCGCTCGCACTCGCGGTATTGCTGCAGCGCGGCCGTGCGCTCGCCGACGGCATGGTAGAGGACCATGAGCCGGCGGTGCATGTCCTCCTGCAGCGGGTCCTGGCTCAGGCTGCCCTGGGCGTAGGGGATGGCGGTCGCGTAGTCCTTGTCGGCGATCAGGTCGTCGATGAGCGCGTGCAGGGCGTTGAGGTAGCGCGTGCGGTAGGTCTGCTGCAGGTCGAGACACCAGTCCTCGTACACGCCGGCCAGCAGGTCGTCGCGGTAGAGCTCGACGGCCTCCTTGAGCGCAAGCGCCCGCGCCTCGTCCGCGGTCGCCTCGGCGCGCTGGAGCAACGTTTCAAACGCGCTGACGTCGTCCCAGTAGTCCGCCTCGGCCGAAAAGCGCACGATTCCCTGCCGCGCGGCGAGGTAGGTCCCGCGCGGCGTGCCCTCGGGCTCGATGGCTTTGCGGACCGTGTAGATGGCCTGTCGCAGGTTGTTGTCGGCCTTGTCGAGCTCGGAATCCGGCCAGAACAAATCGATCAGCTTCTCGCGGCTGTGGTCCTGCCCGGCGTGCAGCACGAGGTAGGCCAGCAGGAGCTGGGCCTTGCGATTTCGGATCTCGAGCGGGTTCCCATGTTCGTCCTGGAGCTGAAACCCGCCGAACAGGGAGAGTCGGAACATGGGTCACTCCACGACCTAGCGCTTTTCCCCAGTATAGTCAATCCCCCGCTAGAAGTTCAAATTTTGGCCTTGAAAACAGGTTTTTTAAACACATTGAAAGCGACCCAGGGCGGGCGGGGTGGACGGCGGCGCCCGCAGAGGTATAATGGAGCAAACCGCCAACAGTTCACCGTTTCACTTCATACGAGGAGGAATCCATGAGCGCGACCAAGAGCAAGCGCAAGTTCAAAAGCGAACTGTCGCAAATCCTCAAGATCATCACGCACTCGCTCTACTCGCACAACGAGGTGTTCCTGAGAGAGCTCATCAGCAACGCCAGCGACGCCATCGACAAGGCCCGCTTCCGCGCGCTGCAGGACGACTCGCTGCGCGACGGCGACAAGGACTGGAAGATCAAGCTCATTCCCGACAAGGAAGCCGGCACGCTCACCGTGCGCGACAACGGCGTGGGGATGTCGCGCGAGGAAGCGGTCGAGAGCCTGGGCACGATCGCCAAGTCCGGCACGAAGGCGTTTCTGGAAGCCCTGCAGCAGGCCGACGCCTCGGAGCGCCCCGAGCTCATCGGCCAGTTCGGGGTGGGGTTCTACTCGGCCTTCATGGTGGCCGAGCGCGTCACGGTGCTGAGCCGGCCGCTGGGCGGCGAGGCGTCCGACGGCATCAAGTGGGTCTCCGACGGCCAAAGCGCGTACACGGTCGAGCCCTTTGAGAAGCCAACGCGCGGCACCGACGTCGTGCTCCACCTCAGCGACGAGGCCAAGGAATATCTGGAGGAATGGAAGCTGCGCGAGGTCGTCAAGGACTACTCCGACTTCATCGAGCACCCGGTCGTGATGGACGTCCAAGCGGAGGGCGGCGAGCCCAAGGAGGAGGCGCTCAACGCGCGCGAGGCCCTCTGGCTGCGCGACAAAGACGACATCTCCCAGGACGACTACGCCAACTTCTACAAGCAGATCTCCGGCGACACCGAGCCGCCCGCCAAGGTGATCCACTACCGGGCGGAAGGCACGCTGGAGTTCAACGTGCTGCTGTTCGTGCCCGCGCACCGCACCTTCGACCTTCTGTTCGGCGAGCCCAAAATCGGGCCGCGGCTCTACATCAAGCGCGTGCAGGTGATGGACCACTGCGAGCAGCTCCTGCCGCCGTACCTGCGGTTTGTCAAGGGCGTGGTGGACTGCGCCGATCTCCCCTTGAACATCTCGCGCGAGACGCTGCAGGACAACCCGCTCTTGGGCCGCATCCGCAAGAACGTGGTCAAAAACGCCTTCAAGGCGCTGGAGGAGATGAAATCCGACGACCACGAGACGTACAAATCCGTCTACGGCGAGCTGGGCGAGATCCTCAAAGAGGGCCTGGCGCAGGACTTTGCCAACCGCGAGCAGATCGCCGACTTGCTCCTGTTCGAGTCGATCGACACCGACCGGGGCGCCTACACCACGTTGGCGGACTACCTTGAGAAAATGCCCGAGGGGCAGAGCGCGATCTACTACCTCACCGGCGAGCGGCGCGAGCGTATCGAGCGCAGCCCGGCGCTGGAGGCGTTCCGCGCGCGCGGCTGGGACGTGCTGCTGCTCACCGACCCCGTGGACGAGTTCGTGATCCCCTACCTGGATGCGTACCGGGAGATGCCGCTCAAAGCCGCCAACCAGGGCGAGCTGGACAGTGACGTCGAAGCTAACGACACGAAGACCAAAGAAGAATTCCTGCCGCTGTTCGAGCGGCTGCGCAAGTCGCTGGGCGTGGCAGAGGTGCGCCTGTCGCGCCGGCTCAAGCAGAGCGCGGCGTGTTTGGTCCACGAGGAGGGCGCCATCAGCCCGCACATGCACCGCATCCTGAAGCAGATGGGTCAGGACGAAGGGTTACCTGAACAGAGGCGCATCCTGGAGCTCAACCCCGAGCACACGGTCGTGAAGACGCTCAGGGATTTGCACGGCGCCAACCCGGACGACCCGCGCGTGGAATCCTACGGCCGGCTGCTCCACGACCAGGCGCTCATCGCCGAGGGCTCGCCGCTGCCCGACCCGGCCGAGTTCACAAGGCGGCTCAACGACCTGCTCGTGCGCGACGCGCTGGCAAGCTGAATGGCACAAAAGCCCGTCGTTTTCACGTACGCCCCTTCAAACCGAGCCCCTCGTGCGCTCGCTGACGTCCCAGTGGCTCCAGCGCTCGGGTTCGGGCGGGCGCATCAGCGCCGCTCGGCTTGCTCCAGCTCGCGCGGCCACGGGAACGGCACGCTGGCCGAGTCGCCGTTGGAGCCCGACGAGATCGTGTAGACGAGCGTCCCGTTGGGGATGCAGTCGGTCTTCCACTGCTCCCACTGCGTGAAGCGCTCGTAGGTGCCGGGCTCGAGCAGGTACTCGACCCAGCGGGACGAACCCGTGGTCGACCCCTGTGCGGGCTTGAGGCACTCGGGCAACTGCAGGTCGAGCTCGACCGTGTCGAGCCGCTGCAGCGCCTCCAGCACGAGCCGGGACTGCGAAAAGTGCTTCCGGTAAAGGGAGATCACCGCGAAGTCCTGGTTGGAGGAGCCGCGCAGGTGGCGCTCGAACACGAGTTCTTCTCCCGGCTCGTCGACCGTCGGTTCGTCGGGCGGCCGTTCGGGTTGCTCGAAGAACCCCTGCAACAGACCGCACCCGCCCAGCCCCAACACGCAAACGCACAATAGCAACACACGCGCCATGATCGCCTCCTTACCGTCCATTGATAGCGCATTTCGGGGCGCGACACAAACGCGAGTTGTGCCGCGCGCGCAGCGCTCGCATAATCCGAAGCGCGCCGGAGCGCGGGCGCTTCGCCGCCGAAAGGGGCTTTATGCGCATCGCCGTGTTGGGGTGCGGCCGGGTCGGGAGCGCGATCGTGGCCGACTTGGCGCGCGACGGGGCGTTCGAGGTGACCGCCGTGGACGGGAGTCGGGAGGCGCTGGAACGCGTGGCGTTGCGGGTGCCGGCGGCCGAGCGCGTGCGTGCGGACCTGAGCGATCCGGGATCGTTTCCCCCGCTGCTGAAAGAGGCCGACCTGGCGGTGTGCGCCGTGCCGGGGTTCCTGGGCTTTCAAACGCTCAAGGCCATCGTCGAAGCGGGCATGGACGTCGTGGACATCTCGTTTTTCGCCGAGGACCCGTTCGCGCTGGACGCGCTGGCCCGCGAGCGCGGCGTGACCGCCGTGGTGGACTGCGGCGTGGCGCCGGGCCTGTGCAACGCGATCGCAGGATACGTCTCGACGCAACTGGATTCGGTTGAGCGCTACGCCTGTTACGTGGGCGGCCTGCCCCAGGTACGGCGCCGGCCCTACGAGTACAAAGCGGTGTTCTCGCCG
Source organism: uncultured Thermotogae bacterium (assembly GCA_964572855.1). Taxonomy (GTDB): domain Bacteria; phylum Bipolaricaulota; class Bipolaricaulia; order RBG-16-55-9; family JAJCYT01; genus CAZNGF01. The sequence continues at coordinate 2,953 of CAZNGF010000022.1, read as the reverse complement.
CTCGACGTGCTGGAGGAGTACACCCGCCCGGCACGCCTGCTCCAGGGCGGCCGCGAGGTCGTGCGCCCCGCGCTCAGCGACGTCGAGCCCTTCGAGAGCCCCCGGGTCGGCACGCTGGAGGCGTTCAACACCGACGGCCTGCGCACGCTGCGCCACACGCTGGACGTCCCGCACATGGTCGAGAAGACGCTGCGCTACCCCGGCCACGCCGCGCTCATGCGGGTCTTCCGAGAGAGCGGCTTTTTCGACCCCAACCCCGTTGTGATCGACGGTCAGCCCGTGCGTCCCCTGAGCTTGACCGCCAAGCTCTTGTTCGAGCAGTGGAAGCTGCGGGACGGCGAGGCCGACCTCACGGTCATGCGGGTCGAGCTGACCGGCAAGCGGGGCGAACGACACCTGCGCCACAGCTACGACCTGTTCGACCAATACGACCCCGAAACCGACACCACCTCGATGGCGCGCACGACCGGCTACACCTGTACGGCCGCCGTGCGGCTGCTGGCCGAGGGGCGCTTCCAACAGGCGGGCATCTGCCCGCCGGAGTACCTGGGGTTCGACGAGCGGTGTTTCCAAGCGCTGCGCGACCACCTGGCGGCGCGCGGGGTCGCGCTCGAGGAAACGGTCACCGAGCTTTAGGCGGTCTTTGGTTTCCCTTCGCATCGAATCCCATGGCCCCGTTGCGCGTTCCGGCATCCGTCGGTTCAATGGGAACAAAAGATGCGAAAGGAGTCCCATGCAAAAGCAAGCCACCTTCGGCGCGGGGTGCTTCTGGGGCGTCGAGGCCGCCTTCCGCCAGCTCGAGGGCGTGGTCGAGACGGCCGTCGGCTTCATGGGCGGTTCGGCCGAACACCCCAGCTACCAGCAGGTGTGCCGCCAGAACACCGGCCACGCCGAGGTCGTTCGGGTCGAATACGATCCCGACCAAGTCTCCTATGAGGACTTGCTCAATGTCTTCTGGGGCTGCCACGACCCCACCCAGGTCGACCGCCAGGGTCCCGACGTGGGCTCACAGTACCGCTCGGCCGTTTTCTACCACGACGAGGAACAGAAGGCGCAGGCGCAGGCCTCCAAGCGCGAACTCGACGCCTCGGGCCGCTTCGCACGCCCCATCGCCACCGAGATCACCCCGGCCGGTCCCTTCTACCGCGCCGAGGACTATCACCAGCGCTACCTGGAGAAGCAGGGCTTGGCCCACTGCCGCGCGCCGTCCTCTCAATAGCAAGTAGGGCAGGCTGTGCCTGCCATTTGGCTTCACCCTCACCCCGGCCCTCTCCCGTCAAGGGAGAGGGGGAAAGCGGCCTCGGCTTGAGACCCTTGCCCCGCCCGCGCGCGCCGGGGTAAGGTAGCGGCCCCATGAACGAACAAGGAGACGCACCCAGAATCCGTGCGGACGGGATCGCCGCGGCCGAGGCGCTGCTCGGCCTGAGTTTCACCGACGGGGAGCGCGAGCTCATGCGCGAGACGCTCTCGCAGCGGCTGGAAGCGTTCGAGGGGCTGCGCGCCGTCACGCTGGACAACGCCGTCTCGCCGGCGCTGCGCTTCGACCCGCGCCCGCTCGCTCAAACGCACCGAGCCCAGCGTCCGCTCAAGCCGAGCAAGATCGAGGCGTTCGAGCGCCCGCCGGATGACACCGAGCTGGCCTTCCTGCCGGTGACGCAGCTGGGCCATTTGCTGCGCACCCGGCAGGTCACCTCGGTTGAACTCACCGAGCTCTACCTGGAACGCCTGAAACGCTACGATCCGTACTTGAACTGCGTCGTAACCCTCACGGAGGATTTGGCCCGCGAGCAGGCCGAGCGGGCGGACCGGGAGATTCAGGCGGGGAAAGACCGCGGTCCGTTGCACGGGATTCCCTGGGGTGCCAAGGACCTGCTGGCCGTCGAGGGCTACCCGACCACCTGGGGCGCGGCGCCGTTCAAGGAGCAGCGGATCGAGTTGAACGCCACCGTGGTCGAACGCCTGGAGGCCGCCGGCGCGGTCCTGCTCGGCAAACTGGCCACCGGCGCGCTGGCCTACGGCGACGTGTGGTTCAAGGCGACGACGCAAAGCCCCTGGGATCTCGAGGACGGCGCCAGCGGCTCCTCGGCCGGGCCGGCCTCGGCCGTGGCGGCCGGACTGACGGGCTTTGCGATCGGTTCGGAGACGCTGGGCTCGATCGTCTCGCCCGCCACGCGCTGCGGCGTCACGGGCCTGCGCCCGACCTTCGGGCGCGTGAGCCGGCACGGCGTCATGGCGCTGAGCTGGAGCATGGACAAGCTGGGCCCGCTGGCGCGCGCGGTCGAGGACTGCGCGCTCGTGCTCGACGCGATCCGCGGGCCGGACGGCCGGGACGCGACCGTGGTGGAGCGGCCCTTCAACTGGGACGCAAGCGCCTCACTCGGCGACCTGCGGATCGGCTACGTCCGCTCGGCCTTCGAGCAGGAGCGCGAGGGCAAGGCGCACGACGACGCGGCGCTGGAGGCGCTCCAAGGGCTCGGCGTCGCGCTGGTCCCGGTCGAGCTGCCCGAGCTGCCCTTCGACGCGCTGCGATTGATCCTGTTCGCCGAGGCGGCCGCGGCCTTCGACGCGCTGACCCGCAGCGACCGCGACGACGCGCTCGTGCGGCAGGACGCCGACGCCTGGCCCAACCTGTTCCGCGCCGCGCGCTTTGTCCCGGCCGTCGAGTACGTCCAGGCGAATCGCATCCGCACGCTGGCCATCGAGAAGCTAAACGCGCTGTTCGAGCAAATCGACGTCTACGTCTGTCCCTCGTTCGGTGCGGACAACTTGACGCTCACCAACCTCACGGGCCACCCGGCCGTCGTCGTCCCCAGCGGGTTTGCCGACGGCAAGCCCGCCGCCAGCCTCACGTTCACGGCGGGCCTCGACCGCGAAGCCGACGCGCTGCTGGCCGCCAAGGCCTTTCAAGACGCCACCGACTTCCAGCGCCGCCGGCCGGCGATGGATTACGCGT